>CAKUAQ010000054.1 GCA_934636435.1 uncultured Eubacteriales bacterium
GCCGCAGAGTCATCCGGTTCTGGGTAAGGGTGCCGGTCTTATCCGAGCAGATGACCGACGCGCAGCCCAGGGTTTCCACCGCCGGCAGACGGCGGATGATGGCGTGCTTTTCCACCATCCGCTGCACCCCCAACGCCAGCACGATGGTGACGATGGCGGGCAGCCCCTCCGGGATCGCCGCCACCGCCAGCGAGACGGCGGTCATGAACATGGACAGGAGCGGCAGCTTAAAGCAAAGACCCACCAGAAAAATGACTCCGCACACCGCCAGAGCGCCCAGCCCCAGATATTTGCTCAGCTGCGCCATATTCCGCTGCAGCGGGGTGGCGTCCTCGTCCTCCCCTTTCAGCAGCGTGGCCACGTGCCCCATCTCCGACTGCATTCCGGTGGCCACCACCAGCCCCAGCGCCTTGCCATCGGTGACAGCGCAGCCGGCATACAGCATATTGGTGCGATCCGCCAGCACCGTGATATCGTCATACACCGGGCTGGCAGCCTTTTCCGCCGGGACGCTCTCGCCGGTGAGAGCGGATTCGTTGCAGCGCAGGGAATGCGCCTCCAGCAGCCGGCAATCCGCCGGCACCAGATCGCCCGCCTCCAGCTCCACCACATCCCCCGGCACCAGCGTGTCGGCAGGGACGGTGGTAACCGTCCCGTCCCGGCGCACCCGGGCATTGGGTGCCGACAGATCCCGCAGCGCCGCCAACGCCGCCTCGGCGCGGCTCTCCTGCACCGCCCCCAGCACGGCGTTGAGCAATACGATGGCCACGATCACCACCGGGTCGATCCAGTCGGCGGGCTTGCCGTTGATATAGTGGTCATACAGGCACACCGCCAGCGAAACGGCGGCGGCAATCATCAGAATGATCACCATGCCGTCCTTCAGCTGCCCCAGGAACCGACGGAACAGGCTGACCGGCGCGCCCTCCTCCAGTCGGTTTTTACCGTATTCCTTCAGCCGCCGGGACGCTTCCTCGGTGGTGAGTCCCGCTTGCCGGTCGCTGTGCAGCTCCGCCAGCGCTTCTTCTGCCGTGTGGCTATGCCATATCATGGGCGAACCCTCCGTTTTTCTGCTATATATACGTTTACACTGTATCATAGCATATTTTTCCGCAAAAGCCAACACCGGCGCAAAAAAAATTCCGGGATTTTCGCCAAGCTCTGCGAAAATCCCGGAGCGGTCAGTTCACCTGCGTTTCCCGCAGCTCGGCGCCGGCGTTCAGCCCGAAGCTCACCTGCAGAGCGCGGTCTACCCGATTCATGGACACCTCATCCAGCCGACCCATATGCTCCTTGAGCCGCCGCTTGTCCAGGGTACGGATCTGCTCCAGCAGCACGATGGAATCCCGGGCCAGCCCGCTGCCGGCGGCCTGGAGCCGGATGTGGGTGGGCAGGGGCGTTTTGCCCTGCTGGCTGGTGATGGCGGCGGCGATCACGGTGGGGCTGAACCGGTTGCCCACGTCGTTCTGAACGATCAGCACCGGCCGAATGCCACCCTGCTCCGAGCCGACCACCGGACTGAGGTCGGCATAGTAAATGTCTCCCCGATGTACTGTCATGTGCTCCCACGCTCCTTTACACCGGAAGTATGGGCAGAAACCGTGCGTTTATTCTCCCCGATGGAAAAAACAGCCTGTCCGCCTCATTTTCAGTATATGCACCCGGGTAAAAAAGTGCGCCGCCGGATCTCAGCATCATCCGGCGGCGTGGGGTATTCGGTCTTGCCGCACCCGGCGGCAGGCAGCTTCGCAGACAAAAAATCGTATATCCGCGGCCGCTTTCGGCCCGGGAACGGCCGTCCGGCGCAAATTCCGGAGGGCAGCGCCGCCGACTTTCAGAGACGGCACCGATGCGGCAGCGCCCTCGTCTATGCGGCAATCTGGCTGGTGAATTTCGCCTGCAATCCATCCTCCGGCACCGACAGCTGATCCGGCATGCCGGTGGCCGCATCGAACACCAGCGTATACGCCCGGTCGCCGATCTGCCCTGTGACCGCGTATCCCTCGTCCGTCCACTGTCCGCCGGAGGGAGTAGCGGCCAGCACGCTTGCCAGCAGCCGTATGAGGGCGCTCTGGGGCACCTTTTCCGGGTCCAGTCGAAGGCTCATGCCCGCCAGCTCCATGGTGATCCCAGCGCCGTCATATCCCAGTGTGACCCCGCTGAGGGACGCTGGCTGCTCGAATTGCAGCCGCAATGTCTCCTTATCAGGGCAGGTCAGCGTCCCCGCCACCGTCATATCGCCATAAGTGGCCTCCATCCGGCAGGAAAATCCGTCGGTCACCGGCTGCACCGGTTTTGAGCTGCCGCTGCCGCAGCCGCCGAGCAGCATAGCGCACATACATCCGATCATGAGCAACACGCCGATCCGTTTCATAATACAGGCTCCTATTTCTCAAATTTCAGAAACAGGCCTCCCAATTCCCCCACCAGATCCGAGGGCAGCATGCTGTGCTGGGACAGACGGGCGGCGGCCGCATCCCCGGCGGCCCCATGGAGCCATACGCCGCAGGACGCCGCCTCAAAAGGCGTCAGTCCCTGCGCCGCCAGACTGCCGATCATCCCCGCCAGCACGTCGCCGCTGCCGCCGGTGGCCATGCCGGGGTTGCCGGTGGGATTGCGGAGGAGCGGCCCCTCCGGTGCCGCCACCAGCGTGTGATGTCCCTTGAGCGCCAGCGTCACCCCATAGGTATCCGCGAAACGGCGGGCGATCTCCTCCCGGCGCTGCTGTACCTCTCCGGTGGCAATTCCCAGCAGCCGGGCCATCTCCCCCGGATGGGGGGTCAGAACCGCAGGAGCGGAGGCTGTATCCTCTAACAGCATATGCGGCGTGATGGCATTTATGCCATCCGCATCCAGCACCAGCGGACACGCGCAGTGCCGCCGCAGTGCTTTCAGCCATTCCGCCCCGTTTTCCGGATGACCCCATCCGCAGCCGACCACCACGGCGGTCGCTTTTTCCGCCGCCGCCAGCAACCGGGGGAGCGCCTCCGGCGCCAACACTCCCGGTTTCTGCTCCGGCAGCAGCAGGAATATCGCCTCCGGCAGCGCGGGAGCCAGTATCGGATAGAGGGATTCCGGAATCGCCAGCTCCACCAGCCCTGCGCCGCACCGCAGCGCCCCCCGGGCGCACAGCATCGCGGCCCCCGCCATGCCCCGGCTGCCGCACCAGAGCAGCACCCGGCCGAAGGTGCCCTTATGGCTGTCCGCCGGACGTGGACGGATGCATCGGCGCACATAGTCCTCGGTGATCCATCCCACTCCGGCGGGGTTTTCCGGGTTTTCCGGGTTTTCCGGCTTCAGAACTGTCTCTGCGATCGCCGCCGGAATTCCGATATCCAGCACCTCCACCCGGCCGCATTCCGGAGCGGCACAGCCCACCTTTTCCGCAGTCATGGTGAGGGTCACGTCCGCCGCCGGGGTCCCGTCCGCCGCCACGGCGGAATCGGCGGACACGCCGCTGGGCAGGTCGATGGCGTATTTCACCGCCGTGGACAGCGCCATCTGCTCGATCAGAGGGCGAATCCCGGCGGGCAGTTCCCCCCGGAATCCGATGCCGTACAGACAGTCCGCCAGCACCGCCGCCTGCCGCACCGCGCTGTGGCACACATACGGCTCTCCGGCATATTCCAGCACCGCCACCGTCTCCGGCAGCAGTGAGAACGCCCGGCGGGCATCCTCGGTGGCGGGCTGTCCGACCGCCAGGATCACCGTCACCGGGCGCACCGCCGCCAGCGCCCGGGCGATCACAAACCCGTCGCCGCCGTTATTGCCCTTACCGCAGATCACCACGACCGCTCCTTCGGGGGTCAGCCGCTGCATCCGGGCGGCAGCCGCCTGCCCGGCCCGCTCCATCAAATCGGCATAGCTATCCCCCGCTTGCACCGCCAACGCCTCAATCCGCCGCATATCCGCGGCTGTTGCCTGTTTCACCCTGCGTCCCTCCCGATATGAATGAGCGCCGCCGCTGAATACCAGCAGCGGCGCTCATAGTTTTCAGCGTCACCCGATCCCGTGGGAGCTACGGTTTTTCTCCACCGTGATCCCCTTTTCCCGCAGCGCCCGGTCGGTCTCCAGCCGCACGGTGGTCTGCAAGCCACTGTAAAGGGCGCTCAGCACCCGGTTATCCGGCTGAAACACCACGGCGGTGTGGCCGTTCTTCTTGCTGTGATAGGTGAAATACCACAGCTCCGGCTCGTTCATGGAGGGAGCCGCCATCACCACCCGCTGATAGTCCGCCTCCCGGAACCGTCCGTTTTCAAAGGGCAGCAGCCGCTCCACCTTTTTCCCGGTCACGGACACGATGCGCTTGCGCTTACGGCGGCCGATGATGGTGTCAATATCAATGTCCCCATTGGTCACGGAATATTCGAATTCCTTATTCTGCGCGGTGATGAGATAGTAAGCGCCGAAGCCCGCCGCCGCCACCAGAATCATCACCAGCGGAATGACCAGCATCACCGCGACCAGCACCAGCAGCCCTATCACCGTGGCCACGATGATGGCGTATTCACCGGCTGTTTTTTTCTTTTGCACAATTTGTTCGTTAAATGTATCCATAGAGAAATCCTCCTGCTTTTGCACGTTTCTTCTGCTATTATAGGCGATACGGCCGCTTTTTGCAATCCCCGAAAGGATTTTTCGGAAAAAAGTTTACAAATAGAGCGGCTCTCTGTGAAGTTTTCACAAAGAGCCGCTTCTGTTTTTGCTCGTCGAGCGGGGTACGGGACGGTTCATCCCTCCGGCTCCGCCAGACTGCCCACATTATCCGCGATCAGACACTGAGGGTTTTCGCCCCGCACATCCAGATTTGCCACCAATGCGCCCCGCTGCATGACATTATCCCTGATCACACACTCCCGGCAGCCCTCAATAATAAAGCTGCGATCGGGGCTGAGCACACCGCCGCCGCCGTCGTTGCGTCCCACCCGCATGGTGTTGCCGGTCACCACCGTGCCGGTGCAATGGCGCATCCGCACATGGCAGCTCATATCCGCATCCGCAAAGGGCTCCCCCTCCGGGTGCGCCCCGCTGCGGCGGAACACATTGCCGGTCACCGTCACCAGGCTTACCCCACCGTCCGCGGCGCCCAGCTCCAACGCCGGGCCGAAGCTGCGGTCGAAGAAATTGCCGGTGATGTTATAGCTGTCGCCATGGGGCAACACGAATCCGCCCCGGCGGTTCCACTCCACCCGGTTGCCGGTGCAGGTGACGGAGGATACGATCGGGCCGCCCCGGATGCCGCCCCCGCCGTTGTTCGAAAACCAGTTATCGAGAATGAACGCATCCCAGCCGTCGATATACAGTCCGGCGCCGCCGTTGCCGTGCAGCATGGAATGACGCACCGAGAAGCACCAGACGTGGGCGAAATGCAGTCCGTCGCCGGAAAAATTGCCGATGCGGCAATCGTCGACGGTGGGGGTATCCTCCTCGCTGCCGCCGTTATACTTCTCCCACCACAGCTTAACGCCGTGAACGTTTTTGCCCAGCCGGCAGCCGTCCAGGCACATCCCCCGGATAACGCAGCCGAACGCGCCGCTGATATCGATCATCGAATCGGTATCGGCGGTATTGAGCCGGAACACCGACGCGCCATCGGAGCGATAGCTCCATGCGGCGCACCCCTCCAGCGACACACCCTGTCCGTAGAGACGGAGATGCCCCACCATGTATACGCCCGGCGGCACTGTCACCTTCCCCCGGCAGCCGGACGCCGCCTCGATGGCCTCCTGCACCGCCGCGGTGCAGTCGGTGCGCCCGTCCCCCACCGCGCCGAAGGCTGTGATGTCAAATATATTGGTCATGCGCTCTTCCTCCCGCTCCTCTGGATGTATGGCCACCGGGGCCCGGCCCCGCCGGTTCGCTTATTCAATGCTCATGGTCGCCGACGCGTTCAGCTCCATTCCGGCAGTATGTCCCGCCAGCAGCTCATAATAGCCCTGTGCCGCCACCATCGCCCCGTTATCCCCGCACAGGGACAGGGGCGGTGCAAACAGCCGATAGCCCGCCCGGGCGCACGCCGTCTCCATCCCGGCACGCAGCCCGGAATTGGCAGAGACGCCCCCCGCCAGCACGATCGTGTGCGCCCCCGTATCGGCGGCAGCGCGCAGGGTGTTCTCCACCAGCATCTCCGTCACCCGGTGCTGGAAGCTGGCGCACAGATCAGCTTGATTCACCGTCTCGCCCTTTTGCTGCGCGTTATGCAGCAGGTTGATCACCGCCGTTTTCAGTCCCGAAAAGCTGAAATCGTAGGGACTGCCCTCCACCCGGGGGCGGGGCAGCGTATAAGTCTGGGGATCCCCCTCTGCCGCCAGCCGATCCAGCGCTACGCCGCCGGGATAGGGCATCCCCATCGCCCGAGCGGCTTTATCATAGCATTCCCCCGCCGCATCGTCCCGGGTATGGCCGATCACCCGAAAACGGGTGTAATCCTCCACCTTCACGATGTGGCTGTGTCCGCCGGACACCACCAGACACAGAAAGGGTGGCTCCAGCTCCGGATGCGCCAGATAATTGGCGGCGATATGGGAGCGCAGGTGGTGGGTGGGGATCAGCGGCTTGCCTGTGGCCAGCGCCAGCCCCTTGGCAAAGCCCACCCCCACCAGCAGCGCCCCGATCAGCCCGGGGGCATAGGTGACGGCGATGCCGTCCAGCTGCGCCGGCGTTTTCCCCGCCTGCTCCAGCGCCTGCCGCACCACCCCGCTGATGGCCTCCGCGTGGCGGCGGCTGGCGATTTCCGGCACCACACCGCCGTAGAGCCGGTGCTCCTCCACCTGAGAGGCCACCACATTGGACAGCACCCGCCGGCCGTCCTCCACCACAGCCGCAGCCGTCTCATCGCAGGAGGATTCGATCCCCAATATGTACATAATTTACGCACCTCATACCTTCGCGTAGTATCTGGAATAGATGGCGGCGTCCTCCCGGGGCAGCCGATAGAATCCGGGACGCACCCCGTCCCGGACAAAACCCGCGCCCTCATAGAGCGCGACGGCGGGCGCGTTGGACACCCGCACCTCCAGCGTCAGGCGGCATAGGTTCCGTTCCCGCGCCAGCCGATCCAGCGCCGCCAGCAGCGCCCGCGCCACTCCCCGCCGCCGGGCGGCGGGCGCCACCGCCACATTGGCGATCTGCCCCTCATCCGCCACGCAGTAGCAGCCCACATAGCCCAGCACACGGCCGGTCTCATCCACCGCCACCTGAAAGGCGGCATGGGGGTTTTCCAGCTCCTCCGCCAGCGCCGCTGCCGACCAGGGGACGGCAAAGCAGGCGCTCTCGAGGGCCGCCAGCGCCTGGATATGCTCCTGTGCCATGGGTACGACGCGCATACCCGCGCCCCCTTTCCGACAAAAAGGGGCAGAGAAGCCCTCTGCCCCTATACCGTCCGCAACGGCGGTCATTACATGTTCTCTTCGATATACGAAACCAGCTGACCCACGGTGTGGATCTTCTCGATCATCTCGTCCGGCACCTCGCCGATATTGAATTCGTCCTCCAGCGACATGAGCATATCCACCAGATCCAGAGAATCCGCGCCCAGATCGTCCACAATATCCGTCTCCGCCGTGATGGATTCCGGATCCACTTCGAACTGCGATGCCAGGATCGCTTTCAGCTTTTCAAACACCATAATCCCCATTCATCCTTCCGAAGCCCCGTCGGCCAAGGGAACGACCCCGGAGCGTAGTTATTGTCGAAAGGCCCTTGACCTTTCTGCCCTTCAATATTATGCAATGCAGCGGCGTTTGTCAATCCCTTTTTCGGAAATTTTTATTTTTTATCGGACGGCCCGCTGCTTTCGGGCGGTTTTTCCTCAATGGGATCGGTCAGATAATCGTTGAAAACGTACACCACCGTGCCGTCCCGCAGCACGATCCGCGACCAGCCCTTTTCCACGTTGATGCCGGTGCGGCGGAACCGCTGCCCCCGGTGTCCGGTACCGTAGCGGTTGGGCAGCGCCGCATCCGGCGACAGGCGCAGCCCCAGATGGTCGGAGGTGGCCGCCACCGTGTCCTCCACCCGCTCAAATTCCATGGTCACCGGCCACTTTGGCTCCTGCACATACGGCTCGGTGCACCGATACAGATCATCGTAGGCGATGTTGACATCCACCGGCCCGGTGATGCCGTCGATCTGCCCGTTGCTGGCGCATTGCCATATGGCATGGGGGCCGCCGTACCGCTTCGAGGACAGCTGATTGACGTATTGCGCCATCCAGATGCGGTATTTTCCCATCCGTCCGGTCTCAAACTGCCGCCACAGGGTGTTCCGATAGGTATACAGCATGGGCGTATACCCCGCCTGGATGATGTATTCCATGAAAGCGATGGCGTTATCGGTGACATCCGTATAGGAGGTGACGCGGTCCTTGGTGGCCAGGAGCTTTTTCTGGTGCTCGGTAGGATTCTCCGGCGGCTCCAGACACAGCTTCACCCGCCCGGTGTCAAACACCTCAAAGTCGTAGGCTACCGGCCAGGTGATGTGCTCCCGGTACGGCTCGATCCTGTCCAGCACAAACTGCGCCTCCTCCAGCGCCTCGGTCTCGGTGATCGCCGATGAGAAGAAATACACCCCCACCTGAATTCCGGCGGCGATGGCGCCCCGGATGTTTTCGTCGAATTTGGTATCCTCATAGATACCTCCGTTCTCCGGATCGGTCCCATAGGAGCGTCCGCCAACCCGGATGAGGGCAAAGGTGATCCCCGACGCCTTGACCTTCTGCCAGTCGATGGGGGTGTCGGCGGCCGTCTTGCGCCACACATCCACGCCCAGGAGCTTTCCGGCGCCGCCCAGCTCCTGCCGTATCTGCTCCAGCGTTATATGATCGGCTTCCGATGACTGGTCGGGACGCTCCACCTGTTCCTGCTTGGGATCCGACGGCGGCTGCACCGGGGCAGGCGCCTGCACCTTCGGGTAGGTCCGGGAGGCGGCGCGGCTACGGGTGGTGGTCGTGACCGTTTCCGTGGTGGTTTCCGCCGCGGCGGTCGTCGTCTGCGTGATGGCAGGCGGCGCACTGTCCACGCTCACCGCCGACGCTGTCGACGTCCCCGCGGGTCGCGCCTGCCGCCGCAGCCAGACGCCCACGCCCCAAACCGACCCCGCCGCCAATGCGGCAGCCGCAACCCCGGCGATCACCGGAGCGATCCAGCCGGGTCTCCCCGTTCCGGCCGCCGTATGTATTCCGGCAGTTTCTTTCATATGTCCCTCAGCCTCCATGCTCATTCGATCTGCGGCGGGTACGTCCGCCCGGCCGGCTCTGTTTGCGGCGCGGCCGCCGTCACGGGCCGCGCTGTGTTATCTCTATATCCAACAGTATATCAGCTTACGGAATAAAATTCAACCGGTCATTCGACCGTGTAAACTCTTACGCAGTCTTGTATGTGAAGAATTATCACATACCGAGAGGAGGTTTACTGATTGTACTTTCTACGCATTCATGGTATTATGGTATTAGTGTATCCCGATGTACCGTTGGTTGCACGAAGCGGTCTGTGCCGAACCGTATACGGTGGCGGTCTCCGCTCTGTCCCGCTGCGGTGCAAAAGCCGGGGATCACCGGAAACGTATCCACGTATTACCGACAGGATCATGCCGTAATCGGTATGCAGAGAGGATGGCTTCTTATGGAGACAGAGGACCGGCTGGCAGCATTTCCCGCCCGTCTGCGCCGATTGCGCCAGCAAAGCGGTATGACACAGCAGGAGGTTGCCGACGCACTGAGCATCCATCGCACCACCTATACCAAGTACGAGACGGCGCGCGCCAACCCGGATCAGGAGAGCCTGCTGGCGCTGGCCCGGTTGTTTCATGTCACCGTTGACTGCCTGCTGGGGCAGGAGGATTTTCCCGCCGGTGCCGACGGGGTGTTGGAGGACAACACCGACCGCTCGGGGCTGACCCCCCGGGAGGCAGAGCTGCTGGAGGCTTTTCGCCGGTTGTCTGAGGAGGAGCAGAAACGTCTGCTGTCCCAGGCGCACACCCGGCGGCAGGCGACCCGGCGTACGGGACGACGGGAGAAACAGCCGTGACATCGTTGAGCTGCATTCCCATCGCCCGGATCCGTACGGATTTCCCCGATAAATTCGGCATCCCCCGCCAGAGTGGGGTGGTGACGGAGCTGGAGGCCGCCGTGGTGTTCGAGCCGGACTACCGCAACCCGGACGCCCTGCGGGGACTGGAGGGCTTTTCGCATCTGTGGCTCATCTGGCAATTCTCCGAGGTGCACAGAACCGGCTGGACGGCCACCG
>CAKUAQ010000055.1 GCA_934636435.1 uncultured Eubacteriales bacterium
CAGAGCGGTGTCCACCACATCCGCGCCCGCCTCAATGGCCTTGAGCAGCACCATATCGGCAATACCGGCAGTGAAATGGGAGTGAATCTGAATCGGCAGCTTCACATTCTCTTTCAGCGCCTTTACCAGATCATAGGTGCTCTGAGGCAGCAGCAAACCCGCCATATCCTTCACACAAATGGAGTCGGCACCCGCCTCCTCCAGCTGCTTCGCATACTGCACGAAATACTCGATATTATGCACCGGGCTGGTGGTGTAAGAAATCGCCACCTGCACATGAGCGCCTTTTTCCTTGCGCGCTGCGTTGATAGAGGTCTGCAGATTGCGGATGTCATTCAACGCATCAAAGATGCGGATAACATCAATGCCATTCGCCACAGACTTCTGCACAAAATACTCGACCACATCGTCGGCATAGTGCCGATAGCCCAACATATTCTGCCCCCGGAACAGCATCTGCAACGGAGTATTGGGCATATGTTTTTTCAGCGTGCGCAGGCGCTCCCAAGGGTCTTCATCCAGAAACCGCAGGCAGGCGTCAAAGGTAGCGCCGCCCCAGCACTCGATGGAATGAAAACCAATCTTATCCAGCGGCTCCAGTGCCGGCAGCATCTCTGCCGTAGACATACGGGTAGCGATCAGCGATTGGTGCGCGTCCCGCAGCACGGTTTCGGTAATCCCGATTTTTTTAGCCAAAAGAATTCATCCTTTCCAGTGATGTCAGCGTGCCGCTCAGTTCAGGCTGAGCAGCACCTTTCCGGACTCTACGGAGTCACCTTTGTTGACATACACAGCCGTCACCGTGCCGTCGGCAGCCGCCATGATCTCGTTCTCCATCTTCATGGCCTCGAACACTACCAGCACATCGCCCTGCTTCACCACGCTGCCTACCTGCACCTTTACATCCACGATGGTGCCGGGCATGGGGCACAGCACATCGTTGGCGCCGGCCGCTGCCGGAGCGGAGGGCGCGGCAGGAGCAGCAACCGGAGCTGCCGCGGGAGCAGTCGCCGGCGCGGTCGCACCGATCTCCTCTACCTCAACATCGTACGCATTGCCGTTTACCGTGATCTGAAACTTTTTCATATACAACTCAATCCTTTCCGAAATCAGAGGTTTTGCAAAACCCCATATTCTCCATATTACCTGTATTATATGCGATTGACAAGGATTTGGCAAGGGGTTTTCAGCAGTTTTTTGAGATTTTTTCACTTGATACGTCAAAACGGCTCCTCATACTTTCGATACGCGGTTATGACTCCACCGACTTGACCGCAGTTAAGGCATTGCCGCTCCCATAGGTATGTCCGTCAAAATGAAAGCCGCCCGGTAGCCAAATATCGTGCGGATGTTCCGGCTTTACGACCCCCAAGGGACAATCACGGTCCATTATTTTGTTTGGCCGTTCTCATGCTGGCAACCGGAACGGAAAAACGCGTCAATGGAAACCTCGTAGCGGCCATTCGCCGGAGCAAACTCCAACCGTTTCAGCACCGGAGCCAGCGATTTCAGCCGACAGACACCGGTCACAGCCCCCCGGCAGTCTCCGGCATTCAGCACCGAACGGATGAGTGCTTCGATCATCAAGGGCTCGTCCGTTTCCACACGCAATATTTCCGTCTCGTCCCCGGAAACCCGGAACAGAGCATGGCCAAGCGCCGCGCCGCTACTATCCCGCAGCACCATCGCCTCGGTATCGGCCGGAGCCTCAATAGACTGTAAAAATGCCTTATCGGCGGGTAAAATGGTAATCACGATCCGGTTCCCTCCCGCTTTTGATATAATCTGCGGCTATTTTTTGCGCCGATCCGGTAGCCATCACCAGCTCCCGTACCTCTCTGGGGGTGAGATAGCGCCAACTGCCCACCGGCTGCATTCCCAGCCGCACACCGCCCACGGCGGTGCGGCGCAGACGCGCCACCTCCAGCCCCAGCGCCTCGCACATCCGCCGGATCTGGCGGTTACGTCCTTCAAACAGGGTGATTTCTACCACGCACCGTCCCGGCTCACTGGATATCACTCGTATCTCCGCCGGAGAGGTCTTGCGTCCATCCAGCAAAATGCCCTCCTCAAATTTCAGCTTCTGTTCATCCGTCAGAGGGGAACGCAAGGTCACACGATAAAGCTTGGGCACATGAGTGGAGGGGTGCATCACAGCGTTGGCGAAGTCGCCGTCGTTAGTGCACAGGAGCAGCCCCTCACTTTCGCGATCCAGCCGCCCCACCGGGAACACGGTCACGCCGACGTTGGCCACCAGTTCCTGCACACATTTGCGTCCCTGCTCATCCTTCAGAGTGGTGATATACCCACGAGGCTTATGCAATGCAATATATACCGGCGCTACCGCGCCGCCGATCTTCTTTCCCCGCACATGGATGACGTCCTTGTGCTCGTCCGCCTTGTCCCCCAGTGAGGCCACGCGCCCGTTCACCTTTACATGTCCCGCGGCGATCAGTTCCTCCGCCTTACGGCGTGAAGCCACTCCCCTCTCAGACAGCAGTTTTTGCAGTCGTACCATTGCCATATTCCATTTCTCCTATGTTGAATTACCCGCCCAGCAAGGCTTCGGTTAATTGGATCAAATGGCGGCAAAACCGAACGCCGAAGCCCGGCACCGGCCGGGCAGGCACTTCCTCTGCCGCCGTCAGGATGCGGACAGCCGCCACTCGGTCGCCGGCGGTATAGATCACCCGGCCCACCGGCTGTCCGGGCTCCACCGGTGCCCACAGAAAATCCGGTAACTCCACCGTAGCGGTCAGCGTCTCTCCGGCAGTCAGCACCGCCGCATCCGCTCCGGTCGCCGTCAAAGGAACGGAATCCCGCACGCCCCCGGCTATCGGGCATTCCGTCGGTGCATTCGGCAGCGCCTCCCGCCGCACCAGCGAAAATCCGTATTCATACAGCGCCATATGATCATTCCAGTAATCGCCGCCGTTCAGAGTCGCTACGACCAGAGTGATACCGTTCCGCTCCACGGCGGATACAAGACAGCGTCCGGAGTTTTTTGTGAATCCGGTTTTCAGTCCGATGCAACCGTCATAGAGCTTCAACAGCTTGTTGTGATTGCTGAGGGTACAATGCCGCCCTCCCAGCGTTACCGCTGCTGTGCGGCTGCAACACAATTCTGCCAGCAGCGGCACCTTCAGCACCGCTGCCCCCAGTCGCGCCATATCGGCGGCGCTGGCGCCGTGTCCCTCGGCGTCCAGCCCGGAGGGCGTCACAAAATGACTGTCCGCCATGCCCAGCCGAGCAGCCGTCTCGTTCATGCGGACGGCAAACTCCTCAAAGCTCCCGGCGGTCAGAAGCGCCAGCGCATTGGCTGCATCGTTGCCGGAGGACAACAGCAGTGCCGCCAGCAGATCCCGCACCGTGACGGTCTCCCCCACGGACAATCCTACCTGCGTTCCTTCCACCGGCACCGTACCCGCCGGGATCTGCACCGAACGCTCCGGCTCCAATGCTTCGCCGGCCACCAGCGCCGTCATCAATTTTGTCGTGCTGGCCATAGGGCGGGCGGTATGGCCGTCCTTTTCATACAGCACTCGTCCGCTCTCCGGCTCATAGATCACCGCCGACAGCGACGACACCCCGGGCGCCGCCGCCCGAGCAGGCAACGGCCGCATCACACAGAAAAGCAGCAGTGCCGCACCCCAAAATGCCGTCCATCGGTTTCCTCCACGCATGGAAATCCCTCCGTTTCGTCAAAGAATATGCAGAAACGGAGGAATCCATACCTGAGAAACGATCAGTTGATGTCGTCCTTTTTATCGCCTTTATTCTTTTTTGAGGTCAGCATATCCATCAGATCCGGCACCATGGACACCAGCCGATCCGTGGTATCCGGTTTGGATACCACCGGCAGCAGCTGAGTCTCGCCGTTCTTGATGATGAGAAACGCCACCGGGGTAATGTTGATACCCGCACCGGCTCCGCCACCGAACAGCTCCTGGGGATTCTTCGTCGGCAGGTCGGAACCGCCGGACGCAAACCCGTAAGACACCTTTGATACCGGGATAATGGTGATGCCGTCCGGCAGGGATATGGGCGAACCTACGACCGTGTTCGCATCCACCATCTGACGGATCTTCTCCACCGAAACGCCCATCAAACCTTCTACCTGATTAGCCATTGTGATTTACCTCCTTAGTCGGTTGGTTATTGATTTCTGAATACCGCAGCGCAAACCATAGCGCTGCCCACAGCAGCCGTACCGGAACTGCGTGCAGCCGCACATCGGCCGTTACCCGGCCACGAGTCTGCAAAAAGCCGGGCTCCACCCGCACATCCCGTCTGCGAATTCGCATGAACCGCTCCAAAATTGCCACCGCCGGATACACAACACCGCTGAGACGGCCATACAGCAGCGCGGTCTCAGCCGCATCCTCCTGCACCACCACCAGCAATCGCAGACGCAGACGGTCCACCGTGATCGCCCGCAGCATTTTCCCGGCAGCCTGTCCGGCCAGCTCCGCCAGTCGCTGCAAATACCGGGCGGTGGCCGCCACGCCGTCCTGTCGGAAGGCGGCACGCAGTTCTTCTTTGATTTGTGCTGCCTTCGAGGGCTTTTTCGACGGGGACCGATCGGTTTTCACCTTTTTATTCGACCGCTTTTCAGTTCTGGCGGGCTTGTCCTTCGCCGGAACGAGCGTCAGCGGAATTCCCAGCACCCGCACCCGTACCCTCCACGGAGAATCGCCGGAGATGCACAGTGACACCGGCACCAGCAGGAGCAACAGCAAGAGCAGCAGCGCCAACGCCAATAGACCCAGCACGCTGTACAGCACGATTCTCCCGGCCGTCACGGATCATTCCTCCTCGTCCGAAAACAATTCTGCGTCCGGTGGCAGGACCTCATCCTCGCGAAGCATTTCTTCCATCGTCGTCTCCGCCATAGGCGTCTCCTGCTTCTGCGGCAACGGGGGCAGCTGATCAATGGAGCTGACCCCAAAGCACCGCAGGAAATTCAGAGTCGTGCCATACAGAAGCGGCCGACCGGGAAGGTCCATCCGACCCTTTTCCTCGATCAGACCTTTTTGCTGCAGACTCTGCATCACGCCGCTGCAATCCACACCCCGCACCTGCTCAACAAAAGGGCGGGTCACCGGCTGGTTATACGCAATGATAGCCAGCACCTCCATCGCCGCCTGAGACAACGGCGTATTGCGGCGAATGTCCATTGCCTTGCGGACATAGGCGGCGTAATCCTTGCTGCTGCACAGCTGATAGCCGTTCTCCAGCCGCAGAGCGGTCATGCCGCCCTGCCGGGTGTTCACATCCTGCATCCAATCTTCAGCGATGCGGCCGGTGGTCTCCTCATCCAAATCCAACGCCTGCGCCAACCGGGACACCGGCACCGGCTCGCCGCTGGCAAACAAAATAGCCTCCAGTGCCGCCTGATACTGTTTAATTTCCATCGGTCTCTCTCTCCTCATCCGGGGTATCGCTGTCAAATTCCTCCCCAATGCTCTCGTCCCATTCCTCCCGGGGGCGCATCTCGATCTCCAGCCCGCCGTCGCTGTCCTCCACACAAATGCGTTTGGACTTGATCAGCTCCAGCAGCGCCAGAAAGGTGGCTACCAGCTCGGATTTGGATTCCGCCCGTTCGAACAGGGATGTATACCGCACCCGTGGCTGGGTATACAGCCGACGCAGCACATAACCGATGCGGGAGGAGACCGATACGATCTTACGGGACACGATGCCGCTGAAGGCCTGCGCCGGGGGCGGCAAACGCCGCTTTCCCCGCCCGGCCGCCGCCAGATAGGCGTCCAGCATTTCCTCCGGCTGATGCGCCCGACGGTAGATCAGATCCGGCTCCACTTCCTCGGCCGGACGCACGAACAAATCGCCGCCCACATAGTCCGCCGCCAGCCGCCGTGCCATCTGCTGACACAGCTGATATTCGATCAGCTGTCCGGTGAGCTCCCGCTTAAACTCCTCGGTTTCCTCCTCATACCGGGGCAGCAGCATCACAGACTTGATATACACCAGCCGAGCGGCCATCTCCAGAAATTCGCTGGCGACCTCCATATCGTAATCCTGCATCTGCCGGATCGCCGCCAGATACTGCTCCAGCACCTGGGCGATGGGAATGTCATAGATATTCAGTTTGTGCTTCTGTACCAGATAGAGAAGCAGATCTAGCGGCCCCTCAAATACCGGCAGCTTATAGGAGATGGTTTCCATTCGTGCACATCCTTATTCTGGGCAAAACTCCCAGCGACTATACACACATCACAGGCGAAACAGCCAGGCGATGCCGTAGAAAAACAGATTATTCAGCAGCGTCAGCGGTCGATCCAGCACGCCGGTCAGCAGCAGCACAAACAGCACCAGCGTAATCTGGCGGCTGTACCGCTCCAGCGTATAGGCCCAGCGCCCCGGCAGGAGCGTGCTCCACAGACGGCTACCGTCCAACGGCGGAATGGGCAGAAGATTAAACACCGCCAAACTGATATTGACGCTCATGATGATTTGAATCAGCACCAGATAGCAGATGGTCAGCACTGTGCGGCTGAAGATTACCAGCGTGCAGATCTTATAGATTCCCGCCGCCACAAACGCCATCAGCAGATTGGAGGCCGGCCCCGCCAATGCCACAAGGATCATATCCCGTTTGTAGTGCCGGAAATTACGGGCATTGACCGGCACCGGCTTGGCATAGCCGATGCCGCACAGCACCAGCATCAGCGTACCGAACAAATCCAGATGGGCAAAAGGATTCAGCGTCAGACGACCGTGCCATTTAGCGGTATCGTCTCCGCATTTATGCGCCACAAACGCATGGGCAAACTCGTGAAAGGGCAAAATAAGCAGCACCAGTATCATGTAGCCAACCAGCATGAACAGCAGATCCCACACCGTAAGACTGCCGCGATTGCGCAAAAAGAAGGAGATCATAGCGTTAATTCCTTTCGCTGCGTCCGACGAAACGGCCGATACGCAAATCTGTATATCTCGTTAAGTATAGCAAAAGTTCGTAAAAAATACAAGTCTTTCCGCAAAAGAGAGATAAATTTCAAAGTTTTTTTGCGAATCCCGGAAAAAAGACTTGATTTTTCTGAGAAAACCTGCTAATATAGACCCGTTGCTTTGCCGGGGTCGTTCCCCGGCGTGTATCAAAGGCCGGATAAAGAAGGAGGTGCAGAACTATGGCAAAGTGTGATTTCTGCGGTAAGAGCATGACTTTCGGGATTCGTGTGTCCCACTCTCACAGACGCTCCAACCGTACCTGGAAGCCCAACATCAAGCGGGTCAAGGCTGTGGTGGACGGTTCTCCTAAGAGAGTGTACGCCTGCACCCGTTGCCTGCGTTCCGGAAAGGTCACTCGCGCGGTGTAATTTCCAAGCCAACCAAAAATCCCTTCGGCTCAATGCCGAGGGGATTTTTCAGTTTGCGCGCACGGCAAAGCGTCTTTGACTTATCCCTCCGACGCTCGACGACGGATCCATGACGGAGATCAACACCCGGCCGAAGATCGCCCGCGTCTCCGCAGGCATCGTGTATACAAACACCTTTACATGACCCGTTGACATTTTACGCAAAACCATGTATTATGGTATACATATGAATTTGAAAGGGGAAATCTTACCGTATGTCTGACCCGGATCCTGCCGATAATTATATCGGTACTATTCTGCTGGCCACGTATCTTCTGATCGCCACCATCGTTCTGTCCGCCGGAGAGGAAGCCTTTGATGCTCTGGGCGAGACCCGCATACGGGAGCTTGAGGAGGATGGCAGCCGCAAGGCGC
The DNA here is from genome assembly GCA_934636435.1 of uncultured Eubacteriales bacterium. GTDB lineage: Bacteria > Bacillota > Clostridia > Oscillospirales > Acutalibacteraceae > UBA5905. The sequence goes on from CAKUAQ010000055.1 coordinate 7,755, forward strand.
GCCGCATCCGCCGTATGACCGAGAACCGGCGTCGCTTCTCGGCACGGCTCCAGAGCGGATATCTGACGCAGGCGCTGCTGGCGTTGGCTCTGCTGCTGCGGCGCTTTACATTACCGCTGGCCGAGGCGCTGAGCGGTCAGGCAGGCTCTCTGCCCGGCTGGTCCACTCTGGTCTCCGTCGCGCTGATCGCATTAGCGGTCGCCCTGGTGTATCTGGTGTTCGGACAGCTGGTGCCCCGCCGTGTGGCGTGGATTCAACCGGAGAAAACCGCTCTGGGTGTAGTCGGTTGCTTTTCGGTGCTGTATACCCTGTTAGCGCCTCTGGATCAGCTGGGCCGCGGGATTGCGGCGGTGATCCTGCGGCTGTGGGGTGTCCGCCCCGGTGATGACCCGGACATGGTCACGGAGGAGGACATCCGGGAGCTGATGGATGTAGGTGAAGAAACCGGCGCCATCGAGGGTGTGCAAAAAGACATGGTCAACAATATATTCGAGTTTGATGATATAACCGCCGGTGAGATCATGACCCCCCGCACCGATATGGTAGCCGTCGAGGCGGACGCGTCCATCGCCGAGGCAGTGGAAAAGGCGGTGGATAACGGATATTCCCGGCTGCCGGTGTATGAAGAAGACGTCGATCATATCGTAGGCATCCTGTACATCAAAGATCTGCTGCCATATGTAGGGCAGGCCGTCCCTGACAAGGTATCCATCCGCGTATTGCTACGCGAGACACATTTCGTCCCCGATACCAAAAAATGCGACGATCTGTTCGAGGAAATGAATGAGAAGCATTTGCAGATGGCCATTATCGTGGATGAATACGGCGGCGTGGCCGGATTGGTCACTATGGAGGATCTGCTGGAATCCATCGTGGGCAATATGCAGGATGAATTCGACAATGAAGCGGAGGAAGTCACCCGCCTGGACGAACATTCCTTTGTGGTGGACGGTTCCATGAACGTAAGCGATCTGGACGAGCTGCTGGAAACAGAGCTGCCGGAGGGCGATTATGATACCGTGGCGGGATTCCTGATGGATCAGCTGGGGCATATACCCGCTGAGGACGAGCGAGCACAGGTGCAGTGGGAGAATATCACCTTCACCATCCAGAAGATGGATGACCGCCGCATCGAGCAGGTACTGATACATGTCGATCCGCCGCAGGAGCCGGAATCCGACGATATCCCGACGGATGGATAACAGGAGAGCAGTCGTTATGGCCGAAAACTATCAAATCGTGCTGGATAAAACCTTGCGCACCTTGCAGACAGCCGGGGAGACACCCCGGCTGTTGTTGCACAGCTGCTGCGCGCCCTGCTCCAGCTATGTGCTGGAATACCTGAGCCGGTATTTTTTCATCACGGTGCTGTATTACAATCCAAACATCTCCCCCTCCTCGGAATATCAGTACCGGATGGAGGAGCAGCAGCGGCTCATCCGCCAGATGCCGCTCACCCACCCGGTACAATTTCGTGCCGGGGACTATGTTCCGGAACGGTTCGCCGCAATCGCAAGAGGACACGAATCCGATCCGGAGGGTGGAGAACGCTGCCACGCCTGTTATCGGCTGCGTCTGGAAGAAACGGCGCGCATAGCGGCGGCAGAGGGTTATGCGTATTTCACAACTGCTCTGTCCATCAGCCCGCTGAAAAACGCTGCCGTGCTGAACCGCATCGGCGGTGAGTTGGCTGCGCAATACGGCGTGGCCTACCTCTATTCTGATTTCAAGAAACGGGAAGGCTACAAGCGCTCCTGCATTCTCTCAAAGGAATACGGACTCTATCGACAGGATTATTGCGGCTGCATATATTCTAAGGCGCAGGCCGCGGCACGTCACGCGGCAGAAACAGAGAAATTGGGGGACGACGCGCCTGTTTTCCTGAAAAAAAACGCACAATTCTCGCAAAAGGAGTAGCGAACCACGGAAAAATGTGGTACAATGTACGCCGACGAATACCAACGTGTGTCATATATATCGAGGAGTGGTTTAGCGTGTATCCTTTGTTTCTTGAGCCGGCGCTTAAGCAGTATCTCTGGGGCGGTACCCGGCTGAAAGAGGAATTCGGATTCGGAAAAGACCTGGACACGGTTGCGGAGGCGTGGATGCTCTCCTGTCATCCCAACGGTGCATCAATCGTGCGCAACGGCGAGCTGGCTGATCTGCCCATGCCGAAAGCGTTGGAAAAACTGGGACCCTCCGCCTTGGGCGGACGAATGAGCATCAAGGACTTTCCGCTGCTCATCAAATTTATCGACGCGCGGGACAAGCTGTCCTTACAGGTGCATCCGGACGATGCCTACGCCCATTCCGTGAAGCTGCCCCGGGGCAAGACCGAAATGTGGGTTGTGCTGGATTGCCAACCGGGGGCGGAGCTGATCTACGGCCTTAACCGACCGGTCAGCGAGGATGAATTGCGCACAGC
>CAKUAQ010000056.1 GCA_934636435.1 uncultured Eubacteriales bacterium
TGCGAGCGTATGCCGCCGGATGGGAAATTGACCCCGTTTTTTGCGCCCTCCAATACGGCAAAGCAGACCGTGCGCCGCCCTCGAAAACGCAAAGAAAAAGCCCTGAAACCCAGCGGTTTCAAGGCTTTTCCGGTGGCAGGGGCAGAAGGGCTCGAACCCTCGGCACGCGGTTTTGGAGACCGCTGCTCTACCAACTGAGCTATGCCCCTAAATCGACGGAACAGGCGCATATCCGGCCGCAGAAAATCCGCAGCAGCAGCGCCGCCGTTATATAAACGGACAATCCGTCCGTAATATGTCTGGTGGGCCTTCGGGGACTCGAACCCGGGACCGACCGGTTATGAGCCGGTTGCTCTAACCAACTGAGCTAAAGGCCCATAGCAGTGGCTCGTCAGTCACGAATGATATTGTACCACAAAACCGATCAATGTCAAGTCCTTTTTTACAAAAAGGGGATGCTGCCGTGAAAATTAAACGGCATTTGACGGGCGCTTGGTGTGGCATTAGGCGGTGTGCGGGTGGGGCTTATGTGGCTGTCAGCGACCGCCGGAAAAGAGCCGCCGGTCGCTGCATCACGGTTGACCGAATGGATGCGCTGCTGCTCCGCACTTATGCGGACGATGCATCGACCGGTATTCGCAACGAGACAAGGCAAACGACGCGGTAATCCGGGCGGATCGCGGGGCACGACCATGCACATGAAGGAATGAGCCGCCGGTCTCTGTCTCACCCGGTGTGTTCGGGATAATGCCGCCTTACCGTAGGGGAGAGGCGCAATGTAAGGGGAAGGGGTGCAGTCGCATACTGCGGCTGCACCCCTATATAAATCTTTTGGTTTACGCCATTGCCGCAAACGGTTTTGCGGCAATGTGCCTCACCAGCAGACCTGCCAGCGTTTGCTGTATTCATGATTCTGCTCCGATCTGCCGCTGGCGGCATCGGATGTCCGTTGCCGGACGTGCTGCGCCAGCAGCGTGTCAAAGTTTTCTGCATCCAGCGGTAGGCGGATCTCAATATTTCCGTTCCAGGAAGAGCAATACGCTGCATTGGAGATCATCAGCTCGTTGACCCCCTCTTCTCCGGGCGCCAGCAGCGGCGTGCCGTGGCGGATGGCATCGGCAAAATTTTGCAGAATGCCCCGGTGGGCCGTCTCGGGTGCGTCAGGCAAAATTTCCGTATAGTCCATCGGAATGCTGGCGGACATTTCCGTCGACGTACCGATTGTTTCCTGCACGGAGCGGGTGAGTTTCCACCACTTCAGCTTGCCGTTCTCCAGCACCAGCTTGCCCAGGTCGCCGGAAATTTCCAGCCGATTGGTTCCCGGGAATTCCCCGGTGGAGGTGATGAATGTGCCCGTAGCACCACCGGGATAACGGGCGAAGATCGTCACGTCATCCTCTACTTCGATCTCATGGTATTTTGCCACGTCGCAGAAAGCCGTGACTGTCTCCGGCATACCGCAGATCCATTGCCACAGATCCAGATTGTGGGGGGCCTGATTGAGCAGCACGCCGCCGCCCTCACCGTCCCATGTGGCGCGCCAGCCGCCGGAATTATAATAGCTCTGGGTGCGATACCAGTTGGTGATGATCCACACCGAGCGTCGCAGACCGCCCAGCTGGCCGCTTTTCACCAGCTCCCGTGCCTTGGCGAACAACGGGTTGGTGCGCTGATTGAACATGATCCCGAATACCTTGCCGCTACGTTTGGCCGCCACATTCAGTGCATGAGCCTTGCTGACGCTGACATCCTCCGGCTTCTCCACCAGCAGGTGGAAGTTATGCTCCAGAGCGGCTATGCCCAGCTGGGCATGGAATTTATGGGGTGTCGCCACGATCACGGCGTCCACGGGTGCGTCAGCGAAAAACGCCGCAACGGTGTCGTATACCGCTACGCCCGGATAATTTTCCTGCACATAAAGGACCTGCTCCGGCGCTGTGTCGCACACCGCCGTGACCCGCATCCCTTCGACCTTCTGCTTATAGATGCAGTCCAGATGCGCCGATCCCATATTGCCGATTCCGATGATCCCGACCCGTACTTCGCTCATGCCGCTTCTCCTACTTTCGCTTATTGTATGGTTTGTCTGTTCAGAATCTCCGTCTGCAGGGGCCGGTAAGCGCCGACCTCGTTATGATAGCACATTTCCGTCAGCGTGGTGATCAGCTCGTTATGGGCCTCGCAGCAGAAGATATTGCGCAGGTGCTTGACCGCCTCGGCGCCGTTCTCCAACATCTCCGGGTGAAATTCCACCATGTGGGAATAATCCACACCGGCCATTGTACACCAAATCTTGAATAAACGCAAGAGCTCGTTTCGGTCGGCAATCGGCCGGCAGAGGGCGTCCAGATAGCGGTCGAATCGTGTCTTTTCCTCACCGGTGAGCAGAGTCAGCGGCTCATCCACCGAGCCGAAGCGGTAGGGATGTACCTGCATGGCGATCCCGGCCTTCGTAAACTCCAGCTCCGTCAGATATCCATAGTACCAGGAGCTGTCCGGTGCGGCGGCGAAGGACTCAGGCTTGTCGGGGAAATAGAGATTTCCCATACTGTATACGATGGGCTTGCTCTCGTAAAACTCATATCCCTGCGGGCAGTGGGTGTGCATGGCGATGACCGCATCCGCGCCCAGACGGGTCCACAGGCGATACCAATCGTTTTTTCGCGGAGAGGGGAATGGATCCCGCTCGTTGCCGCCGTGGAAATACACCACCACATAATCCGCCGTTTTCTTTTCGGCGGCAATCCGGTCCGCCAGAAGCAGCGGTTCGTATCCGGCGCTGCCCGGCGCGGTGGGGGAGGCGGTGCCGAATTCGTTTTCGCAGGCGGCGATGACCGCCACGCGGATGCCGTCCTTCTCGAACCGATGAGCCCGATAGGCGTCGCTCAGCGTCTCTCCGGCGCCCACCCAGGCGATGCCGTTTTCTCGCAGGCAATCCCAGGTGGAGCGCATACCGGCCTCGCCGAAATCGCCGAAGTGGTTATTGGCCAGCCCCACGACGTCCACCCCCAGCGCCTTGAGAAAAGAAACGCAGTGGCGGGAGGAGCGCAGCGGGGGGCCGCTCTTGATGATCTCGCCCTCCGGGGATTCATACAGCACATTTTCCAGATTCACCATGCGGAAATCCGCCCCGTCGAACACCGGTTTTACCGAGCGTACCCGCGCGGCCGCATTCTCCGGGGTGATGCCGCCGTCCTGACATTCAAAGGACACGTCGCTGCCGAATAGGATCTTCATGTGATTACCTCCGTTTTTCATCCCAGAAATTCATGTACTGTTCCCAGTCATAGGCAGAGATGGTGTGCTCGCCCTCTTTCATATGGTAGCCGATGTTGCCGGCGTGATAGGGCGTATTGACGGGAACCGGTTCCTCCGGCAGCACCGCGCCGGGAATGCCGTAGATGGTCTCATATACCTCGCTGGCCAATCGGCAGGAGCGGCGCTCCGCCACCGGATCCGACCAATCATCCTCCGAGCAGCTCTCCACATACGCCAGACGGGGGGCCAGCGCCGCCAGCAGCATATGCTGATCCACCGGCAGCAGCTCCTCATGATCGTTGAAATTCCGGAAATTTGCGCAGAACCAGTCGGTGCAGTTGATATCCCGGATATGCTCGCCGGTCTTGCCGTCCAGAAAAGCGGCACCCATGCAGCCGGAGGCGTTGGAGATCGCCAGCGCAAAGCGGGGATCGTTGGCGGCGCACCAGAAGGCGGTCTTTCCGCCCCGGGAATGGCCGATGACCGCCACATGGGCTGGGTCGATGCGCTCGTCCGTCTCCAGATGGTCCATCACCCGGGAGGCACCCCAGCTCCAGGCGGCGATGGTCGCCCAGTCGGAGTCGGTGCGTTTATCCGGGGCGGGGCCGAACGCCGCGAACACACCGGAACGATAGCGATCCTTGTGCTCCCAGTCGGGATAGATGCCGCTGGTGGGCAGGATAAATACCCCATAGCCCCGCGCCGTGATCTGCCCCACGGGGACAAACGTGTTTTCGGTCATATGAGCGAAATCGGAATTTTCCTCCTGATATTCGTGCATCACATACACAAATGCCGGAATGTGCTGCGCCCGCTCCGGCAGATAGCTGTGGACGACAAACGCGTAATCTCCGATGCGGACGGTCAGCTTTTCGTATGTGATGGGCTGTCCGTCATAGCCCTCGATCCGTTCGGAAACGGTGGAGGTCATCCCCTCCGGGCGCTCTACCGCCCGACGGCCGTACACATATTCCCGGAATAGCGTTAAAATTTCCGGCCGACGGAACCGTTCCCACTGTTCACGTGTTTCAATGGACTCTCCGCTGATGGAGGTCAGTATAGCGGTGTTTTTCATGTGGTCTCCTCTTTCTCCCGGATCCTCCGGATTAGCTGGGTGATCAGACGATCATCCCGTATAAATTCATGGCCGCCGTCAAAGGGGTGGAATACAAACCAGTCGGTGTTGCCGTAGGCCGCTTGTGCCAGCTGCCGCAGGCGATCCGCTTCGGTCCGGGCGGTCTGTATCTGGAACAGCGGGTCATGCTCTCCCACGGCGATCAGCAGCAGGCGGGGATAGCACAGCATGGCTACCTCCGGGTCGAAGCACGGCTCGTCGCTGAAAAAGGTCCAATCGTTCCAGCAGTGGATGCCCCGGTCATTAAAGAAAGCGCAGGACAGCGCCGCCCGGATGCGCGGCTCTACGGCGGCGGTATAGAGCGTATAGAATCCGCCGTAGGACAGCCCCGCCATGCCGATCTCTCCCGGGGCGGTAAAGGGCTGCACGCTGAGCCAGTCCAGCGATTTCCGCAGGCAATAGATTTCCAGCGCCGTAATGGAGCCGCCGCACTGCTTGAGACGGTTATCCCATTGGTTCCGCTGTAAGTCGGGGCTTTCGCTGTCGGGGAAGTATTTTTTCACATTCCACAGTAACAGCTGCGGTGCAAAGACGTTGACATCCTGTGCCAACAGCCGCCGGGTCATGTCATTATAGTTGGAAGAGCCGAGCGGCTCCAGCGAGGAGCACACCTCCGGCGAGCCGTCGCCTCCGTGCTGGGCGATCACCAGCGGGCGCGGTGTGCCGTCCTCCCGGACGAACAGGATGCCGTAGAACCGGAATCCCGGCAACACCTCGATCTGCATCCGATAGATTGTGATGCCGTCGTCCTCCGCCACCCGCTCCCGGCGCACGGCGGGAACGGAAAACGCATAATCCGTCAGCGGCCAGCCCAACCGCCGGATCAGCCGCTCCCGCATCCCGTCGCCATCCCGGAATCGGGCGACATCGGCGAGGCTCTGTTTCTTAGACTGCTGCTGTCTGGCCCATACCAGCTGTTCCACTTCCTGCCGATAGGCGGTGCGATAGGCGTTCCCCGCACCTACCGGTTCTGTATAGCGCATAAACTCCCCCGATTCTTTATTTGCGTCAGCACAGATGCGGCGCCCCGGACAACGGCTGCCCGGAGCGCCGCATCGTACTCGAATTTATTTTGATGCCGCTTAATTCCCGAATCCTGTATAGCGGGTATCGCCCGCCTGATCGTTCTGCTCATTCTGCATGGCGGTCGCGAACCGATCCACGGCCGTGGCCACCGACACGCCCTTGGCGATCTCCAGCGACAGTAGAGTCTGGCTGTATCCGGAGCTGTCGGATACCAGCGTCAGCGCGCCTTCGTTGATGCCGGTGAGCGTGTCGCCGGTGATAAAGCCATAGAATGCATCCATGTATTTATCCTGCTTGAAGATGGCGGTAAACTGCTTTTTGAAGATCTCCGGATACTGCTCGTACCAGCGGCGGCTGATCTCGTCGAGGATAAAGAGATACTTGGCCGCATCCTTCTGATAGGCCGCCGGCACCACATAATAGAAGCCGCCGCTGGATTTATACAGGTCGTCTTTGGCGCCGTCGGGGCCGAGGGGCAACGGCGCAAAGCCCATGCCGCCCGCGTCTTTCTGCTGCAAATATGCGTCGGATGCGGAGGAGACCGCACCGATCTGCATGGCGCAGTTGCCGGCATACAGATTCTTATGGCTGGTGCCCCAGCTGCCGGAGGGTACATAGATGCACTGATCCTGACTGAACAGCTTCTGTATGTAGTTGAATCCGTTCAAAGTCTTTTTGTCCGACAGGGTCTGCTGCCATTTGCCGTCGGCATTGATGCGCCCCAGCGAGCCGCCGTTGGCCTTGACGAACACGCTGATGGAGGCGTTGGCCTCCAGCTGGCAGCCATATACGGAGATGTCGCCGTTGGCATCCTTTTTCGTCAGCTTTTTGCAGTATTCCTCGAATTTGTCGAAGGTCCACTCGCCCCGGTTATACAGGTCCAGCGGGTCCTCCAGCTTGTTGTCCACCGTCACCATGTTGACGTTATAGTACACCGCGTCGGTCTGTATGAACTGGGTCTTGTAGGACAGGCCGTAGTGCGCGCCGTTGATGTGGGTGGCTTTCATGGAGGGCTGATAATAATGCTTGGCGGTGAAGTCGATGCCAGCCTCTTTGGCCGCTTCGTCCAGATTCGCCCAGGCGTTCTTCTGCACGCCCCGGAAAACCACGTCGCAATAGACGATCTCGATGTTGCCCAGGTTGTTGCCGGACAGGCTGTCGGCGATAAACGCCGCGCCGTTGCTTTTATTGGTGTAGTATTCCTCCTTGATGGTGACGCCGTATTCTTTAGCCACCTTATTGACCAGCATCGCCCACTCGTCATCCTGCGGGTTCTGCCCCGGGTTCCGCATCTTGTCCGGATAGGCGATCTTGATCTGCGTGCCCTTCAGCGATTCCAGGAACTCCTTGCTGACCTGGACGGCGCCGGAGGTCGTGCCGCCGGAGGTGTCGCTGTCCGTGTTGGGTTGGCTGGCCGCGGGTTCTTTTCCGCAGCCGCTGATGGCCGCCAGCATCAATACTGCCAGCAGCAGCGCCAGAGAACGTTTCAACAGGTTTTTCATACACAGGCTCCTTTTCATATGTGATGGCTGAACGCTCAGCCAATAACCGATACACCTACAATTCTATCTAAATCGTTGGCGTTTTGCAAGAGAAATTTCAGCGTTTTTCGCCGGTCTTTTCCGCCGGGCAGGGGGTACATCCGTTCCCAGACCCAGCTGAAATCGTGGCGGAGGGAACGCTCCGCCAAAACGGCATTTTCATCCGTCACCCGGTAGGTTCCGCCGGCGGGTCCCTCCAGCACGTGCAGACAGAAGAACTGCCCCGTGGCGGTGACGGACAGTGCCAGTTCCTCCCGTTTCAGCATGTTCCGGGGGATATATCGGAAGGCGCGGAAGGGCTGCGCCAGCGGCTCCGGCAGAGGGCGGCCACCCACTGGCGTTTTCCCTGCGGCGAGCCCTTGCGCCACCGTTTCCAGCAGTGCCCGGGCATACAGCCGATGGCCGGCGTCGTTGGGATGTACCCCATCCTCGCAGACCAGCGCTTCATAGGGGCTTCCGCTGTTGCCAAAGGCAGCGATCGTGTCGCATGCCGCACAGCCGTAATGCACGGATAGGCGCTGAATTGTTTTCATTTTTTCTGTGTATTCCCGTTCAGCGCTCTCCAACATACAGATGATTTCGCAACCGGGGTTTTGCTTCAACGCCGCCAGCAATAGCGATTCATAGTTGCGTGCCAGCTCCGCCGGAGCATCGTTCACCCCATGGCATATCACTATCAAATCGAACTTGCCGGCAAATGCCTGCCGGTTCAGCACCGCGAAGCTGAACAGGGAGTCGGTGCCGCCCACGGAAATATTGGTGAGGCCGACCCGGCAGCCGTAGGTGTTCTGCAATTCCCGGGTGAACAGCGCCGCAAATGCCGTATCGGGGGAGGAGGAAGAGCTGCCGTAGGCGATGCTGTCTCCGGCCACCAGCACGGAGATTGGCCGCTTTTCCGTCAGCTTTCGGTATAGATTCGGATGGGATGTCATGTTACTTCAGATTCCTCCCGACAAAGCTGAGCGCCTCCTGCTGCTCCGGATCAAAGCTGCCGTCCCGGTATACGGCGATATCCACCGAGATCGGGATGCCGATCTGCTTGGCCCGGCCGATGTAGTCCAGCAGCTCCTCTTTGGAGCGTTTCAGTCCCGGCATACACCAGGTATGTCCCCGGTCGCCGTTGCCGGGGTGCACCCCCAGCGGGATCAGCAGATGTGCCTGCACCCCGTCCACAAACCGGTTCTCCGGCAGATCGACGAAATCCAGCCGTTCTCCGCAGACAAATTCCTCTGTGGACAGGCCGGGGGCGCATTTGCTGGTGCCCATCTGGTTGCAGGCGATGAGGGAATCGGGATTCCCCGCCTTAGCTGCCCGGTGATAATATTCCAGCAACGCGTCGGTATAGCCGATCTCTTCATAGCAGCGGTCGATCCACCAGCCCTTGACCCGGCTGCCGTAGCGTTCCGCCCATTCCTGCATCACCGCCGCCCAGTTGGCGACGAATTCCTCGTTCACCATGCCGGTGTTGAGGTTGTGGCTGCCGTCCCCGATGACCAGTGTGGGCTTAATATCGGTCGCCCAGATGGGGCCGTCGGCGCTGTAATACAGGAACAGGTCGATATCGTATTTGGACAGCGCCGCATACAGATCGGCGGGCAGATCCCGCCGGCAGCAGGCTTCCCCCGGCTTTGTGCCGCTCATGCGGTCGAAGGTCTCATTGGGGGCACACATATATTTGGTGCTCTGCATCATGGTGATGCAGTAGTACCCGGCGCCCATCTGATGGAGATGGTAGGCCAGCTTTTCGGTGTCGAATTCCTCCACCGCCGTGCTCCAGTCGGTGATCCGTCCGGAGGGGTTGCGCACCGGCCAGTCGCCGTTCTGCATGGGATTCATGTAGTGATTGAATACGCCGAAGCCGCGTTTGGAAAACCGTTCCAGTGCCTCGCTTGTTGCCATAAGTTGTAGCCTCCTTATAAATGTTGTCCTACATATTCCAGCAGCCGCTGCTGCTCCGGATCAAAGCTGCCGTCCCGGTACACGACGATATCCACCGTCACCGGCGCGCCCACGGCGTTGACCCGGCGGATATAGTCCAGCATATAGTCCGGGTCCCGTTTCACTCCCGGGAACGCCCAGGCACCGCCGCCGCATCCCGCCGGGAGCACCCCCAGCGGCGCGAAAATATGGGTCTGCTCGCCGTCGATGACCCCGGCACAGGGGATGTCGGTGAAATCGTTCCGTTCCCCGGCGAAATAATCCTCCTTGTGGGGAGCCGCCACCAGCTCGCCGCCGGCTGCACCGCCGAAATTGTAGGCGATCAGCGCCTGGGGGTTACCGGCGCGTATGGCCCGGTCATAGTAGTCCAGCGTCTGCTCATTGTAGCCCAGCCAGCCGTAGCAGCCGTCGATCCACCAGCCCTTGACCCGGTTGCCGTAGCGTACGGCGTATTCCCGCAGCACCGACGACCAGTTGGTGAGGAAGGTTTCCGTCACCGGCACCCGCGGCTCGCCCATGCCCATGCGCTCTCCCGCTATCGGGTCCAGGTGGGGGCCGTCGCCGGTATAATACAGGAACAGGTCGATGTCGTATTTCTCCAGCGCCCGGGCGATATCCAGCGGCAGATCCCGCCGGGAGCAGGCTTCTCCCGGCTGCGTGCCGCAGATGCGGTCGTAGGCCGCATTGGGAGCGCACATATATTTGCTGCCCTGCATGAGGGTGATGAAGTAGTAGCCGGCGCCCATTTTATGCAGATTGTACGCCAGCTTTTCGACGTCAAACTCGCCGACGGCGGTATCCCAGTCGGTGATGCGACCGGAGGGATTGCGGCGCGGGTCGCCGCCGTTCTGCATTCCGTTCAGATAGTGGTTGAACACGCCCCATTTCCGGGCGGCGAACCGATCGCTTGCTTTCGACATGACTCTCCTCCTCAACCGTCACAGATGCTCGTTCACACA
>CAKUAQ010000057.1 GCA_934636435.1 uncultured Eubacteriales bacterium
CCGCCTGCAATTCACAGACGGCAAGCCCTTTCGGCTGCTTGCGCAATTTTTGCTGAAAGTATTTGTCTACCTTTTTGGGGGGTCACTTCAAAATTGACCAGACGGCTTTTTGTCTTAACCGATGAGCTCTCAGCCTGCCGCATTGCTGACGGCAGAAGCCGCCTCTTTCAGCGCCGTGGGGTTGAGGAACTTGGTGATGAGCATACCGCCCAGCACCAACACGAAAAACACAATGGCGATCACCTTTGTCCACTTGGCCAGACGGCTGTCCCAGGTCTTAGCACGACCCTTGTCCATGAAAGAATCCGCCGCACCGGAGATGACGCCCAGATTCGCCTGACTCCCCTCCTGGAACAGCACCACCGCGATGATCAGCAACGAGAAAACGATCAGCACTCCGCCGATAATATACTCAAAAACAGACATTTTCTTTCAACCTCCAGATATGATTACAAAAGGTACTCGACTATAATACCACAAGCCGATGGAAAAAGCAAGAAAAATTTTTCGGTATCTGTCAACCGCGGTCAATGGTCGGCAGCGCCGGTCCGGGAAGTATTTTTCGGTGCTTTACCGCTGCCGGACTTGACACGGCAACAAAATGTGGGTAAAATGTATAAGAATGACCACAGGATACAGTATAGCTGTATAGACTGAAGAAAGAGGATGAGGTGTCTCATGGCTGCAAAGAAGCCCGCATACGATAATGAGAGCATCACCGCCCTCAAGGGCGCCGACCGGGTGCGGAAACGCCCCGGCGTGATGTTCGGTTCCGACGGCTTGGAGGGGTGCGAACACGCCGTCTTTGAAATTCTCTCCAACTCGGTGGACGAGGCACGGGCCGGCTACGGTTCCCGCATCGTCATCACCCATTACGAGGACGATTCCATTGAGGTGCAGGATTTCGGGCGGGGCGTGCCGGTGGATTTCAACCAGAAGGAGCAGCGGTATAACTGGGAGCTGATTTTCTGCGAGCTGTATGCCGGCGGCAAGTACGACACCGACGATTATACGCTGGGTCTGAACGGGCTGGGCGCCTGCGCCACCCAGTACGCCTCCGAATATATGGATGTGGAGGTCAAGCGGGACGGTTTCCTGTATTCTCTTCATTTTGAGCACGGCGAAAATGTGGGCGGGTTGAAAAAGGAGCCCTACGCCAAAAAAGACACCGGCACCCGCATCCGGTTTAAGCCGGATATTCAGGTTTTCACCGACATCACGGTGCCCACGGAGTATTTTGACGACACTCTGCGACGGCAGGCCATCGTCAATCCGGGGCTGCTGTTCCATTTCCGCACCCAGCAGGGGCGCAGCTATGAAGAAAAAGACTATCTCTACGAGCACGGCATTGCCGATTATGTGCAGGAGCTGACCGGAGAGAACGGTCTGACGGCGGTGCAGAGCTGGTCGGCGGAGCGTACCGGCCGGGACCGGGCAGACAAACCGGAGTATAAGGTCAAGCTCAATGTGGCGCTATGCGTCTCCAACAAGGTCAACCTGCTGGAATACTACCATAACTCCAGCTGGCTGGAGCACGGCGGCTCCCCGGATAAGGCGGTGCGCAGCGCCTTTGTGTCCGAGGTGGACGGATATCTGCGGAAAAACGGCAAGTATCTGAAGAATGAGAGCAAGATCACCTTCCAGGATATTCAGGATTGTCTGGTGCTGGTGTCTTCGTCCTTCTCCACCCAGACCTCCTATGAAAACCAGACCAAAAAGGCCATCAATAACAAGTTCATCCAGGAAGCCATGACCGAGTTTCTGCGGCACAATCTGGAGGTCTATTTTATCGAGAATAAAATGGACGCGGACAAGCTGTGCGAGCAGGTGCTGATTAACAAACGCAGTCGGGAAAAGGCAGAAAGCACCCGGCTTAATCTGAAAAAGACCTTGCAGAGCAGCAGCGATCTGGCGTCCCGGGTGCCGGGGTTTTTGGATTGTCGCAGCCGGGATGTGCAGGTGCGGGAGCTGTTCATCGTGGAGGGTAAATCCGCTATGGGCGCCTGTGTGCAGGCGCGGGATTCGGAATTCCAGGCGGTCATTCCGGTGCGCGGTAAAATCCTCAACTGTCTGAAAGCGGAATACGATAAGATATTTAAGAGCGAGATCATTGTCAACCTGCTGAAGGTGATGGGCTGCGGTGTTGAGGTGCGCGCCAAGGCAAATAAAAACCTGGCGACCTTTGATTTGACGGCGCTACGGTTCAACAAAATCATTATCTGCACCGATGCGGATGTGGACGGTTTCCAGATCCGCACGCTGATTCTGGCGATGCTGTACCGGCTGACCCCTACCCTTATCGAGCAGGGATACGTCTATATTGCGGAAACGCCGCTCTATGAGATCAATACAAAGACGGACACCTACTTTGCCTATAATGACCGGGAGAAAGCCGAGGTACTGGCGCAGATCAAGGGGCAAAAATACACCATCCAGCGCTCCAAGGGACTGGGCGAAAACGAGGCGGATATGATGTCGTTGACCACCATGAACCCCGCCACCCGACGGCTGGTAAAAGTCAATCCCACCGATGTGGAGGAGACGGCGCAGGTATTCGATGTGCTGCTGGGCGACGATCTGGACGGGCGCAAACGCATCATCGCCGAGCGGGGCGCCGATTATCTGGATATGCTGGATCTGGAGTAAGGGAGGGGAACGACAATGGCTGCAAAGAAAAGCAAAAAGGACGCGGCGCCCGCCCAAAAGGGGTTGCCCTCCAACGCACATATCAGCGGAGCAGGCGAGGTGGAGCAGCAGATCATCACCGACACGCTGCGGGAAAACTATATGCCCTACGCCATGAGCGTGATCATGTCCCGGGCCATTCCCGAGATCGACGGCTTTAAGCCCTCCCACCGGAAGCTGCTCTATACCATGTACAAGATGGGGCTGCTTCAGGGCGGGCTGGTGAAATCCGCCAACATTGCCGGACAGACCATGAAACTCAATCCTCACGGCGACGCGGCCATCTACGATACGATGGTGCGTCTGTCCCGGGGCAACGAGGCGCTGTTGCATCCCTATGTGGAGTCCAAGGGCAACTTCGGTAAAGCCTACTCCACCGATATGGAGTGCGCCGCCTCCCGCTATACCGAGGCAAAATTGGCGCCTATCGCCGCCGAGCTGTTCCGGGATATCGACAAGGACACGGTGGATTTTGCCGACAACTATGACGCCACCATGAAGGAGCCGACCCTGCTGCCGGTGACCTTCCCCTCCATTTTGGTGAACAACAATCTGGGCATCGCCGTTGGTATGGCCAGCAACATCTGCTCCTTTAATCTGGCGGAGGTTTGCGAGACCACGGTGGCACTCATCAAGGATCCGGAGCACGATCTGCTGTCTACGCTGAAAGCGCCGGATTTCCCCGGCGGCGGACGGCTCATCTATGACCGGGCGCTGCTGCAGCGCATCTACGATACCGGGCGGGGCAGCGTGCGGGTACGGGCGGTGTATACCTACGATAAGGAGCATAACTGTATCGACGTGACCGAGATCCCCTATTCCACCACCATTGAGGCGATTATCGCCAAGGTAGCGGAGCTCTCCAAGGCAGGCAAGCTGAAAGAGGTCAACGATATCCGCAACGAAACCGATCTGAACGGCCTGAAAATCACCATCGACCTCAAGCGGGGCACCGATCCGGACAAGCTGATGAATAAGCTGTTCGCCTCAACGCCGCTGGAGGACTCCTTCGGCTGCAATTTCAACGTCCTGATTGGCGGCGTGCCCCAGGTGATGAGCGTGCGGGGGCTGCTGGAGGAATGGATCGCCTTCCGGATGAGCTGTGTGGAACGGCGCACCTATTTCGATCTGTCAAAGGCGAAGGAGAAGCTCCACCTGCTGAAAGGGCTGGAAAAAATCCTGCTGGATATTGACAAGGCCATCCGCATCGTCCGGGAGACCGACGAGGAGGCGGAGGTGGTGCCGAACCTGATGATCGGCTTCGGCATCGACCAGATTCAGGCGGAATATGTGGCGGAGATCAAGCTGCGTCATCTCAACCGGGAATACATCATGAAACGGTTGGACGATGTGGCGGATCTGGAAAAAACGGTGGCGGAGCTGGAGAATATTCTGTCCTCCAAGAACCGCATTCGCCGAATCCTTATAGACGAGCTGCAGGCGGTGGCGAAGAAATACGGCCAGCCCCGGCGCACCCAGCTGATCTACGCCGCCGACATCGAAGAGGCACAGGCCGAGGAGGAGGAGATCCCCGACTATCCCTGCACCCTGTTCTTCACGAAGGAGGGCTATTTCAAGAAGATCACTCCTCAGTCGCTGCGCATGAGCGGCGAGCAGAAGCTCAAAGAAGGGGACGAGATCGTAGATGCCATCGAAACCTCCAACACCCGGGAGCTGCTGTTCTTCTCGGACAAGGGTAATGTATATAAGAGCCGGGCAGCGGATTTCAAGGATACCAAGGCCAGCGTGATGGGCGACTATATTCCCTCCAAGCTGGGCTTCGACGAGGGCGAAAATGCCATCTATATGGCGGTGGTGTCCGAATACACCGGCTATATGCTGTTCTTCTTTGAAAACGGCAAGGCGGCCAAAGTGGACATGAGCGCCTATGCCACCAAGACGAACCGGCGCAAGCTGGTGGGCGCTTACAGTGACAAGTCGCCGCTGGTAGCACTATTCCACGTGCCGGAGGACGGGGAATACCTGCTGACCGCCACCTCCGGACGGCGGCTGCTGGTGCATACCGGTGCCATCTCCGCCAAGACCACCCGCAACACCATCGGCGTACAGGTGATGACCTTAAAGGGTCGGCATACGCTGCAGAGCGTTGCGCCCTATACCGAGGGAACGCTGACCAAGGAGAGCCGCTATCGCACCCGGTCGCTGCCGGCGGCGGGCGCGATGCCCCAGGCGGAGGACTTCGGAGAACAAATGACGCTGCTGTAAGGCAAAATTTCTATCAGAGCCGGTATTGCCCGTCTGGCAATACCGGCTCTTGCAAAAAGAAAACCGCTGCCGGTGAGATGACCCTTCGTCATGCTCCATCGGGGCGGTTTCCGGCAGCGGTTACGGCAAACGCACGGAACAATAACCGTTGCTGATGGTAGTATGCTGCGATAGGCCGAAAATATTCGGATGTTTTGCGGAATTTGTTTCCGGCCACACAGCCAATGACAGCAGAGACAAAATTTCGCAGGCCATAGCAACAAATCTGCGCAATTTTTGGTAAAATCCGGCTATTTTCCCTTGATTTTGTCCAAAAAAGCGGGTATAATAACAGCAGATTCCATAGGAAAGGTGGTTTTTTCGATGATTCTGGATCAGGTCGCCAACGCTTCCTGCTACTACGGACTGGATTCCATCTGGCAGCACGCCCTGCGTACCATGGAGACCTGTCGGGAGGCCGACTTTGCCGACGGCAGCCGTATAGACGACCGGGGAATCCGGTTCCTGCCGTCTGCCTATGAGACGCGCTATCCTGCCGGGTGCTCTTTGGAAGCCCATCGGCTGTATGCCGATCTGGTGTTTCTGCTGGAGGGAGAAGAAACCATCTATTATAAACCCACGGCCGCTCTGCGCCGCATCACCGAGGAATACGACGCCGACCGGGACGTTCTGCTGGCCGATCTGGACAGGGATGCCATCCCGATCATCTTAAAGCCGGGCTACTTTGCCATATTCATGCCCCAGGACGCTCACTGTCCCGGCTGCGTCAGCGGTGCGCCGCGCCCGGTGCGCAAGATAGTCATAAAAGTGCCCGTCGGGGAATGAGTCTGCCCGACAGTAAGGAGAGATACATACGATGCATTTGCAGGAATCCGGTGAGATGTATCTGGAGACCATCTGGATACTCACCCGCCAACAACCCCATGTGCGCGCCATTGACGTGGGCGAGTATATGGGCTATTCCAAGCCCAGCGTCAGCCGCGCGGTCGGTCTGCTCAAATCCGGTGGTCTCATTCAGGTGGATGCGGACGGGTACATCACGCTCACCGAGGACGGTGCGGCAGTGGCCAAAAAGGTATACGAGCGTCACACGGTGCTGTCCGCCTGTCTGGTGCGGCTGGGGGTGGATAAAGAGACTGCCGATGCCGACGCCTGCAAGATCGAGCACGTGATCAGCGACGCCACCTTTGATGCCATCAAACGGCACATCCACCGCACATAAACAGTTCCTATTCCCGGCCATTCTGCGGTTTGTTCCTTTGGCGACAGACACAGGATGGTCGTTTTTGTTTTCTGTACTTTTGTTAACCTGTGAGCGGCATCGAGGCCGTGCCAAACCGAGACAGCCCGGAGCGAGAACCGCTCCGGGCTGCTCAGCGCACATCCCAAAATACCAGTCCGGTCAGATACAGGCTCACAATAAGCAACGACCCATTCCCCCGGCCGGACAGCGCCAGATACAATGCGCCCGCCGCCAAAGGCAGCAGCACCACCGCCGACACCACACGCAGCACCCGCTCCGCCCGCTCCGGCGTGCCACGCAAGCACAGCAGGCTGCGCAGCACCTGTCCCCCATCCAGCGCTCCGGCCGGCAGCAGATTGAAGACGCCCAGCGCTCCGTGCACCATCGCCGCCCGGGGGCACCGAACCGCCCACAGCATCGCCGCTGCAACAAGGTTGATCCCCGGTCCGGCCAGAGAAATGAATATCTGTCGCCCATAGCCGGGCATATGCTGGCCGTCGATGACGATGCGGGCGCCGAAAGCCCCCACCGTGCAGCTTTCCGGCGGGCAGCCCGCCGCCAGCATCGCCAGCAGATGCCCGCCCTCATGAATCAGCGATGCCAACAGGCAAGGCAACGCCAGACCCTCCGGCTGACACAGAAGCAGCAACGTCACCAGCGCCGGAAACAGCAGACTCAGCCGCCACCGGACAGGACCCAGCCGTCCCTCAAGCCTGCCGGACATACCGATCCAGCGGCACCATACCACCGGGGTGATACACGGTGCCATCGCAGCTGACCTGGATATGCAGATGATTTCCGGTCGCCGCGCCGGTCGCTCCTACCAGCGCGACCGTCTCACCTGGCCGCACCACCGTCCCCGGCGAAACCAGCAGACGGGAACAATGGGCATACACCACCTCCACCCCATCCCCGTGGGACAAGCGCACATACCGACCGAAACCGGCGTTTTCCTCCGCGGCAACCACCGTGCCATAAAACATCGCCGCAATCGGCGTCCCCTCCGGCGCGGCGATATCCACGCCGCGGTGGAACTGCTCATCGCCGCCGGTAGGACTGTCCCGATAGCCGTAACCGGAGGTCAGTGTGCCGCCGCGTAAAGGCAGCACAGCGCAGCGATTCACCAGCAGCGGCACTGCCAGCGCCCCCTCCGGCGGCAACCGCCCGCCACCCGTCCCGGAGGCAGCCGGCGTTTCACCGCTCTCGGCGGAGGAACGATTCTGCCTGTCATCGGAAGAATTCTTCCCATTGTCGGCCGACGTTTCGCCTTTATCATCGCCGGAAGCATTCTGCGTATTTTCGGAAGTTTGGTTCCTGTTTTCTTCTATTTGACTCTCATTTCCGGAGCTTCCGTTCCACTCGGCAGCGGACGCCCGATCATTACGGCTCTCCAAAGAGCCGGACACCGCCTCGGCGGGATCACCGTCCCACAACCGTGCCAGCGTCGCCAGCAGGTCATTGCGCATGAGACTGTCCCGGAAGCTGTTTTGCAGCTGGGTGTAAGCGCCACCTCCGGCGGTGCGCAGCAACAGCAGCAACAACAGCACCACCGCACAGGCGATACTCTGCACCGCCACCACCCGTCCGATTCCGGCCGGCTTCTTTTCTTGGATCGGCTCCGGTGCATCGCTCTGCGACGGCGCAGACGAGGTCCAATGAGCGGTGCCGGTGGCCGGCGGCCGTATGCGGCCGGTTGAGACCGGCGGCAAATCCCCGCCCCACGGTTGCTGAATCATCACTGCATTCCTCCCGTTTGTTCAGACAGAGCCATGCACCAGAATGCCCTTCAGATACCCACGGCTCCGTTTTTTGTTTTTCTCACCGCCGACTGTACATCCCACTCGTCGGACAGTCAACGCACATAGACCAAACGATCCGGGTACAACAGCTTTCGAAACAGCCAATTTCCCCGTTTTGTTAGTCTGATCACTTAATAATACGGTAGTGTTGCTGCATTCTTCGTGGTATTATACGAAAAAATCTTTTCGTATGCATTCGAAGTTCTTTTGCAAGTAGCGTTTACAGCGGCGGGTTGCCAAGCTGAAGAATACTGACGTATGCTGAGCGGAGGGCACCAAAGCCGGTGAGAATGCTGTTCAGCCGAAAAAGCCATCGTACCCTGTTCGCATTGTCTACCGGCTCTATTCGCCCGAAAGGCAGATTCTCCTACACAATAATGCAGATCAGCCCGTTGCAGCCCTCATTGATGATCCGTTCCACCGTCTCCTTCAGCTTGAGCCGCGCATCCTCCGGCATATGTACCAGCTTATTGTGCAGGCCCTCATTGACCAGCCCATACAGCGACGTGCCAAAGATGTTGGACTCCCATATCTTCGACGGCTCCTCGGAGAACTGACCCAGCAGATAATTGACCAGATCCTCGCTCTGCCGTTCGCTGCCCACGATCGGGCAAACCTCCGTGGTGATCTGCGCTTTCATCATATGGATGGACGGAGCATCGGCGCGCAGCCGCACCCCGTATCGGCCGCTTTGCCGGATGATCTCCGGTTCCTCCAGGTGCATTTCCTCCATATCCGGCATGACGATACCGTAGCCGGTTGCTTCCACTTGCTCCATAGCACCCTGAATTTTCTTATACTTGCGGCCGGTCTGCGCCAGCTCCAGCATGCAGCTCATGAGCGCCCCCTCATCGGGAATGTCCAGTCCGGTGGCCTCGCCCAAGATCTGATAGAACAGCTCCGGTTTCATCGCTGCACCCACCATAGCGCAGCCATTTCCCAGATCTACCCGTTCCAGCGCCGCCGAGTCCACATAGGGACAGGCACTCAGCTCGTCGGCGATACGGCGAATCTCGCTGACCCGCTCCACCTCGGCGGCCGCCCGCCGCACCGATTCCATAACGCCCGCCCGCACCGGATGCTGCGCATCCAGCTGCATGAGCCACCGCGGCAACCGAATGCCTACCTCCCGCACCGGGAATTGGGACAGCAGCGCCTCCAACGTTTCCCGAATTTCATCCTCCGTCATGGTCTGGCAATTCACCGGCACCACGGGAACTCCGTATTGCTCGCTCATATCTGCCGCCAGCTTTTCCGCCTGCGCCGATTCCGGGGCCGCTGTATTCAGCAGCACCGCAAAGGGCTTATGGATCTCCTCCAATTCCCGGATGACCCGTTCCTCCGCCTGACGGTATTCCTCCCGCGGGATATCGGTGAAGCTACCGTCGGTCGTCACCACCAGACCCACCGACGAATGATCGGTGATCACCCGGCGCGTCCCCTCTTCGGCCGCCATATTGAAAGGGATCTCCTCATCGTACCAGGGCGTTTTGACCATCCGGGGCTGTTCATCCTCAATATACCCCAGCGCCGACGGCACAATATACCCCACACAGTCGATCAGACGCACCCGCATATCCGTCACCCCGTCCAGCGTGACCTTCGCAGCCCGCTCCGGTATGAATTTCGGCTCCGTTGTCATAATGGTACGCCCGGCCGCCGACTGGGGCAGCTCATCCGTAGCCCGCTCCCGGCGGTAGCCATCCTCCATATGGGGGATCACCAACGTATCCATAAACCGTTTGATGAATGTGGACTTGCCGGTGCGCACCGG
>CAKUAQ010000058.1 GCA_934636435.1 uncultured Eubacteriales bacterium
GCCGTGGAAAACGACACTATGGAACCCCTGTGTCGGCACGTGGCGGTGAAGCCGGGGGATGTATTTTACATTCCTGCCGGGACGTTGCACGCGATCGGCGCCGGGATCCTCATTGCCGAGGTACAGCAGAATGCGGACGTCACCTACCGTGTGTCGGACTACGGACGGCTGGGTGCCGATGGCAAGCCCCGCGAGCTGCATAAAGAGCAGGCCATTGCCGTCACTTCCCGCACCCCCACCCCCTTGCAGCAAGGGGTGCAGAGCCTGTGCGACGCTGCTCTGGAAAAGCGAGAGATGCTGGCGGATACACCCTATTTCACCGTAGAGCGTTGGACAATGAACGGTCGCTCTGCCAAGCAGATACAAGCCCGCGACACTTTTCTGTCCATCCTGTGCCCGCAGGGCTCCGGCCACATACGCTGGGGCGGACAGAGCGAGCCGTTTTCCAAGGGAGACAGTGTATTCGTTCCCGCCGGCCTGCCAATTGTGATCGACGGACAAGCTGAGCTGCTGGTCAGCTACGTGCGCGCATAAAGCACAGACATAAAGCACAGAAAGGATTATATATCATGGAAAACACCCATCTGCTATCCAAAAATAACCTCACCATGCTGACGGATTTCTATGAGATCACCATGGCCAATGGCTTTTTCGTTGCCGGTCAGGGCGAGAAGACCGTCTACTTCGATATGTTTTTCCGCACCATTCCCGATGACGGTGGATTGGCCATCATGGCAGGCGTGGAGCAGGTCATCAACTACATGAAGAATCTCACCTTCACCGAGGAGGATCTGACCTTCCTGCGGGAGAAGAAGCTGTTTGACGAGCAGTTTCTGGACTATTTGCGAAATTTCCGCTTTTCCTGCGACGTATGGGCTGTGCCGGAGGGCACACCGGTATTCCCCCACGAGCCGATCGTCACGGTGCGCGGCCCGGCCATGCAGGCGCAGTTTGTGGAGACCATGGTGCTGGTGCTGGTCAACCATCAATCGCTGATCGCTACCAAATCCAGCCGCATCGTGCGCGCAGCGCAAGGACGACCGGTGATGGAGTTCGGCTCCCGCAGGGCGCAGGGCTGCGACGGCGCCATCTACGGT
Organism: uncultured Eubacteriales bacterium; assembly: GCA_934636435.1. Taxonomy (GTDB): domain Bacteria; phylum Bacillota; class Clostridia; order Oscillospirales; family Acutalibacteraceae; genus UBA5905. The sequence continues at coordinate 1,098 of CAKUAQ010000058.1, forward strand.
GCACGGGCCTCCTATATCGGCGGCTGCTCCGGCACCGCCTGCACCATCGTGGATCGGGAATTCGGTATCCCGGCACTGGGCACCATGGCACACAGCTGGGTGCAACTATTCGATACGGAATATGAGGCTTTCAAAGCGTATGCCTCCACCTATCCCGATGCCTGTGTGCTGTTAGTGGATACCTATGATGTGCTGAAATCCGGCGTACCCAACGCCCTCAAAGTGTTCAATGAGGTTCTGGTGCCCAACGGTCACCGGCCCAAGGGCATCCGCATCGACTCCGGTGACATCACCTATCTGAGCAAAAAAGCGCGGGCTATGCTGGATGAAGCCGGATTCCCCGATTGTACCATTACAGCCTCCAACTCGCTGGATGAATACACCATTCAGGACATGATCCGTCAGGGAGCCAAGGTGGACAGTTTCGGCGTGGGCGAGCGGATGATCACCGCCTCCAGCGCCCCGGTATTCGGCGGTGTCTATAAGCTGGCGGCGGTTGAACAGGACGGCCGGATCCTCCCCCGCATCAAGGTCAGTGAAAATGTGGCCAAAATCACGAATCCGGGTTTCAAAAAACTGTGGCGGCTCTACGACCGGGACAACGGCAAAGCCATCGCCGATGTGATCACCCTCCACGATGAAGTGATCGACGACACCGCGCCCTATGAGATCTTTGACCCGGAGCATATCTGGAAACGGAAAACCGTCACAAACTTCCGAGCAGTACCGTTGCAGGTGCAGCTGTTCCGCGGCGGAGAATGTATCTATAACTCTCCGTCGGTGGAAGAAATTCGCAGCTATTGCCAGGAGCAGCTGGACACCATGTGGGACGAAGTGCTGCGGTTTGAGAATCCCCATAAATACTATGTGGACTTATCTCAGAAGCTGTGGGATGTGAAACAGACATTGCTGCTGAAATACGGCCACCATTAAATCCGGGGAGGGCGGTTTTATGACGATCCGATTACCGGCATCGGCCAGCCGGGCATTGACCTTGCTGCAAGCCGCCGGATATGAAGCCTACGTAGTGGGCGGCTGTGTGCGGGACAGCCTGCTGCATAAATCTCCGGCCGATTGGGATGTGACCACCTCCGCCCGCCCGGAACAGATCCTTGAGGTGTTCCGGAACGAGCGTACCATCCCCACAGGGCTGGAGCACGGCACCGTCACGGTACTGCTGGAGGGGGAGCCTGTCGAAATTACCACCTATCGCATCGACGGTGCATACACCGATCATCGGCACCCCGACGCCGTTTCCTTTACCGCATCCCTGGGCGAGGATCTGCGCCGCCGGGATTTCACGATCAACGCCCTGGCATACGATCCTGCAACCGGTCTGGTGGACATTTGCTCCGGCGTCGCCGATTTGGAGCAGCAGCGGATTGTCTGTGTCGGCGATCCGGAGACGCGGTTCACAGAGGATGCTCTGCGCATCCTGCGGGCGCTGCGTTTCTCCGCTGTGCTGGGGTTCCCGATTGAAAAAATGACCGCTGCCGCCCTGCGGAAGCTGGCTCCTCTGTTGCGGAGGATCGCCCCGGAACGCGTTGCCGCAGAGCTGAAGAAACTATTATGCGGCAAAGATTGCCGCCGAGTGCTGCTGGAATACCCGGATGTGCTGGGGGTCATTCTGCCGGAGCTGATGCCCATGGTAGGCTTGCAGCAGGAGAATCCCTATCACTATCTGACCGTCTATGAGCATACCGCGGAGACCGTGCAGGCCGCCCCGCCGGAACTTGTGTTGCGGCTGACCATGCTGTTTCACGACTGCGGCAAACCCCAATGCTACACCCGGGATGCCGCCGGAGTGGATCATTTCCGCGGACATGCCGCCATCAGTGCCGCTATGGCCGAGCAGGCGCTGGAACGCCTGCGATTCGACCGCAGGACCATAGATACCGTTAAACAGCTCGTGCTGCACCACGACGACGATCTGCCTGCTACCACTACCGGCTGCAAGCAAATGCTCAACCGGTTCGGCGCAGAGCAGACGTTGGCGCTCATCGCTGTCCATCGGGCAGATATTCTCGGTCAGCACCCGGATAAGCGGGATCGGCTGGACGCGCTGGACAGTCTGGAGCGGGAAATGACCGCCCTTGTGGACAGCGGATGCTGCGTGGATCTCAAAGCGCTGGCCGTGCACGGCAACGATTTACTGTCTATTGGCTTTCTGTCCGGCCGCCGGCTGGGCGATACTCTCCGGCAGCTGCTGGAGGAGGTCATGGACGGCAAGCTGCCCAACGAGCGCTCCGCTCTGCTGGCACGCGCCGCGAAACTGAACCAAACATGAAAATATCCGGAAACAAAGCACAGCCGCTTTGTTTCCGGATATTTGTTGTCGACCTTCAGTACCCCAGCGGCTCCCCTACCAGGATGACATGCAGCCGCTGCGGATCCTCCTGCATAGCGGATACCAACGCGTTGCGGCAGATGCGCTGCGGCGACGCGCAGCCCTCGTTCATGCTCCCCTCCGGGTGGACACAGTGCCCTGTCCGGCTGCAGTAGGTCTCGCAGTGCAGCCGTTTGGCGTTCAGCGGCGCGGCCACCTCTTTGACCCGCCGCACCGCAGCGGGCAGATCCGGCACCAGCTTGTTGATACCGACTACAACGATCACACGCTTGGGGCCAAACGCCAGCGCTGCAATGCGGTTGCTGTGCCCGTCCACATTATACAGCTCTCCCTGCTCGGTGACAGCGTTGGAGGAGCATAGAAACACATCCGCAAACGCCGCCTGCCGGAACACCTCATCCCGCTGCTCTGAGGTCAGATTCGGCTCATATCGGTCGTAGAAACGGTATGCATCGGACCGAATCAAATCCATCAGGCCGGTTTCCTGCAAAGTGACGGAGCCGCCCACGCCGATGGTGCACCCCTCTGACAGCAGAGAACGCACCAGCGGCAGCACATCCTCCCGGGTATCCACATAGTGAGGGATCATCCGGTTATGCGCCAATGCGTCCATCGTCCGCTTTACCTGTTCAGTCATACGTTATACTCCTTTCTTGATCCCACGTAAGCCACACCGGGCAATGATCGGAACCGGTCACGGCGCTGTCGATGCCCGCGCCCGTGACCCGCTTCATCCATCGCTCGGACACCACAAAATAGTCGATACGCCACCCGGCGTTATTCTGGCGGGCATGATACCGATACGACCACCAGCTGTAAGCGCCGGTCGTATCCGGGTGCAATCGGCGGAAGGTATCGGCAAAGCCGCTGTCCAACAGGGCGGAAAAGGCCGCCCGTTCCTCATCGCTGAATCCTGCGTTGCCCCGATTGGTTTTCGGATTCTTCAGGTCAATCTCCTCATGCGCCACGTTCATATCCCCACAGAGGACCACCGGCTTACATACATCCAATTCCCGTAAGTAGGTGCGCAGATCTCGCTCCCATTCCAGACGATACGGCAGTCGTGCCAGCTCCTGCTGGGCGTTGGGTGTATAGATGTTCACCAGATAAAATTCCGGATACTCCAGTGTGATGGCACGTCCCTCGTGATCATGCGCCTCCACGCCGATGCCATAGGTCACCGACAGCGGTCTGTGGGGAGTGAAGATGGCCGTGCCGCTATACCCCTTACGCTCTGCATCATTCCAAAAGCTCAGATATCCCTCCGGCAGATGCATGGTGATCTGCCCGGCCTGCAGTTTTGTTTCCTGTACGCAGACAAAATCCGCCGGATGTTCTGCCAGATAATCATAGAATCCCTTACCTACACAGGCGCGCAGGCCGTTGACATTCCAAGAAACAGCTTTCATGGCTTTCCTCCCGCCGCGCAGGCGGCATTTGTAACTGTAAAGGTGGAATACTTACCTATGGAATTTCTCTGTATGCAATGTCCCCGTCGCTGTGGCGCTCTGCGCAGCGACACTGCTGCCGCAGGCTTTTGTCAGATGCCTGCCCTGCCGGTGGTGGCGCGCGCCGCGCTCCATTTTGGGGAGGAACCGTGCATCAGCGGTGAAAAAGGCTCCGGCACGGTATTTTTCTCCGGGTGCACGCTGCGCTGCCGCTTCTGCCAGAACGCCCCCATCAGCCGGGACAATTTCGGCAAAACCATTTCCATAGAAAGGCTGGCGGAGATCTTCAACGAACTGGAAACGGCCGGTGCGCAGAATATCAATCTGGTGAATCCCACCCATTATGCCCACGCCATTGCCGCCGCCTTGCGCCTGCGCCGCCCCGGCGTGCCGGTGCTGTGGAACAGCAGCGGCTACGAACGAGTGGAAACGCTCCGGGAGCTGGAAGGACTGGTGGACGTATATTTGCCGGATTGCAAATATGTCCACAGCGATATTGCCGATGCCCTATCCGGCGTCGCCGACTATTTTGACTATGCCGCTCTCGCCATACGGGAGATGGCACGCCAGACCGGAGCGGTGAAGCTGGACGAAAACGGCAGGATCTGCAAAGGAACGATCGTACGCCATCTGGTGCTGCCCGGCCATACGCGGGAGAGCATGGCGGTGCTGGACTGGCTGGCGCAATACAAAGACCGGTTCTGGGTGAGTCTGATGTTTCAGTATACCCCCATGAGGAATATACCCGGCTTTCCGGAATTATCCCGCCCGCTCACCCGCCGGGAGTGCGACAAGGTATGGGCGTATATGGACAGTCTGGAGATCGTCAACGGCTATGTACAAAGCCGGGAGAGCAGCGGCGGGAAGATGATTCCTGCCTTCGATCTCACCGGCGTCTGACCCGTTACTTCAGCAGCACATAGCCCATTTTCTTCTGCGCCTTTGACAGTGTGCGGCTCGCAATATAGGATGCGTGCTCCGCCCCCTGTTTCATCAGCGCTTCCAGCTGTGCTTTGTCTCCCATCAGCACCGCCAGGCGCTCCTGTATGGGGGTCAGCTCGGCTGCCACCGCCTCGCCGACGGCCGCCTTGAAATCGCCATAGCCTCTCCCGTCGAATTCCCGCTCGATCTCCTCCAGCGTCTTGCCGGTCACGGCTGCATAAATCTCCATCAGATTATTCACGCCGTCCTTACCCTCGGCATAGCGCACCTGTGCCTCGCTGTCGGTGACGGCTCGGCGGAATTTCCGCAGGATGGTGTCCTTATCGTCCTTGAGAGAAATAAACCCGTTGACATTTTCATCGGATTTGGACATTTTCTTCGTTGGATCCTGCAAGGAGCGTACCCGCGCTCCGGATTTCATAATATACGGCTCCGGAACGGTAAAAGTATTGCCGTACAGGCCGTTGAACCGCTCCGCAATGTTGCGGGTCAATTCGCAGTGCTGCTTCTGGTCCGCGCCCACCGGCACATAGTCCGGCTGATACAGCAGAATATCCGCCGCCATCAGCGTGGGATAGGCGAACAGTCCCAGATTGATGTTATCGGCATGCTTGGCGGATTTATCCTTAAACTGGGTCATACGGGACAATTCGCCGAATTGGGTGCAGCAGGACAAAAGCCACGCCAGCTCCGCATGCGCCGGCACCTGTGACTGGACAAACAGCAGATTCTTCTCAGGATCCAGACCAATCGCCATCAGCAGCGCGAATGTCTCCAGGATCTGCTGCCGGAATTTCGCCGGTTCCTGCCGTACCGTGATGGCATGGAGATCCGCCACGCCGTATACGCACTCAAATTCATCCTGCATCCCCACCCAATTCCGCAAGGCTCCCAGATAGTTGCCCAGGGTCGGCACACCGGTGGGCTGAATAAGACTGAGCGCCCGGCATTTCCGGGGCGCAGCCGCTTGATTTTCCATAGTTTTGCACTCCTTTTGTTCCATACCCGGCGAAAATTCCTCTCGTCGGCAAAATTTATGTCTCTATATTACCACACTTGCATTGACATTTGCAACCGATAAATGTAAAATAAAGTAATTCAGTTGAATTGCAGGAGGATTGCCTATGTCTATTTATGAAGAATTGGCCGCCCGGATGTTTCCGCACATCACGAAAACACCGGAGGATTATGAGCTTATGTACCCCCCGCGACAGCTTCCGGAGGGAGCGCGTGTGACCCGCATCGCGCCCTCTCCCACCGGCTATCTGCATCTGGGTACCTTTTTCACTTCACTGATTAACCGACTGACCGCCGATGCTACCGGAGGTGTGTTTTTCTTCCGTCTGGAGGACACCGACAAGAAGCGGGAGGTGGAAGGAGGTGCCGACGACATTCTAAAGGGCATCCGGGATTTTGGGTTGACCATCGACGAGGGGTTCGTGGCTCCGGGCGAAGTCCGGGGCGATTACGGTCCCTATCAGCAGAGCGCCCGCGCAGAGATCTATCAGGCGTATGTCAAACGGCTGGTGGAGCAGAACAAGGCCTATCCCTGCTTCTGCACCGAGGAACAACGGGCACAGGCCCGCGAACAGCAGGAGCAGCAGAAAGCGCGCACCGGCTATTACGGCATCTATGCCGTTTGCCGCTCCCTGCCGCCGGAGGAGGCGTTGCGGCGCATCGAGGCCGGTGAAAGCTATGTGGTGCGGCTGCGCTCCGAGGGCAGCGAGGAACATCGGATCAAATTCACCGACCTGATCAAAGGCACCATTGAGATGCCGGAGAATGACGAGGACATCGTTCTACTAAAATCCGACGGCATTCCCACCTATCACTTTGCCCATGCGATAGATGACCATCTGATGCGCACCACCCATGTGATCCGCGGGGATGAGTGGATTTCCTCGGTGCCAAAGCATTTGCAGCTGTTCCGGACACTGGACTTCAAGCCGCCGAAATACGCCCATGTCAGCCCCATCATGGTGGAGGACAACGGCAACAAGCGTAAGCTGTCCAAGCGGAAAGATCCTCAGGCGGCAATGCATTATTACGCCCAGCAAGGGTATCCCGCCGCCAGCGTGCTGGAATATCTCATGACCATCGCCAACAGCGACTTTGAAGATTGGCGACGCGCCAACCCCACCGCCGACCTGTTCTCATTCAAATTCAATCTAAAAAAAATGAGCGTGTCCGGGGCGCTATTTGACCTGGATAAGCTCAATGATGTGAGCAAAGCGGTGATCGCCCGCATGGATGCGGCGTCAGTGGAACAGCAGGTGGAGCAGTGGGCTGCCGCCTATGCACCGGAATTTGCGGCGCTGCTCACCGCCGACCGGGACTATGCCACGGGTATTTTTTCCATCGACCGGGGGAACGCTAAGCCCCGTAAGGACATCGCCCGCTGGAGCGATGTCCCGGACTATGTGAGTTATTTCTTCGAGAAAACCTATCAAAATCCGCTGGAGTTGCCGGAAAATATTGCTGCGGCCGACGCGACGTCGCTGCTGCAAGCCTATCGTTCGGTATACGACCCTGCCGAAGATAAAGACGCCTGGTTTGCCACCGTGCGCGGCCTGTGCGAGAGCCACGGATTCAGCCCGGACGTGAAAGCCTATAAGCAGAACCCTGCCGCCTACAGGGGCCATGTGGGCGATGTCAGCACGGTGATCCGGATCGCGATCACCGGCCGGCGCAACACGCCGGATCTCTGCGCGATCATGCGGCAGCTGGGCGCAGACCGGGTACAGCAGCGGTTACAGACCGCCATTGACCATTTTTCAAACGTATGAGGTGATTGCTATGTCAGAAAACTCCACCAATTTTATCCACGCCATCATTGATGAGGAATTGCAGGAAGGCGGCCGCTGCTACGGCAAAACCGTCCACACCCGGTTTCCCCCTGAACCCAACGGCTATCTCCATATCGGCCATGCTAAAGCACTGTGCATCGACTTCGGCACGGCGCTGAAATACGGCGGACTGTGCAATCTGCGGATGGATGACACCAATCCAACCAAGGAGGATGAGGAATTCGTCGATGCCATTCAGGAGGATATTCACTGGCTGGGGTTTGACTGGGATGATCGGTTCTATTATGCATCCGATTATTTCGAGGTCATGTACGAGCAGGCTATGGGTCTGATCAAAAAGGGTTTGGCCTACGTATGCGAGCTGACCCCCGATCAAGTACGGGAAAACCGGGGGGATCTGACCCATCCGGCGGTCAGCCCTTACCGGGATCGTCCTATGGAAGAAAGCCTTGATCTGTTCGCCCGCATGCGCGCCGGCGAGTTTGAGGACGGCCGTATGACTCTGCGTGCCAAAATCGACCTCACCAGTGGCAACTTCAATATGCGCGATCCGGTTATCTACCGCATCAACCATTGTCCGCACCATCGCCAGGGCAATAAATGGTGCATCTATCCCATGTACGATTTCGCACACCCCATCGAGGACATGATGGAGGGGATCACTCACTCCCTCTGCTCGCTGGAATTTGAGGACCACCGCCCGCTGTACAACTGGGTAGTGGAGCACGTGGATATTGACGCCAATCCCCGGCAGATCGAATTTGCCCGTTTGGGCATCAACTACACCGTCATGTCCAAACGCAAGCTGCGCAAGCTGGTGGAGGAGGACTATGTGTCCGGCTGGGACGATCCCCGGATGCCTACCC
>CAKUAQ010000059.1 GCA_934636435.1 uncultured Eubacteriales bacterium
CTCGTCAAAGGAAGCCAACTGAGCCACCTCGCCGCTGGCGATGCCCACCATCTCGCCCTCATCCATGCCGTTATGGAACATAAGCTCCATCACCCGACACATATTGAAGAACGCTGCATCGTGCCAGCCCTCGGTCTTACCGGGGCACTGGGGCTCCACGCATCCAATGATGCAGTAACCGCGAGCATCCTCCAGAGTCAGACCGCGGCTGAGTAATGCCGGAATGATGACCTCATCGTTGTAATACGCCGGCAGACCCACTCCGGTGCGGGTCAGCTCCGCCGCCTTGATCCGAAAATCGTGGGGCGAGCCGTTCCACAGCCGCACCGACAGGCTCGGTGCAGGCAGCTGCACATGCATCGATGCCTGCAGACACATAAACGACAGATCGTTGGTCACATCCAGCCCCTCGGCATTCTGTCCGCCCACGATCAGATTCTGGAACAGGCTGTATCCGGCAAAGCCGTCGGCCGAGGCCGCATCCCGCACCTTGTTCAGATCGTTGAGTTTGATCCAGATGCAGTCGATCAGCTCCTGCGCAAACTCCGGACTGAGTTTGCCCGCTTTGCAATCCGCCACATAGTACGGATACATATACTGATCGAACCGTCCGGGGGAAATGGAGTGCCCGCTGGATTCCACCTGCAGCAGCATCTGGACGAACCAGAAGGACTGGCAGGCTTCCCAAAAGCTTTCCGCTCCGTTCTCCGGCACCCGGCGGCAATTCTCCGCGATCTGCGTCAACTCCCGCTTGCGCTGCTCATCGACGCAGTCTTTCGCCTGATCCTCGGCCAGCGCCGCATACCGGCGGGCATACAAGATCACCGCATCACAGGAACGCATCACCGCTTTCAGAAACTCATGCCGGCGGGCATAGTCTCCGTCGCTGACGTGCAACTTTGCCAGCGCCTCCTCCGCCTCACGGCGGATGCCCCGAAAGCCGATACGCAACACCTTGTCGTACTGGACACAGACGTGCCCTACCCCATTGTAGAAATAATTACCGGGGGTAAAGACGTTGTGCCGCATAGCGCGCAGGGTTTCCGGCGCCATATATGCGGTAGCCAACTCGCTGGTGGTTTTCCCCTTCCAGTATCCGAAGGTAGCGCGCAACCGCCGCTTGGTATCCTCGGAGATAGCGAACGGGTCTGCCTTTCGGGTGGAAACCGTGTCCAGCTCTCCCTCCAGCCATTCGTAGGAAAACTCGGGAAAGGTCTGACAGCCCCGCGGCGCTTTGGAAGCGCTGCCTACCACCAGTTCATCCGGGCGGATGGTGATCGGAATGTTCTCCAAAATATGATAGAACGCCTTGGAGCGGCGAGCCACAATCGGCTCGCCCTCCGTGGCCCGATAAGACTCGGTGATCAACTCGGCACGATCGGCTTCGATCTCCGGCGGAGCGGCAAACAGATGGTCGATCAAGCGCCCGATGCGGGCGGTCTTTTCAGCATCGTATATGGTATACTGAGCCAAAATTCGACCCTCCTTTAATCAAAGATTCGGTTCAGAGATTCGGTTCAGACGCAATCGCTTATTTATTCAGCTCAGCCAGCACCTTACGGGTGATCTCCGCCACCAGATCGTCCGAAGCCGGCGCGGCGGCGGGAGCGGATCCGCAGGAGCAGGTATGGGGGATATTCTGCTTGCAGCGGCAATTCTCGGTGCCCAGGTTTTTGCACTTTTTGCAGCCGGGGTGACGACCGGGAATGTTCATCTTCTTACGCAGCTCCATCAGCTTTTCCAGCTGATCGCAGGGGATCTCCTCCACGCCGCCCAGCTCGCGGGCATATTTGCAGATCTTAGCGTTGAACTCGACCTCTTCCATGGTGAAGAAAGCCTTGGTCAGCGTGCAGCCAACGGTCAGCGCGCCGTGGTTCTTCAGCAGGAACGCGTCATGATCCTGAATGTACGGCTCCAGAGAATCCGGGATCTCCATGGTGGAGGGTGTGCCGTATTCACAGGTGGGCACACTGCCGATGGTCAGGACCGCCTCCGGCAGAATGTACTGATCCAGCGGTATACCGGCTACGGTAAAAGCGGTCGCCACAGGCGGATGAGCGTGTACCACCGCGTTCACATCCGGGCGATCCCGATATACGCGCAGATGCATTTTGATCTCGGAAGAGGGGTTCAGCTTGCCTTCCAGCTTCCGTCCCTGTCCGTCGATGCGGATGATCATATCGGGGGTCAGCACACCTTTGGAAACGCCGGTGGGGGTGCAATAGAACTCATTGTCGTTCACCTTGACGGAGATGTTACCGTCATTGGCGGCCACGAAGCCTTTGGCATAGATTTTATGACCGACTTCGCAGATTTCCTTTTTGATTTCATAAGCTGACTGTTGCATGGTTCATATCTCCTTTTCTATTATTGATGTTCTCATGAATAACCGGGACATTTCCCGACTTTTCAAACAAGGGAGGCCGTATCCAGCGCAATCATGTATTCCTCGTCGGTGGGGATCACCCAGGTGCGTACCCGCGCATCGGCGGCAGACAGATCCGCCTCCTCGCCACGGGGAACGGTGGCATTGCGTTCTTCATCCATACGGATGCCGAGGTAATCCATGTTGCGGCAAACTTCGCGGCGCAGATCCCGGTCGTTTTCTCCGATACCGGCCGTGAACACCAGCGCGTCAATGCCGTTCATCTCTGCCACATAAGCGCCGATATACTTTTTAATGCCATAATACTGGATATTCAGCGCCAGCTGCGCCCGGGGATCCCCGGCCGCCGCCGCGTCACAGACAGCGCGGGAATCACTGGATTTTCCATATACGCCCAGAAAACCGGATTTCTTGTTGAGCATGGTTTCCACCTCTTTGGCGGTCATGCCCTCATCCATCAGGTAGGTCAGGATCGTCGGATCCACCGAACCGGAGCGCGTGCCCATCAGAATGCCCTCCTGCGGAGTGAAGCCCATTGACGTGTCGATCACTTTACCGTGATCCACCGCAGTGATGGAGGAGCCATTGCCCAGATGACAGGTGACGATCCGTAAATCGCCTATATCTCGCCCCATCAACTCTGCCACACGATTGGCCACATACCGGTGAGAGGTGCCGTGAAATCCGTAGCGACGAATACTCTTCTGCTCATACAGCTCATAGGGTAACGGATAAATGTACGCGTAATCCGGCATGGTGGAATGGAACGAGGTGTCAAAAACACCCACCATGGGAACCGAAGGCATCAGCTTGCGGCACCCCTCCATGCCGGCAATGGCCGGAGGACCGTGCAAAGGATTGATCTTGACGATGGAATGGAGATACCGGATCACCTCATCGTCGATGCGGCAGGAATGCTCCAGTTTTTCACCGCCGTGGGCGATCCGGTGGCCAACGGCGTCGATCTCGCTCACATCGGCGATCACACCCACCTCCGGATCGGTGAGCAACTTCAGAACCATTGACAAGGCCGTTTCATGATCCGGCAGATCCATGGTGATCTTGTGATCCTCCTTGCCGGGGCGCTTATGCTTGATGCACCCACCTTCGATGCCGATGCACTCGCACAGACCCTTTGCCAGCACCTTGCCCTCCGGCATTTCAAACAGCTGGTATTTCAGAGAGGAGCTGCCCGCATTAATAACCAAGATCTTCATGCGTCTCCTCCTTCACTGGAGCTTCTCGAACCGCGCATACGCCGCATCATAGGAAGCGGTGTCGCCGGGCTCATAGAATTTCGGCTGTTCGGAGGCGGCGATGATCTGCCGCGCCTCCTTCAAACCGGCGATCTCGCCCAGTGCGATCAACTGCACGGCGATGTTACCGGTAGCGGTAGCTTCGATCGGCCCGGCAATCACGTGGGTGGCACAGGCGTCTGCCGCCATCTGACACAGGAGTCGGTCCTTGGTGCCGCCGCCGATCATGTGAATACTGTTGTATTCCAATCCGGTGACTTCCCGGATGGCGTGGAAAGTATAGCGATATTTCATCGCCAGACTCTCGTAGATGCACCGCATGATCTCGCCGCGGGTCTGCGGCACATACTGTCCGGTGCGCTGACAGAATTCCTGTACCCGGCGAGGCAGATTGCCCGGGGTCACGAAAATATCGTCATCCGGATTGATGAAGCAGCGGAAAGGCTCGCAGGCCAGCGCTTCCCGTTCCAAATCGGCAAATGTGACATTCTCCCCTTCCCGAATCCATTGGCGGCGGGATTCCTGGATCAGCCACAGTCCCATGATATTCTTGAGGAACCGGGTAGTACGGCCAAAGCCGCCCTCATTGGTCAGATTGAACCGGAAAGAAGTCTCATTGATGACCGGCGCCTGCAACTCTGTGCCAAACAGAGACCAGGTACCACAGCTGATGAAAATAAAGTCTTTTTCCTGAGAAGGAACCGCCACCACAGCCGACCCGGTATCATGGGTCGCTACGGCGATCACCGGTACCTTAGGTGCGCCCAGTTCTTCACAGATCTCGTCCGACAGCAGGCCGTATGTATCGCCCGCATCCACAATGGGCGGAAACAGCCGTCGGGGAATATCCAGCCGATCCAGCAGATCGTATGCCCAATCACCGGTCTTGGGGTCCAGACATTGTGTCGTGGACACCTCGCTGTATTCTGCCCGAGTCACACCGGTGAGAAAATAAGCAAACAAATCAGGCATCAGCAGCAGCTTGTCTGCCTGTTCCAGCTGTTCCGGCTCATTCTGCCGGAGATACGCCAGCTGAAAAATGGTGTTGAATGCCGCAAACTGAATTCCGGTGCGGCTGTACAGCTCCTCCTTGGGGATGGTTTCAAACACCTTGTCCATCATGCCCACCGTGCGGGTATCCCGATAGTGGACCGGATTATTCAGCAGATGGCCTTTCTTGTCGATCAGACCAAAGTCCACCCCCCAGGTATCAATACCGATGGCGTCAAATCCCCCGGCGTGTACCGCCTTGGTAATGCCCTGCTTGATCTCGTGAAAAAGCCGCAACACATCCCAGTGAAACACCCCTCGTACATTCACCGGATCGTTGGAAAACCGATGGATCTCCTCCATGTGGATCTTTCCACCGTCGAATGTCCCGAGAATTGCCCGGCCGCTGGAGGCACCGAAGTCAAAAGCCAGAACCCGTTTGCTCACGCTATCGCACTCCTTACATGATGGTTTTTGAATTGCTCGAATATATCCATATTCCTTCGTACCCAATATCGTGTGCTTATTATACACCGGTTTCAGGAATTCGTCTATATATGGCGCAAATTTCGATAAATAAACAGTTGATTTTTTTTGTTTGATCAGATATAATCAAATATGATCATTCAAGGAGGGCTGAATATGCTACCATTAGAACGTCAGAACCAGATTCTGGAAATACTGAGCGTCCGCCACGCAGTGACGGTGGACGAGCTGTGCACCGCTCTGTATTCCAGCGGTGCGACTATCCGCCGGGATTTACAGATTCTTGAATCCAGCGGCTTGATCCGCCGCACTCACGGCGGCGCAGTACACATCGATGCCAATACAAGGGATTTTCCCATGACACTGCGGGAAAACGAAAATCTCAATGCCAAGGAGATGCTGGTGCAGCGCGCATTGCCGCTTATCAAAGAGGGGTATACCCTGTTTATGGATTCCAGCAGCACCGTTTGCCGCCTGGCGCGGCGACTGACGGGGTTTCAGCGTCTGCGGGTCATCACCAACGGGTTGAAAACCGCCAGCATTCTGGCAGAGCTGGAGGGCGTGGAGGTTTATGGCACCGGCGGACGGCTGCGAGACGGGGCCATGTCCTTTGTAGGCACACAGGCGACGGAATTTGTGGGACGTTTCAATGCAGATGTGGCATTCTTGTCTTGCCGAGGAGTGGATACGGAAGCCGGCATCACCGATTCCGACGAGCAGGAAGCGGAACTGAAACGTGTCTTTATGCGGAATGCTCGCAGCACCGTTTTGCTCTGCGACAGCAGCAAACTGGGCCAGCGGTATTTCTGTAAAATCAGTCCGTTGGACGCCGTGCAGAAAATCATCACAAATGTGCAGTTACCTCCCGAATATCAAAAATGACCGATCAAGGAAAATGCACGTATCAGAAAACGGATCCTGCTCTCTATGGAAAGCAGGATCCGTTTTTGCTATTACACATATTTTGTCCGGCGAATATCCGGCGCGGAAGCGGTTTCGGTTATGCGCTGCAACACCCCCTGTGCCGTGGTCTCCACAGCAACAAGTTCCAGACTGACAGCGGGCATATAGTCCTCCGCCACCGTCTTTTGCAGCATCGCCAGCAGTTCATCATAGTAGCCATACAGGTTATAGACCACAATCGGCTTGCTGTGCCGTCCCAGCTGCCTGAGCGTATACACCTCAAACAGCTCCTCATAGGTGCCGATGCCACCGGGAACGATCAAAAACGCGTCGGCGCGGTCCTCCATGATTGCCTTTCGCTCCCGCATCGTCTCAGTGTAAATCATCTCGTCGCAGCCGTCATAGAGGATGCCGTCCACCTGTAAAAAAGACGGCACCACACCGACCACCTTACCGCCCCGGTGTTTTACGCCCCGGGCGGCAGCACCCATCAGACCGGCGCCTCCGGCGCCGTATATCAGCGTATGGCCGGCATCCGCCAGCATGACACCAAGCTGCTCGGTTGCCTCAATGTACCGGGCGGCAATTTGGGGGCTGGACGCCCCGAACAAGCATACATTCATTGGTATTCTCCCTTGTCGCCGTCAGCGTGCCTTGCAGAATTTTTCCACATAACGGTCGATGGCTTCGTCCACGATTTTCACCGCCTGCTCTCGGGCGCTGACCTCGTCCACTGCTGTTGTTTTGTTCTCCAGATTTTTGTAGACCGAGAAGAAATGCCGCATCTCCGCAAAAATGTGGGAAGGCAACTGGTCGATATCGGTATACATATTGTAATTCGGGTCATTGAACGGAATGGCAATGATCTTTTCGTCATTGCGACCGTTATCAATCATAGAAATCATACCGATCGGATATGCCCGCACCAGCGTCAGCGGCTCCAGCGGTTCGGAGCAAAGCAGCAGCACAT
The DNA here is from genome assembly GCA_934636435.1 of uncultured Eubacteriales bacterium. GTDB lineage: Bacteria > Bacillota > Clostridia > Oscillospirales > Acutalibacteraceae > UBA5905. The sequence continues at coordinate 6,992 of CAKUAQ010000059.1, forward strand.
CCAGCGGATCCCCGTCGTCACCATAGGTGCGGGGAATAAATCCGTAATTGGCGGGATAGTGGGTCGAGGTATACAGGATCCGATCCAGAATAATCAGCCCGGTCTCCTTGTCCAGCTCATATTTTTTCTTGCTGCCCTTGGAAATTTCCACCACGCAAATAAAATCCTCCGGGCGGATACGTTCCGGGGAAATGTCGTGCCAGATGTTTGTCATAAGCTCCTCCTTTTCACGGCCGCTATCCTTCTGCATGGGCAATATTGTACCACAGTTTCTCTTACAAGTCAAACAAAATACGTCCAAGCTATTGCAAACGCGGGAAAAGTATGGTAGACTGGGCGATGTAATGTTGTCCCGAGGAGGAACTGTGCCGTGCTGCAATTACGCCCTTACCGCCCGGAGGATTCCGCCACCGTGCTGTCCTGGTGTACGAATGAGCATTCCTTTTACCAATGGACGGCGGGCAAACTGGGAGCCTATCCCCTGTCCCCGGCGCAATTTCAGCCGACATCCGATTCGATGGCGTTCATCGCCACGGATGCTGGTGAACCAATGGGATTTTTCACTCTGAACACGCTGAAGAACCGCCCCGGAGAGCTGCATCTCGGCTTTATCATCGTAGCACCCCAAAAACGTGGACAGAGCTACGGCAAGGCTGTGGTACAGCTGGCTGTACAATATGCCCGAGAATTCTGCGATGCTCATGCCGTGTCGCTAAGAGTGTTCGAAAACAACCCCGCCGCTTATCGCTGTTATATTGCTGCCGGTTTCCAGCCCGACCCATCCCGGCCGCCGGAGTCCTATCGGATACTGGACGAAGACTGGCGGTGCTTGCAGCTGGTTTCGGAGATAACCGACGGCGCAGCGCTCCTGAACCGCTACTGGCGGGCGGTGCTGGCGCAGGATGCCGCCGGTATGCGCGACTTTCTGGCTCCCCATGCGATGGTGCGCTGGCATAACACCGACGAGCAGTTCACCGCCGAAGAATTTATCCGGGCAAACTGCACCTATCCCGGCGATTGGGACGGCACAGTTCAGCGCATAACCCCCATACCCGAGGGCTATGTCACTGTGGTTCATGTATTCAACCGGGAGCGCACCCTGTCCTTCCATGTGACGTCCTTTTTCCGACTGACCAGGGGGCGCATTACCACTTTGGATGAATACTGGGGCGATGACAGCGTCCCACCCGTCTGGCGACAGGAATTGCATTTAGGCACAACCATTGACAAGGAGGAATCCCTGTGATCACCATTAATCAGCTCACCAAGATTTACCCCGGTGCCACCGCCGTGACGGCGCTGGATGAAATCACTCTCACCCTGCCGGATACCGGTATGGTGTTCTTTCTGGGGCGCTCCGGCAGCGGAAAAACCACCCTGCTCAATCTTCTGGGCGGACTGGACGGATTCCAGAGCGGCGACATTCAGATAGACGGCATCTCCCTGCAGGGGCTAAACGCGCGCCAGCTGGACGCGTACCGGAATGCTTATACCGGCTTTGTGTTTCAGGAATACAATCTTTTGGACGAACTGACCGTCGCAGAGAATGTCGCTCTGGCACCCGAACTGCAGCAGGCGGAGGTTTCCGAAATGACCATTGAACAGGCGCTGGCGGCGGTGCATTTGGACGGTTTTCAGAGCCGCAAGCCCGGTGAATTGTCCGGCGGACAAAAGCAGCGGGTTGCTATCGCCCGGGCGCTGATCAAACGCCCCAAGCTGCTGCTGGCGGACGAGCCCACCGGCGCGCTGGATACCGAAAACTCCCGGCAGGTATGGGACATTCTTAAAGAGCTGTCCCGGGATCGGCTGGTGGTCGTGGTGAGCCACGACCGGGACTATGCCGCCCAATATGCCGACCGCATCATCGAGCTGGCGGACGGACGGGTGCTGACGGATACAGCGCCCCTGTCGACCACCCCGTCTGCCGCCGGG
>CAKUAQ010000060.1 GCA_934636435.1 uncultured Eubacteriales bacterium
CACACGTCAGGAATGCCTGCTGCTCCGCATCGAAGCTGCCGTCCCGGTATACCGCGATGTCAAAGGTGACGGGGATCTGTCGTGCCACCGCCTGTTTCATAAAGGCGAGCACTTCCTCCCGGGTGGCCTTTTCACCGGGCATACACCAGGTATGTCCCTTGTCGCCGTTCTCCGGGTGCACTCCCAGCGGAATGAGCAGGTGCGCCTGAGCGCCGCCCACATCCCGGCTCTCCGGCATCCGCTCAAAATTCAGCTGCTCGCCGCAGGTGAATTCTTCGGTGGACAGCCCCCGCTCGCACACCCGGGTGCCGGCGCGGTTGCAGGCAATGAGACTGTCCGGGTTGCCCGCCTTGGCGGCGCGGTGGTAATATTCCAGCAGCGTGTCATTGAAGCCCAGCCACGTGTAGCAGCTGTCGATCCACCAGCCCTTGACCCGGCTGCCGTAACGCTCCGCCCACTCCTGCATCACCGCTGCCCAGTTCTGCACAAACTCCGGTGTCACCTCCTGCCGGGGATTGCCGATGGACAGCTTATCGCCGATATCGGTGGCCATCCAGGGACCGTCGGCGCTGATATACAGGAACAGGTCGATGTCGTATTTCTCCAGTGCCAGGGCAATGTCCATGGGCAGATCCCGCAGGGAGCAGGCTTCCCCCGGCTTCGTCCCGCAGAGGCGGTCGAAGGTGGCATTGGGGGAGCACATATAGCGGCTGGCCTGCATGGTGCTGATGCAATAGTACCCGGCGCCCATTTTGTGCAGATTGTACGCCAGTCGTTCGGCATCGAACTCATTGACGCACTCGTTCCAGGTGGTGATTTTCCCGCTGGGGTTGCGGGGTGCCCAGCTGCCGTTCTGCATCCCGTTGAGATAATGGTTGAATATGCCCCATTTCTTCGATACGAACCGTTCGATTGCGGGATCTTTCATAACCGTCCCTCCGTCCATGTGAATTCGTAGGTGACTCCCGGCCGGGTCTCCAGGGTGGCGATGCCCCCTTCGGACGAGAAGGGCACCGGCGTGCCCTGCGCCGTGACGGCGGCCACCGCACAGCCGGCTTTGGCGATCCGCAGGATGCCTCCGGCGCGGGATACCACCGTGCAGGCCGTCAGCTTTCCGGCCTGCCACGCGGCGCTGACTGCAAAGCCGCCCCGAGCGTACAGCCCCGAAAAGCGGCCGTCCGGCCAGGCCGCCGGCAGGGCGGGCAGCAGCCGCAGCAGGCCGTTATCTCCCTGCAAAAGCATCTCGGCAATGGCCGCCGTAGCGCCGAAATTGCCGTCGATCTGGTAGACGTCCGAATTCCGACCGTAGCCGTTCCAGTAATTATCTAACAGATATTGATCTTCGATCTCCCGCAGGCTGCGATAGCTCTCCTCCGGACAGCCGACCCGCGCCCACAGGCACGCCCGATGGGCCGATGCCCAGCCGCATTCGCCCGCTCCCCGCAGGGTGAGCGTTGTCCGCGCAGCATCCCGCAGCGGCGTATCCTCCGGGGATAGCCCGGTGCCGGGGTAGATGCCCAGCAGATGGGACATATGGCGGTGATTCCGTTCACCGATATCGCCGTATGCCTGCTCCTCCCGGAACTCCTTGATTTGGCCGGATATACCGATGGGGTAGGGATCCAGCCGTGGCAGCCGCTCCCGCAGAGTTTGCAACAGGGGCGTATCCGACTCATGCAGCAATGCCGCCGCCTCCAGCGTGTGCCGGAATACCTCATGGCACATCTGCTGGTCGAAGGAGCAGCCGGTGGTGCGATAGGGCTTGCCGTTCCGGAATTGCTCCGAGGAGGCGGAATAGCGGATCAGCCATGTGCCGTCGTGATCATCCATCACCAGGGACAGGAACAGCGCCGCCCCGGACAGAATGGGGTACACCCGCTGCAGCACTGCCGGATCGCGGGTATAGTCATACCAGTCCCAGAACAGCAGCGCCGTGAAGCCGATCGTCCCCGGTCCGGAGTGATCCTCCGTGCTGATGCCGTAAATGTTGTAGGGCCATGCACCGGTACCGAGTGCCCAGCCGTTCCGGCCGTCCCCGGCGAACCGCTCCGGAAAATACTGCCGCACAAATTCGTCCGCCCGCTGTCTTGCCAGCGGCAGCAGCGCCTCGAAATAGTCCGCATAACTGACAAACAGCTCCGTCAGGTCGCAGGGGCCGGACGGCCAATAGTTCATCTGCACGTTGATGTTGTGCCAATAGCCGCTGCTCCAGGGGGTTTCGGCATAGCGGTTCCAGATGCCCTGCAGATTGGAGGGCAGCGTCCCCGGACGGGAGGAGGCGATCAGCAGATATCGGCCGTAATGGAAGGTCAGCTCCTCCGCCAGCGGCTCGTTCTCTCCCCGGCGCAGGGTATCCAGCAGCGCTGCCGACGACTTTCCGGTATCGACCCCGCCGATGTCAAAGCCTACCCGGTCGAACAGTGCCCGGTGATCCCGGATGTGTTCGGCCCGGACGGCTTCGTAGCCCGCCTGTACCGCTGCCGCCAGAATTCCGCACACCGTTTCGTGGGGGAGCGGGTTGCCCGCCAATTTTTGCTGCGGGTTTGGCTCGATGAAGGTGCGGCTCTCCAGCCGATAGTTGGTCGCCGCGGCGATATAGAGCACCGCCGTCTGCGCGCCGGATACGGCGAGGGCATCGCCCTCCGCCCGGCATATGCCGTCGGTGACCACCGTGGCCTGCAGCTCGCCCCGCACGTCATAATAGGTGAGCGCTGTCTCCAGCGTCAGGGTGCTGTCGGCGGCGGTGACGCGGCCGGTCTTGCCCATGCCGTCCCCCGGCTCCACGCACCAGTCCCGGACAAAGGGGGCTTCGGCGCGCAGCCGGAAGGCCAAAGCCCCCGGGCGATCCGCCGTCAGCCGCACCGCCAGCACCCGCGCCGGATAGGAGGCGAAATACTCCCGCTCATACCGCACGCCGGCGCAGGAATAGCTCACCTGCACCGTTGCGTCATTCAGCGACAGGGAGCGGCTGTATTGCGACACGGCCGTATGGCCGAGATCCAGCCACAGCTCGGCAAAGTTATTGAGTCCGGCTCCGCAGGTCGGCTCGTAAAGGGGGTTGCAAAAGCTGTTTTCGGTGATCTGGATCCGTTCGATATCGGTGCGGCCGCATATCACCGCGCCCAGATAGCCGTTGCCGATGGGCATACTCCGGTTCTGCCAGCCGTCCTCCGCGGCGATCCGCACCGTGCTCAGCGGAGGCGGCAGACGGTCGATGCCGTCATTCACGGTCGGAGCGGGGTCGTATGCCCGGATTCGATAGGCTTTTCGGTTCATATACTGTCCTCTCCGATGGCTTTCGCCTTGATCAACGGGGTGTGGCGGGCATCGGTGATGACCTGCATGAGCCGGATGATCTCCTCATCCCGGATGGGGTAGGGCGCGCCGTTTCGCAGGCTCTCATACAGATAGTTCCAGATGACCGACAGGTCCTCGGCCGTTACCCGGTCATGCTCCTCGATCCAGCGGGGCTCCACCGCCGCCGCAAAGGTGCCGGAGGCGCCGAAAGACATGGCCGGTGTGCCGGGGTTGGCCACCACCGGCGGCAGCTCCTGCGCCGGGTCGATGTAGCGGGTGACAAGCTCATTATTGCAGCATTCCATGGAGCCGCGGTCGCCGTAGGCGGTGTATCGCCGTCCGCCGTTCAGCGCGGCGCTGCCGCTGATCCACAGATTCACCTTGCGGCCGTTTTCGCCCCGCAGAGCGACGGAGAAATGATCCTCACAGTCGCCGCCGGCCGCCGCCAGTGTGCGTTCGCAGGCGGTCTCGGTCACCGGCGCATCCAGCAGCACCAGCGCCTGGTCGATGATATGAGGTCCCCAGTTAAGGATCTGACCGCCGCCGAAAGCGGCGATGGTCTGCCAGTCGTCCCGGCGCTGATAGCCCATCTGGGCGATCTGGATCTCAAACACATTACCCAGCTTGCCCGAGCGAACGGTGTCCAGAAACCGGTTGAACACCACTTCAAAGCGGCGGTTCTGCCGCACGAACAGCCGGGGCAGACCGGGCTTATTGGCGCGGGCATACAGATCCCGCATCAGCTCCACCGACATACACGCCGGCTTCTCCAGCAGCACGTGTTTCCCGGCCTCCAGTGCCTTGACGGCGTGCTCATAATGGTCGCAGGTGCGGGTGGCGATATCCACCAGCTCCACCTCGTCGTCCCGCAGCAGCTCGTCGATGCTGCCGTATGTCCGGCAGCCCAGCCGCTCCTGCGCCATGGCGGTGCGCTCGGGAAGAATGTCGCAGACGGCCACCACCTCGAATTGGTCCTTCTTGTTTTTCAGTTCGTTCAGATGCATGCCCCAGCCGGCGCGGCCGAGACCGATCAGACCGATTTTGATCGGATTGCTCATGGTTGTGCTCCTTTTCCCCTTAAATCCCCAATCGGCGAATGTATTCCCGGCTGACGGTCAGATCCTCTGCCGGATTCCGCAGGTGGGTGTCATGCTCCACCAGCAGCCAGCCGTCATAGCCCATGCTCTTGAGCGTTTCGATGATCTGCGCGTTCCGGTCGCCCATCTCGCCGGCACCCAGCTCGCAGAACCGCAGCCGATCCCACCAGTTTTTGGCCGACCGGTCTTTGTAAACATAGTCCTTGAGATGGACCGCCGCCAGTCGGTCGGCATACCGCTCGGCCGTTTTTGCCGGGTCGCCCCCGGCGGCCGCCAGGTGGCCCACATCCAGCAGCAGCTTGCACTTCGGACAGGCTGCCATGAAGGCGTCCAGCTGCTCCTGCGTCTCCACCGTCAGCCCCAGATGGTTGTGCAGCGCCACGTCCACTCCGTAGGCGGCCGCCGACTCGATCTGGGCGTTCACCTGCCGGCAGAACACCGAAAAATCCTTGTCCTGGGATTCCACCCAGACATACCGCTTGCCCAGCGCCGCCGACCAGCGCAGAGTCTCCAGAGGGGTGCCGCCCCGGCAGGTGGCAAAATCCAGCCCCTGCCGCCGGGCGGCGGCGGAGATGTCCATGGCCTCTGCCGCCGAGCGTGCCTCCAGCCGCTCCAGCCCGTCGTATCCGGTCTGCTTCAGCAGCGCAAATCGCTGCTCATAATCGTACAGGGCTCCGTACCAGCAATTCAGCCCATAATCTGCAATGCCGACTTTTATCATGGTATCTTTGACCTCTTTCACATGGTTGATCGTGTATGGTGACGATTTCGGCTCGAGCCTTATTTCGTCTGCTTTCTCCGCACCAGCCAGAAAACCGCCACGCCGAGGATCACGACGCACTCCGCGCCGAGGATGGCGAAGAGCAGCGGGTTTTTGCTGACGACTTCTTCGGTTTTCGCAGCATCGCCCGCCGGAGTGTCGGGCTTTTCCGGGTCGCTCGTGGTGGAGCTGTCGTCCGGGGTATTCGACGGGGTGGGGGCCGGTTCGATCACCGGCGCCGGCTGGGACTGCACATAGTCGTGGATGGCCTTCAGCTGCGCCATATGCTCGGTGGCGATCTTGCCGTCGGCGCTGATGGCTACGTCGTAGGAGATGGCCGCCCCGTTTTTGAGGAAGGCCTCATAGGAGTGTTTCGCCAGCTCCGCCGTGTCGTAGAGGGTTCCGCCCAGACCCCAGTTTGCACCCAGGAAGGTGAGCCGGTGCGCCTGATAGCCGTTTTCCGTCCAGCGGCTGTCCGCCTTATAGGTCAAAAACGACGTGGTATCCAGAAAGTACGGATGGCAGGTCTCGCCGCAGGCGTAATTCTCCGTTTCAAAGCGGCAGTCGGCGAACCGGATGCCGTCATTGAATGCCACCAGCGTGTGGGGGTTGCCCACCCGGGCGGCATCGCCGTACAGCTCTGCCAGACGGTCGTTGAAGCCCACATTGTCGTAGCAGCCGTCGAACCACCAGCCGTGCACCTTGTCGCCGTAGCGCTGGGACAGCGCCGCCAGAACGGAGCAGACATTTTTCGCCGCCGTATAGTTGAGCATCCAGTCGCCGCTGGCGCCTTGCCCGATGGAGGCGTCCCCCTGATTCTGGCGGAATACCGCTCCCAGCGCCCGGGCCATGGGCAGGTTGCTCTGGGGCAGCCCGGGATTCCAATAGAGCATCACCCGGATGCCGTAGGGCTCGCAGGCCCGGATCAAATCGGCCACCAGATCCCGGTCGGTGCCGCATTTCACACCGGTCAGCGCTTCCATCTCCGGCATGGGGATGGGGAAGTAGCCGCTGGCCTGAGTCAGGGTTATGGTGATCCAAGAGGCGCCGACGCTGTCCAGATCCTTGGCAAAGCGATCCACGTCAAAGGAGTTGACCGCCTGATTCCAGCCCTCCAGAGAATTGCCGCCGCCCTGCCGCTCCAGCAGATAGTGGAGGAAGATGCCGTATTTTCCGGCGATCCAGTCGGTGTCGGGATCGTATTTAGCCGCCGATGCCGGTGCCGCCGTGCCCACCAGCAGAACCACGGCGAGCAGACAGCCAAGCGCAGAGGAAAGGATCTTCTTCAAGTGCTTATTCATCAGTTCAAACCTCCGTTTCATCGGCACGCGGTTTCTTTTTCCCGCGGGGCAGCACCAGCAGGATCAGCAGTACGATCGCCGCCAGCGCCACGACCCCCAGAACGCAGACCGCGACGAGCAGCGGGGTGCTGGTCTTATCCACCCGCACGGTGGCGGAGTCTTTTCCGGGATCCACGTCCGTCGGCTTTTCCGTCAGCAGCGCCGTGTCGTATTTCGCCATCTCATCCTGGTCGATCTCCCAATACCGGACATAGTCCACCACAATCTCGGAATTGCTGGCGGTCAGCGGCTCGGTGATCTCCGCGGTCACCGTCCCGGCGACCTCGATGAATACGCCGCCCCGGGCAAAGGTATTTTCGATCTCCCGCACCAATATGCCGTCTACGTAGAACCGCAGGTATTCATAGGTATACAGCAGACCGTAGGTGTGGCTCGTGCCGTAGAAGGTGTCCTTGGAGTCTACCTTTTCGGCGCCGTCCTTTTCCGTGCCTCCGTCCCGCAGAGCCTTGTAGTCGGACATATATTTATAGCCCGTCATCAGCTCGAAAGCCTCGTTGAGGGAGGCGATATCCACCTCGAAGGCGGTGCCGCCCTCGTCATAGCCGCCGTCCGTCACCAGCCGGAATACCGACCGCGCTCCGGCCAGCTGCGGGAAGGTGAGGTTGGCCTCATAGTAGCCGTAGCTGACTTTTTCCTTTGTGCGGATGGCGCCGGTGGTATAGGACTTGCCGTCCTTGGCGGTCTTGGTGTATTTGAGGGTCAGCAGACCGTTGCCGATGGACACGTTGTCCGGGCTGTAACGGTTTAGCAGCTTGGGATCGGTGGTATCCAGCAGGATCCAGTTTTTCAGTTTTGCCAGATTCTTCTCGTCAAAGCCCTCGTTGAGCCGCTGCACATAGAAGAACAGCTTGGAGGCGTCCCCCAGAATGGCGTTGCTGGTCAGCCCCTTATCCACATCCAGCTCATAGCCCAGCTTTTCGATGGTGCCCACGTAATTTTTGTCGCTGTATGTGCCCCAGTATTCGACCTCAAAGGTTTTGCCCGCCCACTGCTTTTCGCCGTAGAAAATGAGCTGCAGATCCACGATTTTGTCGTCCACCTTCAGGCCCTTGGCATCCCGGTAGTATTGCTGCTGTTTTCCGTTGAAGCCGGAATCCAGCGGAATGAACACAAAGCCGTCGAATTCCTCCGGCAGATTGCAGCCCAGCCAGTGATTGCTCTCAAAAGGCTTTTCCACCGCATTGCCTTCCAGATCGTACAGCAGGGCATTCTTGCCGAACTCCAGAGAAGACTCTGTCCAGTAGTTGGAGATGATCCCGATGGTGGCGCTTTCGGGAGCGTTGGTCTTGACCCGCAGCAGGAAGCCCAGGGAGCCGGCCGGGATCTTCACCTTGGCCTTGGAGGTATATACGCTGTAAGCGTCGGTGAGGTCGGAGGCGAACTGCACCGTGAAGCCGTTGCCGATGGAATTCTTGCCATAGGAGAGCTTGCCGCCGGTGCCATACACACCGTTCTGGGCATATCGGCCACCGTCCATCTCGAAGGTGAAGGGGGTCATCCCCTTGTCAAAGGCGAGGGGCAGCGTGTAGTATTCCGGCTGCTGTACCGTCTGGATGCCCGTATACAGCTCCTTGAGGATAGTGATGTGCTTGTCGCCGCTGTATATCCGCATATCGTCGAAATACACGGTGGTGCCGTCCCAACCCTCCCAGAAGGTGACGGTCATGGTGTAATTCTTGGAGAAATCCACCAGATTCTCCGGATAGTCCGCATAGCTGTCGTAGGTGCCCGCCACGGTGACGGTCTCGCTCTGGGCGGTCTTGAAGGGCAGGAACAGATAGCCGTCGAAATTGCCGGGCAGCTTGATGCCCAGATTGCCGCCGGTGAGCGCCATCTTATTGCCTGCCAGATCATAGGCCGAGGCACCCTTGCCCAGGAAGGTGTCTTTCTTCAGCCCGTCCTGCCGGGCGGCGATGCGGAAATGCTTCTGGGCGGCCGGGTCGCCGCCGGTGAGCTTGATCCGCAGCATGACGCCGGTCACCTGACTGAAATCGTCCTTGGAGAAGCCCGCGATGCCGGCCATCTTCACATCGTTCAGGTCGGTGCGGTTGTTGCCCGCCCGCAGGGCGTCCACCTTCACCGAGGTGGTGCCCGAGAGCGCCTCGGCTCCCGTCACCAGCCCCACGCCGTCGGTGCGCCAGTGGATTTCCCAGTTATAGATATCGTTGACCGCATTGAAGGGCATGAGGCCGTCATCAAACAGCAGCGGGAAGGAATACCGCTCCGGCTGCTGCACATTGGTGATGCCGGGATAGAGAGATTTGAGGATGTTGACGTGCTCATCGCCGGAATAGACCCGGAAATCGTCCATCAGCACCGCTACGCCGCCCCAGTCTTCCCAGAAGGTGACGGTCATGGTGTAATTC
>CAKUAQ010000061.1 GCA_934636435.1 uncultured Eubacteriales bacterium
GGCAAGACCTATCACTATTCGGTATATGCCTATCCTCTCACCGTGTTAGCCGCGGACGCCAAGCTGGTGCTGAACGGGGAGACCATCGCTGTGCCTGCAACGGATGCGCCGGACAGCACGTTTGTAGCGCAATATGTGAAGGAACTGACCCCAAAGACACCTACGGTCACGCCCCCTGAGTATAACGGTTCCACCGGAAAGCCATCCCCCGACGTGATAATCGGCGAAACCACCCCGTACAGTCTGTGGCTGGGGCTACTGTTCGTCAGCGGCGGTATCGTCGCGGCTGCCGGCTGCGCCCGCCGCAAGCGGGCATAACAAACCCCGCATATAAAGACTTGCCCCCGGTTCTCATCGAAGAACCGGGGGATTCGCTTATCCGGGGGCTTGCCTATATCCTATATTCCTCAAAGCCCTGTCCTCCAAAGCGGCCATGGACCCGCCAACGAAGGGATATTGTCGCACTCGGCCAGAAATACAAGGCTTTTTTGAACGAAAAATCCGCCGATGCAGCTGCATCGGCGGATTTTAGTCCTGCATCGGAAGCTTTACCGCTCCTCGCGGAAATACGACAGTCCCAGCGATGCCGGCGGCTGATTCTCCCGCTTTTTCCGAATGCTGACCGCCACCAGCACCAGAATCGTCACCACATAGGGCAGCATCTGGATGAGAGGCAGCAGCTGCATCGGCACCTTGATATAATTGAACAGGATATATAACGCACCAAACAGATAGGAGCCGAAAATTGCCATTATCGGCTTCCAGGTAGCAAAAATCACGATTGCAATTGCCAGCCAGCCCCGATCGCCGAATCCGTTGTTTGACCAGATACCGTTGCTGTAATCCATAATGTAGAACAGACCACCCAGACCGGCAATCATCCCGCCCACGCAGGTAGCACCGTACTTATACCGGGTCACGTTGATGCCCGCCGCATCCGCCGTGGCAGGGTTTTCACCCACAGCCCGCAGCTGCAGACCCATACGGGTTCTTTTAAGGACGATACTCGCCGCCACCGCAAGGATCACCGCCAGATACACCATGAAGCCATAGGAGAACAGCAGCTCCCCCACCGGTCCCAGGCTCTTTGCGAAGGGGAGTGTGCCCTTATATGCCTTGGCGATCTTCACCAGAGCCAGATAGGGCACATCGCTCTTGACAATCTTGATGAGCGAGCCGCCGAAGAAATTGCCCAGCCCCACGCCGAAGGTAGTCAGCGCCAGACCGGTCACGTTCTGGTTGGCTTTCAGTGTGACCGTCAGAAAGCAATACAGCAACGACGCCAGTAGCGAGCCAACCAGACAGCACAGCAGCGGAATCAGCACCGCCCAGAACGGGATAATCTTGGCGCCGGAGGTCTGGTAGAAAAATCCGCCCACCACACCGGAAATGGCGCCGATATACATAATGCCGGGGATGCCCAAATTCAGGTTGCCGGATTTCTCGGTGAGAATCTCACCGGTGGAACCGTACAGCAGCGGTGTTCCCTGCAGGATTGCCCGCTGAATGAACCCAATAACCACTTCCATATCAGTTCCCCTCCTTTGCCGCAGCCGCCTGTTTATGCCGGTTCATATGCACCTCATAGTGGATGAAGAACTCGCATCCGATGATGAAAAACAGAATGATACCGGTAAGAATGTCCGCAAAGTCACCGTTGAGTCCGAATTTGGACGCTACCTCATCGGCGCCCCGCTCCAGAAACACCAGCAGCAGGGTGGTGAGGATCATAAAGATGGGGTTGAATTTCGCCAGCCAGGATACCATGATAGCGGTGAAGCCCCGTCCGTCCGCCAGATTGGAGTCTATGGAGTGGGAGGAGCCGCCCACCAGCAGCAAACCGACAATGCCGCAGATGGCACCGGACAGCGCCATCGTACGGATGATGACCTTTTTCACGTTGATCCCGATATAGCGGGCGGTATTCTCACTCTCGCCCACCACGGAAATCTCATAGCCGTGCTTGCTATATTTCAGATAGATGTACATCAATATGGTCAGCACCGCAACGATGAGAATATTCAGCAGATATTGCACACCGAACAGATTGGGGAACCATCCGTGGTTCAGCAGATCGGGGCCTACCACGTTGGAGCCGGATTTATCCGCCACCTTGAGGAAATATTCGATGAGCTGGATCGCCACATAGTTCATCATCAGGGTGAACAGCGTTTCGTTCGTCCCCCAATGCGCCTTGAAAAAGGCGGGGATCACGCCCCAGATCACACCGGCAAGGATGGCTGCCACGGTCATAATGAGAATCAGCAGCCCGTCCGGCACCTTGCCGCCCAGGGTCAGCATACATATCGCCGTCGCCAGACAGCCGATCAGCACCTGACCCTCGGCGCCGGTATTCCAGAACCGCATCCGGAATGCGGGCGTCACCGCCAGCGCGATACACAGAAGGATCGCAATATCGTGCAGCGTCACCAAGGTCCGTCCGGGACCGAAAGCTCCCTTGACGATGGTGGCAAAAATGGAGAGGGGATTATCCCCCGTCAGCACCTTCGTCACCACGCCGCTGACCACCAGCGCCAGCAAAATCGCGATCACCCGCACCAGCACGGCTTTGCCCATGGGCATCGCATCCCGTTTCACCACATACAGCAGCGGCTCCCGGGTGTGTTTTTCCTTTTTCGCCGCTTTTTGAACTACCTTAGCCACGGGCATTCCCCCCTTTCGTGCGGGTCATTAACAGACCAATCTCCTCTTTCGTGGTGGTGCGTCCGTCCACCTCGCCGGTAATCCGTCCGCCGCCCAGCACCAGAATCCGGTCACACAGCGCCATCAGCACATCCAGATCCTCGCCGACGAAAATGACCGCCACGCCGTTTTCCTTCTGCTGGTTCAGCAGGTTATAAATGAGGTAGGAGGAGTTGATATCCAGCCCCCGCACCGGGTATGCCGCCATCAGCACCGTCGGCGCCGAGGCGATCTCCCGCCCCACCAGCACCTTCTGCACATTACCGCCGGACAGGCGGCGCACCGGCGTAGAGGGACCGGGGGTCACCACACCCAAATCCTCAATGATGCGATCCGCCAGCTGCCGGGGGGGCTGCCGGTCCACAAATACCGACTTGCCCTTGCGGTAGCTGCGCAGCATCATATTATCCACAATATCCATATTGCCGACCAGACCCATTCCCAGCCGATCCTCCGGCACAAAGGACAGCCGTACGCCCAGCTCCCGAATCTGCATGGGGGTTTTGTTCCGCAGATCCTCGGTGTCGCCGCTCTTAGGGTCATGGTAAAGGACTTCGCCGCCGGACAGGGGCTGCAATCCGGCAATCGCCTCCAGCAGCTCCCGCTGCCCGGAACCGGCGATACCGGCAATCCCTAAAATTTCTCCGCTGCGGGCGGTAAAGCTCACATCGTCCAGCAGTCGCACGCCGTCCCGGCTGATGCAATCCACTCCCCGGACGATCAACCGATCCGCCAGGTCGTGTGGGGTGCTGCGCTCGATGTTCAGCGTCACCTTTTTGCCCACCATCATCTCGGTCAGCTGCGCCTCGTTCGTCTCGGCGGTGTTCACCGTGCCGATATACTCGCCCTTACGCAGCACCGCCACCCGGTCGGACAGGCTCAGCACCTCGTGGAGCTTATGGGTGATGATGATGATGGATTTCCCGTCGTCCCGCATCCGCCGCAGCACGGCGAACAGCTTATTCGTCTCCTGCGGAGTCAGCACGGCGGTGGGCTCATCCAGAATGAGGATGTCTGCGCCCCGGTACAGCACCTTGACGATCTCCACCGTCTGCTTTTCCGATACGGACATGGCATAGACTTTTTTCTTCGGGTCAATCTCAAAGCCGTATTTGGCGGAAATCTCCGCCACCCGCTTGTTGGCTTCCTTGAGGTTATACCGCTTGCCGTCCTCAATGCCCAGCACAATGTTTTCCGTGGCGGTGAATACGTCCACCAGCTTAAAATGCTGATGAATCATCCCGATACCGTAGGCAAAGGCATCCTTGGGGGAGGCAATTACAGCGGGCTGACCGTTGACGAAGATCTCGCCCTCATCGGGATGATAAATCCCGGCGATCATATTCATCAGCGTGGTTTTACCGCTGCCGTTCTCCCCCAGCACAGCCAGTATCTCGCCGCTGCGCACCGACAGGCTGACATTTTTATTGGCAATCACCTGCTCGCCAAAGCGTTTGGTGACATTACGCAATTCCAGAGCGTTCACAAGCATCCTCCTATGACGGTATAGAAAAGCCAAACGGGGCTGCCCGCACATACCGTGCGAGCAGCCCAACAGTTGACTGTTTGTGCGGCTTAGTCGCCGTAGTTGGTGTTCAGGTTGGTGACGCCGTCGATGATGATGTCGAAGTAAGGAGCAGAGCGGAACTTATCCGCATTGGACTCATCGAAGTAGCCGTCGTGAATGACATTGGTATCCGGCTTGAAGTCGCCGTCCACGTCCGCCTGATACTCGGTCAGAGTCTTACCGTCTTTCTGCCACTTGGAGGTATCGAACACGTGCAGGGTGCCATCCTCGAAGGCCTTGACCGCCTCTTTGATCTTCTCCTCGGTGCCCTTTGCCATCACGCCCTTGTTCAGACCGCTCAGCACCACAGAGTTGGTGGCAATGTCGCCGCACCAGTCGTCGTCGATATCCTCGCCCTTAGCCACAGCCTCGATGATGTACTGGAAGTAAGGCGCCCAGTTGATCGCCGAGGAGATGATGAAGGAGTTTTCGCCGGCGGAATAGGTGCTGCCGTTATAGGACACGTTCGGAACGCCCTCCAGCTCGCAAGCGGTGGGAGCGCCCAGAGAGTCGGCATGCTGGCTGATGAGCACGCACTTCTCCGTCTTAATCAGGGCAGTAGCCGCCTCCTGCTCCTTCGCCTGATCGTACCAGGAGCCGGTGTAGCGCACCTTCATGGTCGCAGAGGGGCAAACCGAACGGGCACCCAGATAGAAGGAGGTCATACCGGAAACCACTTCGGCGTAGGTGAAAGCGCCCACATAGCCGATGATCGCCTGCTCAGCCGTGATCTTGCCGCTCTCGATCATCTCGTTGAGCTTCATACCGGCAGCGATACCCGCCAGATAACGTCCCTCATAGATAGAAGCGAACGCATTGTGGAAGTTCTTGATACCCGCCAGCTTTGCGGAGGTACCGGTGGCATGGCAGAACTGCACGTTGGGATACTCCTGCGCAGCCTTCTTCACAAAGGACTCGTGGCCGAAGGAGTCCGCAAAGATAACATTGCAACCCTTTTTCGCCAGATCCACGGCGGCGTCGTAGCAGCTGTTGTCCTCGCCGATGTTGGGAACAATCAGCACCTGCTCATCCTTCAGACCCATGCCCTTCTGCACGGACTTCAGAGCCTTGATGAAGTTATTATCGTAGGTGGAGTTTTCGTCATGCAGGCAGATCATACCGATCTTGAAATCGTCCGGAACCGTCACATCCGAGGTGACGTCCTTGCGGGGCAGCAGATCCGCCGTCTCGCCGGTGGCGCTGTCGCCGTTGGGGGTGCCGGTGCCGCCGTCCTTGTTGCCGCAGGCTGCCAGAGACAGCAGCATGATCGCTGCCAGAACGAATGCCAGAATCTTCTTCATGTCATTTCCTCCGTTTGTTGTACATTTTATATTTACCGTCCTTGCGGACGGTGCGTACCGAATTTCAATCGTGTGCGAACTGCACACCGTTCTCCACGCTCATGGAAGCGACCCGGGCCAGACTCTCGACCCGCATACCTTCCCGCCGCAACCGCGCGCCGCCATCCTGAAACGCCTTTTCAATGAGGATCCCGGCACCCACCACAGTGCTGCCCGCCTGCTCCACCAGACTGCGCAGCCCCTCCAGCGCCTCGCCCCGGGCGAGAAAATCGTCGATGAGCAGCACCCGCTCCCCGGCGGGCAGATACTCCTTGGACACCATAATCTGATTCACATTGCCGTGGGTATAGGACTTCACCGTGGCGGTATACACCGTATCGGGGATATTGCTGGTCTTGGACTTCTTGGCGAACACCATCGGCACCTTGAACCGATACGCCACCAGGCAGGCGATGCCGATACCGGACGCCTCCACGGTCAGCACCCGCTGCACCCCCGCATCGGCAAACAGACGATAGAACTCGTCCGCCAGTGCGCCCATCAGCTCCATATCCATCTGGTGGTTGATGAAGCTGTCCACCCGCAGCACATCTCCGGGCGCCACGATGCCGTCCCGTCGAATCCGATCCTCCAACAGCTGCACAGGCTTGTCCTCCTCGAAACAAAAAATTGCAGGGCGTTTTGAACGCTCTGCAATGTGAAAAGACACAAGACACAGACGACAGCGGCTGCCATCGTCCGGCTATTTTCACATCGATAGTCCGGTCATTTACGGCGACCGGGTAGAGACTTCAAAACCATATCTTTTGATTTATATCGAATGTTTCCTGTTGTGCCTTTAGTATACCGCTCCCGGCGGAATTTGTCAATTAGAGAATGATCCATCTTTTACCCAAAGCCATCGGCGGAAAACTGTGAATTTCGACAGAGAATTTACAGTGCCGTCCGCACATCCTCCAGAAAGGCTGTCCAGGCGTCCGGATGCCGCACGAAGTAACGGGGACATTCCTTGCCGGTCACATCGTAATGGCGGATCACCTGCTCCGGAGTCAAATCGGCGGTGCGGCACAGCCATGCGGTTAACTGCACCAGCGAGGCGTAGGTATCCTCTCGGAACTTGCCGCTGTCATCCGGAGGACAGACCTCGATGGAGATGGTATCCCGATTCCGCTGATTGCTGGCGGCGGAACGTTCCCACAGGGGCAGGCACTGTACCACCTCTCCCTTCAGCCCCACCACAAAATGCGAACAAACCTCCGTGGTCTCCTGCGCAAAGTAATTGCGGTTGTTGATGGCAGAGGTGCCGGGGTTGCCTACATAGTGGATGACGATCCCCCGAATATCCTCCAGCCGCTCTCCGGAGCGGGCATAACCGACAGGCAACAGCGCCTGCTCCACCGTATCGAGAATCGTCGCCTGCTCCAGCCGCGCCACCCGGCGGCGGGGTGCGATGCGTGCCGCTCCGTATATTCCGGCGGCTATCACCGCCAATACCGCCAGCAGCACCCATCCGGCGCCGCCGTGTCGGCGGGAACGGCTTCTGCGCCGGGCACGGTATCTACGGCGGGTGCGGGTCATGCGTATTACCTCCGTTCGAGTTCTTCTTCATCCGAGCGCGTGGCTTCGGCGATGATGTATCGCGGACGGTGTTTCACCTCGGCATAGATCTTACCGATGTACTCCCCCAGCACCCCCACACACAGCAGCTGCACACCGCCCAAAAACAGTATCACGCACATGGTGCTGCTCCAGCCGGTGACGGTTTTCCCCATGAAAAACCGAATCATGCTCCACAGGATCATCACCAGGCTGATCGCCGACACCCCCAGCCCCAGACCGGTGATGAGTTTCAGGGGGCGCACGGATAGGCTGGTGATACCGTCCATCGCCAGGCGCAGCATTTTCACCAGCGAATAGTGGGTATCCCCCGCCACCCGCGGGGTGCGGGTATAATACACGCTGCTGCTGCGGTAGCCCACCAGCGGCACCAATCCCCGCAGGTACAGATTGACCTCGGAGAACTCCGCCAGTCCATCCAATGCCCGGCGGCTCATCAGCCGATAATCCGCGTGGTTATAGACGCTCTCCGCACCCATGGCATTCATCAGCCGGTAAAAGATCTGGGCGCTGCCCCGCTTAAAGGCAGTATCGCTCCGGCGGTCCTGCCGCACCCCATAGACGATCTCGCACCCGGCGGCATATTCCGCCAGCATAGCGTCGATGGCATCCGGATCATCCTGCCCATCGCAATCCATGCTGACGGTCACGTCTGCCCGTTGACGCGCTTCCATCAGTCCTGCCAGCAGCGCATTCTGGTGTCCCCGGTTGCGGGACAGCCGCAGACCCTCTACCAGCGGGTTTTCTGCCGCTGCCTTGGTAATGATGTCCCAAGTGCCGTCCCGGCTACCATCATCCACCAGCAGCACCCGGCTATCGGCCGCGATCCTGTCGGCCGCACTCAACGCCGTCAGCTTGGCGGTGAATACCGGCAATGTTACCGGCAGCACCGATTCTTCGTTGTAACAGGGAATCACCAGATATAAAACGGGACACGCGGATCGCCGGGTCATACAGCTCGCTCCTTTAATATATATTCCATAGTATAGAGAATAGCACAAGCGCCCGGCACTGTCAAACAATTCAAAATGAAAAATGGCCGGTTTTGAAAAGTTTTTCCGCAGAAAATCAAAAAAAGTTGGATTTACACTTGACAAGTTACCGGTAATTCAGTATAATACGTCTTGCGCTTTTGCGAACAGCGCATTACTTGACCGATGGAGAAGTCGCCTAGTCCGGTCGAGGGCGCACGATTGGAAATCGTGTAACTGTTAAACGCAGTTCGAGGGTTCGAATCCCTCCTTCTCCGCCATAAGTCCACCGTAATTTTGATAGAATTACGGTGGACTTTTTCATGCCCGAAAACCGCTTGAGACAAGGCTTTTCGCCTTTTTCGGCACATAAGTGAACCCCGCTGCAGAGCAATTCTGCGGCGGGGTTCTATGTGTTTTACAGCTTTCTGGGTTTCCGGCATCATTGTAATCGTTAAACAGCCGAGTAATCGTTGAACTACTGGGGGTATTCGTTAAATCACCGAGTTCTGATAATACTCCTTATGAGAAAATCGGCGATGAAGTGCGGTCGCTGGCGGATGAGGTACCGTTTGACATCCCCGATTCGTGGGAGTGGGTGCGCCTGGGAACGCTCCTTGGTATAATTAGTGACGGAACGCACAAGACCCCGAACTATGTTGAGGATGGCGTCCCATTTTTGTCTGTACAAAACA
>CAKUAQ010000062.1 GCA_934636435.1 uncultured Eubacteriales bacterium
AGAAAGGAATTGCCTATGACGAGAAAAGAGCATGAAAAAGAATTGCGCTGCTATCCGGCGGCGCTGACCGCCGCCGAAGTGGCGGAGATCCTGCGGGTCAGCACCAAGACCGTGTACAAACCGATAAAAGAAAAATCTCTTCCGGCGGTGAAGGTCGGCAGAGCCCGCACAAGGCGGTCGTGCCGTCTCCCGTGAAACGCTTCTATTCGTTCAGCCGCTGCCGCAGCTTGGTGAGCAGTGCCTTTTCCCGGCGGGACACCTGTACCTGGGTCATGCCCAGCCGCTCGGCGGTTGCCTGCTGGGTCTGGTGCGCACCGTAGCGCAGCCGCAGCAGCAGCCGGTCCCGGGGCTCCAGCCCCGCCAGCAGCTGCTGCACCGCCAGCCGGTCGGTGATCCGTTCCTCCGGGGAGTCGGTGGGCAGATCCCATTGTTCCCCCTCGCCCTCGTCGGCGGTGAGGGAGACGGCGGGCAGTCCGGCGGTGACAGCCTGCGCCGCCAGTGTGGGTTCCACCCCCAGCGCTGCCGCCAGCTCCTCCACCGTGGGTTCCCGCCCCTGCTCCAGCAACAGCCTTTCCCGGGCGCGGGTGGCCCGCAGGGACAGCTCCCGCAGGGAGCGGCTCACCTTCACCGTGCCGCCCTCCCGGAACAGGCGGCGCATCTCCCCCAGAATGACCGGCACCGCATAGGTGGAAAACTGCAATCCCCGTTCCGGCTCAAAGCCGTCCGCCGCTTTGATCAGCCCCAGACACCCGGCCTGGTACAGATCGTCGTATTCGACGCCCCGGCCGGTGAAGCGCCGGGCACAGGCGTGCACCAGCCCCAGATTGCGGCAGATGAAGCTGTCCCGTTCCGCTGTGCCGGCCTGTGCGACCGGCATCATGCACCGCCTTTCACCCGGAGGGCTATGTACTTTTCCATGGTGACGGTGGTGCCCTTGCCGGGAGCGGAGCGCACCCGCAGCTTGTCCGTGAAGCTCTGCATCACCGAAAAGCCCAGTCCGGAGCGTTCCTCGCCGCCGGTGGTATACAGCGGCTCCATGGCCTGCTCCACATCCGGAATGCCGCAGCCCTTGTCCCGCACCCGCACCCAGACGCAGCCGTTATCGTACAGCTTGACGGACAGGGTGATGGTGCCGAGCCGATCGGGATAGGCATGGACGATGGCATTGGTGACGGCCTCGGAGACGGCGGTGCGCAGGTCCGCCAGCTCGTCCACCGCCGGGTCCAGCTGCGCCGCAAAGGCTGCCACCGCCGCCCGGGCAAAGCCCTCGTTGGCGGAGCGGCTGAGGAAGGTCAGCCGCATTTCATTAACCGATTTCATCGCGATCTCCTCCTTTTGGTTGTTCCCAGATGGGCAGCTTGTCCAGTCCCGCCAGGCGGATCATCCGCTCCAGTCGGGGGCTGGCGCCGATGACCGTTACCGTGCCGCCCAGAGAGCGCAGCAGCCGATACCGCCCCATGATCAGTCCCACGCCGGAGCTGTCCATAAAGGTCAGCCCGGAGAAATCCAGCACCAGCTGCCCGGCGCGGTATCGGAGCACCGCCTCGTCGATGGCCTCCCGGATCTCTCCCGCGCCGTGGTGATCCAGCTCCCCCACCAGCCGGGCGGTGACGAGTCCTGTCCGGTGGCTCAATTCTACCTGCATTGTCTGTCATCCTTTCCTTTCGATCGGAACAAAAATAAAAAAGCCTCTACCCGTATAGGATAGAGACTTTTCTCCGATTTTGCACGAAAATCCCGCCGTCGTTATCGGACTATCTTTGTCGGAACGGGGCGGTTTCCGCCGGGCGTTTACGCCGGGCGGATCAGGCATACCGCATGGGCGGCGATGCCCTCCAGTGTGCCGGTAAAGCCCAGCCCCTCCTCGGTGGTGGCCTTCACGCTCACCGCCGCCGCGGGCAGCCCGCAGGCCGCCGCCAGCCGCTCCCGCATAGCGGGAATGTGGGGCTTGAGCTTCGGCTGCTGGGCCAGCACGGTGGTGTCGATGTTCACCGGGGCATAGCCTGCCTGCCGCAGCCGTTCGATGACCTGGACGAGCAGCGCCACGCTGTCCGCGCCGGCATAGGCCGGGTCGGTGTCGGGGAACAGCCCGCCGATATCTCCCAGCGCCGCCGCTCCCAGCAGGGCGTCCATCACCGCATGGGTCAGCACATCCGCGTCGGAGTGCCCCAGCAGCCCCCGGTCGAAGGGAACGGTCACGCCCCCTAAGATCAGCGGTCGTCCTTCCACCAGCCGGTGGACGTCGTATCCGTGTCCGATGCGCATGGCCTCACGCGCTCCTTTCCGCTGCTGCAAAATGGCCTGTGCCAGCGGCACATCCGCCGGGGCGGTCAGCTTCAGATTCGTTTCCTCACCCGGAACGAGCCGCACCGGCTGTCCCGCCGCCTCTATGAGCTGGCAGTCGTCGGTGTATTCCCGTCCGGCGGCGGTGGCGGCCGCCAGCGCCCGGACATAGGTCTGCCGGTCGAATACCTGGGGGGTCTGCACCCGCCACAGGCCCTCCCGGTCCACCGTCGCGGTGACGGTCCCGGTCGGGTCGGCCCGCTTGAGGGTATCTCGCACCGGCACGGCCGCGGCAGCCGCCCCGGCTTCCCGGGCTGCCGCGACGACGGCATCCACCAGCGCCGCCGAGACCAGCGGTCGCGCGCCGTCGTGGATGCCCACGAGGGTCGTGTCCGGCGGCAGCGCCGCCAGCCCCCGCGCCACCGATTGCTGGCGGCTGGTGCCGCCCGCTACCACCGTCAGCAGCTTGCCGATGCCGTTCTCCTGCGCCAGCGCCTCAAAGACTGTTGTATCCTCCGGGCGGGCGATCAGCACGATGCCGTCCACCGTCGCGGCGCTCTCCAGCGCCCGCAGGGTGTGCAGCAGCGCCGGTTCTCCGTCGAGGGAGAGCGTCTGCTTGGGACAGCCCATTCGGGTGGAATCGCCCGCCGCTGCCACCAGCATCACCGTATACGCCATGGCGTTTCCTCCGTTCACAGCAGCGGGATCCCGTGCTTTTGGCATTCCGCCGCCATATCCTCCGGCCAGACCGATACCTGCACCTCGCCGATGTGGGCTTTTTCCAGCATCAGCATGCACAGGCGGCTCTGGCCGATGCCCCCGCCGATGGTCAGCGGCAGGGTGTCCTCCAGAATGCCCCGGTGGTAGGCGTACCGCATCCGATCCTCCGCGCCGGCGAGCTTCAGCTGCCGCCGCAGGCTTTCCGCGTCCACCCGCACGCCCATGGAGCTGACCTCCAGCGCCTGCCCCAAGGTTTCATCCCAGAACAGCAGATCGCCGTTCAGACGCCAGTCGTCATAGTCCGGCGCTCGACCGTCATGGGGCTTGCCGTCCGCCAGTGCCCCGCCGATCTGCATGAGGAACACCGTGCGGTGCTCTCGGGTGATGGCGTTTTCCCGCTCCTTAGGGGTCAGCGTCGGGTACCGATCCGCCAGCTCCTGTGTGGTGAGGAAACAGACCTCCTCGTTCAGCTCGGCGGTGAGCAGCGGATATTTCTGCTGCAACAGCTTGTTGGTGTCCACCACCGCCTTGACGATCCGCCGCACCGTGTGCTGCAAATAGTCCACCGTGCGCTGCTCCCGGGAGATAACCTTTTCCCAGTCCCACTGATCCACAAAGATGGAGTGAGTGTTGTCTATATCGTCGTCCCGGCGGATGGCGTTCATATCCGTATACAGTCCCTCGCCGGGCTGAAAGCCATAGTGTCCCAGTGCCACCCGTTTCCATTTTGCCAGCGATTGCACCACCTCGGCGTGGGCTTCGTCCAGTTCCTTGATGGTGAAATCCACCTTCCGCTCCACGCCGTTCAGATCGTCGTTGATGCCGTTGCCGCCCAGCACCAGCACCGGAGCCGTCACCCGTTCCAGATGCAGATTCTGTGCCAGCAGCACCTGAAAGGTATCCTTGATCACTTTGATGGCCTGCTGGGTCTGACGCAGTCCCAGCTTCGGGTCATACCCGGGAAAAAAATGACACGCACGCATAGCTGCAACTCCTTACCTTTCCCTTACACGATATCCGTTCAGCGGATGCTGCCCACGGTGCGGGGGAACAGCTGCACATCCCGGATGTTGGACACGCCGGTCACATACATAATGATTCGCTCAAAGCCCAGCCCGAACCCGGAATGGGGCACCGAGCCGAACCGCCGCAGATCCAGATAATCCCGATAGTCGTCCAGATTCATATGCCGCTCCTGCATGGCTGCCAGCAGCTTGTCCAGATCCGCCTCCCGCTCGGAGCAGCCGATGATCTCGCCCACCCCCGGCACCAGCAGGTCGGTGGCAGCCACCGTCTTGCCGTCGGGATTCTGCTTCATATAGAAGGATTTGATATCCTTGGGATAGTTGGTGACGAATACCGGCTTTTTGAACACCTGCTCGGTGATATACCGCTCATGCTCCGTCTGCAGATCGCAGCCCCAATAGACCGGATATTTGAAGTCCGCGTCCGCCTTTTCCAGAATGGCGATGGCGTCGGTATAGTCCAGCACCTGGAAGTCGTGATCGGTGACGCTCTGGAGCTTTTCCCGTAAGCCCGGCTCAAAGAATTTGTCGAAGAAAGCCAGCTCCTCCGGGCATTTTTCCATCACATCCCGGATGATGTATTTGATCATCTCCTCGGCGATCTCGATGATGTCCGGCAGCTCCGCAAAGGCCACCTCCGGCTCCACGTGCCAGAATTCCGCCACGTGCCGGGGGGTGTTGCTGTTCTCCGCCCGGAAGGAGGGGCCAAAGGTGTATATCTTTCCCAGTGCCATGGCAGCCATTTCGCCCTCCAGCTGACCGGACACGCTTAATCCCGCCCGTCTGCCGAAAAAGTCGGCGGCGTAGTATTCCTCGGCGCTCTTATACTGATCGGAATAGCCGATGGTGGTCACCTTGAACATTTCGCCCGCGCCCTCGCAATCGCTGGCGGTGATCAGCGGGGTGTTCACATACACATAGCCCCGCTCCTGAAAATACCGGTGGATGGCCGCCGCCATCACCGACCGCACCCGGAAGATGGCGTTGAACATATTGGTGCGCACCCGCAGATGAGGAATGGTGCGGAGGAATTCCGCCGTGTGGCGCTTCTTCTGCAGCGGGTATTCGCCGGGGCAGATGCCCAGCACGGTGATCTGTGCCGCATTCACCTCCACGCCGTTGCGCTCGCTGGCGATCAGCTCGCCCTCCACCTTCAGGCTGGTGCCGATGGGCATGAAAGCACTTACATCTCCCAGCTTTTCCTTGTCCAGCACGATTTGCAGGTGCTTGAGGGAGGTGCCGTCGTTCATCTCCAGAAAGGCGACGTTCTTCGAGTCCCGGGAGGTGCGCACCCAGCCGCAGACCGTCACGGTCTGCCCGATATACGCCGGGTCGGTGAACAGAATACGAATGTCCGTGTGTTTCATAGTACAACTCTCCTTTATTTCTGTGCAAAGATGCGCAAAACAAAATAAAAAAGCCGCCCGTCCTACTGTGAATAGGACGAACAGCTCAACTGCCCGTGGTGCCACCTACATTGCCGGACGATCGCCGGCCGCTCCGCCTCTGACAAGGCTTTGCCCTTTAACGCAGGGTGTACGGCGCACCTACTGCCCCGCAGGGGGTTCGGCTTGCGGCTCGGGAGTGTTATTCCCGCAGCGGTCTGTCGCCGGGCTCTCACCCTCCCCGGCTCGCTATGGACGCTGTGCGGCGGTACTTCTCTCCGTCAAGGCCTGTTTCTGTTTTCGAGGATACCACATTTCCGGCGGCTTGTCAACCGGAAAATGGAAGGTTTTTTGTGTCCGCCCCGTCTGCCCCCTATTGTGCGCTGTTCGGGACGGTTTATGCGTCCGGCTCCGTCGCGCCGCCCAGGGAGCGGAGATAGGTGGATAGCAGCCCCAGCGCCGTGCGCTTTTCCCGGGGGGAGCACTGCGCCAGCTCCCGCAGCAGTGCCTCCTCCCGGGCCGCCAGCGCCGCGTCCTCCTCCAAAAGCACGTCGTTGGGGGTGATCCCCAGCGCCCGGCAGATGCGCAGCGCCGTTTCCACCCGCATATTGACGCTCCCCCGCTCGATGTCGGCATAGGTGCGGTCGGATAGCCCGGCACGCTCTGCCACCTCCGCCTGGGTCAGCCCCAGCGCCTTGCGCTGCGCCAGCAGTCGGTTTCCGATTTTATACCAGTCACACGTTCCCATACGGTCCTCCTAATAATAGAACATATAGGAATTATACTTCCTGTTTTCTCTTGACAAATAGGAAGTATAAATGTAGAATTATAGGAGGAATGGTTCCTATTACCAATTATAAGAGGAGAGATGGGTATGGAAACGAAAGCGACATGGAAACGGGTCGGCAAGGCGGCGCTGGCGATTGTGCTGGTGATCGCTCTGTCGGCGGGAACGGCGCTGTTCATCCACCGGCGCAGCGGTGTGCCGACGGCGGCGACGGTGAAGAATGGGCTGTCCGCCTACGAATTGGCGGTGGCGGAGGGCTATTCCGGCACCATGCAGGAATGGCTGGCGTCGCTGCGGGGGCAGTCGGCGTATGCGCTGGCGAAAGAGGCAGGCTATACCGGCTCGGAATCCGACTGGGCGGCACGGCTGGCGAAGCTGGCGCAGAGCAACCCGGTCAGCCTCACGGCGGCGAATTTTAATAACCGGGGGCAGCTGATCCTGACCCTGTCCGACGGCACGACCCTCAACCTGGGGAACGCCGTGGGGGAAAATGGGAAGAATGGTTCCGATGGCAGGAACGGTACGGACGGTAAAAACGGCGCTGACGGCAAGAATGGGAAAGACGGAAAAGACGGGCTGAACGGCGTCAGTGTGTCCGGCGTGGATCTGACCGATGCCGGGGAGCTGGTGCTGCGGTTCTCTGATGACCGGATGGTGAATGTGGGCCGGGTCACCGGCGCCCAAGGCATCCAAGGCGAAAAGGGCGAGAAAGGCGACACCGGCGCGCAGGGTGCACAAGGCGAAAAGGGCGAGAAAGGCGACACCGGTGCCCAAGGTGCGCAAGGCGAAAAGGGCGAAAAAGGTGACACGGGCGCCGCCGGCAACGGCATCCAGATCATTCGGCTGGTGGATGGCACCATGACCGTGGAGCTGACCGACGGCTCCAAGTTCACCTTTGAGAATGTGCGGGGAGAGAACGGCGCCGACGGCGTGTCCCCGCAGGTGCGGATCAACGCCGCCACCAATCAGTGGGAGATTTCCGCCGATGAGGGGGAAAATTGGGTCTCCACCGGTGTGCAGGCGACCGGTGCCCGGGGCGAAGCCGGTGCGCCGGGTGAAAAAGGCGAAAAAGGCGACAAGGGCGATCCCGGGCAGAATGGCGTCAGCCCCCGGGTGATGATCGACCCGGCAAGCCGGGAGTGGAAGATTTCCACGGATAACGGCTTGACCTGGATGGGGACGGGCATTTCCGCCACCGGCGAAAAGGGCGAGAAGGGTGACACCGGCGCCCAAGGTGCGCAGGGTGAAAAGGGCGAGAAAGGCGACACCGGAGCGCAGGGTGCGCAAGGTGAAAAGGGCGAGAAGGGTGACACCGGTGTGAGCGTGACCGGCGTGACGCTGGAGGACTATAAGCTGGTGGTCACTCTGTCCGACGGCACCGTGCTGCGGCTGGAGCAATCCCTGCTGGGCGCAACGGGCGCCAAGGGGGATACCGGTGCGCAGGGCGTACAGGGCGAAAAGGGCGAAAAGGGCGAAAAGGGCGAAAAAGGCGACACCGGCGCAGCGGGACGGGGCATTGAACGGGTGGTGCTGACCGCCGAGGGCTGTCTGATCTTTGAATACTCCGACGGCACAAGGTCGGAGCCCACCGCCTCGCTGATGGGTGCACAAGGCGAAAAGGGCGACAAGGGTGACCCCGGCGCAGACGGACGGGGGATCGTCACCGTGTCGCTGAACGGCGGCGACCTGTATGTGACCTATTCCGATAGCGCCACCCCGGTGCGCATCGGCACGGTGCAGGGCGAAAAAGGGGATAAGGGCGATCCCGGCGCACAGGGCGAGAAGGGTGACCCCGGCGTGGACGGGAAATCCGCTTATGAGCTGTATAAAGCCGCCTATCCGGACTATACCGGCACCCTCACCGAGTGGCTCGCCTCGCTGAAGGGCGATACCGGCCGGGGCATTGTGGACGTATCTTACTCCAATAATCAACTGACCATAACTTACAGCGACCAAACGAAGCAAGTGATTCCGATACAGTTTGGCGCGGGTGGCGTGGATATTACTGACTATTTTATATTCTCTATATTGCCGGATGAAACATACGGGGTAATGGCAGGCGATTTGGCAAAATATGCGGCTGTGTTAACAATTCCCGATGTCCATAACGGAATTGCAGTAACACAAATATTGGATAATGGTTTTTCTGACTTGGAACTGTTACAAAAGGTCACAATTCCGGATAGCGTTGTTTCTATCGGAGATAGTGCCTTCAAAAATTGTACTTCCCTTAATTTAGTGGGATTGCCGCAACAGTTGCATACAATCGGGTCATATTCTTTCTCGAATTGTACGGCATTGGGGAGCATTGTAATACCGGAAAGTGTGCAAACCATCAAGTCATATGCATTCTACTCATCCGGATTGAGTAGTGCGGTGTTTGAAAATGTGAATTGGTATGTCGGGAATATGCCGAAGTTTATTTCAAGAAGTTATATGCCGAATTACCCTCGAAATGAAGAGATTGCAACCGAGTATAACGGGACATTTAATTTTGGAGACGAAAAGAAGGTCGCTTTGGCGCTAAAAGGCGATTACAAGTACAGTCATGCGTAT
>CAKUAQ010000063.1 GCA_934636435.1 uncultured Eubacteriales bacterium
CCGAAAGGGTATACGGTCATGGGGGAGGAGATCACTTTCAGCGGTTATTGTCCCGTTTGCCGGGAAATACTAGAAAAAATCAATTAAATTATGGAGGTAAATCGGTATGAAAAAGTTTGTATGCAGCGTCTGTGGGTATGTGTATGAGGGCGAGGAAGCGCCGAAGGTCTGTCCGGTCTGCGGCGTCGGCGCCGACAAGTTTGTGGAGCAGAAGACGGAGCGCTCCTGGGCGGCGGAGCACGTGGTCGGCATTGCCCGGGATGTGGACCCGGAGATCGTGGAAGGGCTGCGCGCCAACTTTACCGGCGAGTGCTCGGAGGTAGGTATGTATCTGGCGATGGCGCGGGTTGCTCATCGCGAGGGGTATCCGGAGATTGGCTTGTACTGGGAGAAGGCGGCCTATGAGGAGGCAGAGCATGCGGCAAAGTTTGCCGAGCTGCTGGGCGAGGTCGTGACCGACAGCACCAAGAAGAATCTGGAAATGCGGGTGGATGCCGAGAACGGCGCTACCGACGGCAAAATGGCGCTGGCCAAGCGGGCGAAGGAGCTGAATCTGGACGCGATTCATGATACAGTTCACGAAATGGCCAAGGACGAAGCCCGCCACGGCAAGGCTTTCGAGGGACTTCTCAAGCGCTACTTCGGTAAGTGATCGAACGTAGAAATAGTGATTTGCCGGTTCAGGCGACAGGCACGGAGTGTTGTTCCGTGCCTGTTTTTCTGTGACGGTATGGTTTCGGGTAGGATATTCTTGATGAAGGCTGTTTCGGCGAGCTGCGCTGTGGGGGCGGTGGCGGATTGCCCTGTAAACGGTGTTATACAGAAACGCACCCGGCAAGAGTTCCATGTCTTGCCGGGTGCGTTTCTGTTGGCCCTTAGCCGATCTTTATGTCGATATCGCCTGTACCAGTTTTGATCATGCATTGGCCACCGGTTGCCGCTTTGGGAACGTTCACCCTGCCGGTGGCGGTGTCGATGATAAACACCTTGTCCGTAAGCAGGCTGCCGGATACATAGCCTGTACTGGTTTTTACGGACAGCTCGGAGGCATCGCACCCGCTGAATTTTACATTGCCTGTGGTCCGCTCGATCGAGAACATATTGGCCGCTATCACGCGGTCCAGGGTGATGGTTCCTGTGGTTCCGTTTGAATGTACATTTTGGCACGCAACGTCGCGTAAACTTGCGTTACCGGTGGATACGCCTACGGTTATATCGTCCCGGCAGGTCACGTCGGAAACCGTCACCCTACCCGTGGTGACAGAGAGGTCCAGTGCGCCGGCGGAAGTTTTTTCGACCCGGATATCTCCCGTGCTTGTTTTGATTTTGCCTGTCTCCGTAACGGATGCGCAAAAGGCAACGGTTCCCGTAGTCAAAGAAATATCGGCGTTCACAAATGTGAAGTCTTTTGGTATTTCCACATTTCCGGTGCTTTCGCGAATGGTCAGGGCGTCGTAGGCCGTTTTCGGAAGATACACCGTGATCTGCGGCGAATCAAACTGGAATCCGATATAATCGTACCAGTGCCTGGTGTCGCACACCTGAATTACAAGCGTATCCTCTCGGACGGTAACCGTGTGCTTTGCGTTCTCTTCTTCGTAGCACTCCACCCGGCATTTCCCGTCGCTCGACAAGGCGAATACGATAGCAGCGGTGTCGGTTTGCAGCGATATGTCGTGGAATACCTCGGTGATTTCGTAAGTGTTTGTTTCGCATCGGACTGTTGACAGCTTCGTAAAATTCCATTCCCGCGTCGCCATGACGCCAACGAAAAGGATGCATCCGATCAGCACAAGGGCCGCCGCTGTGATAAGCCATATCTTTGTTGCCGTTTTCATTAGGCTTCCTCCTTTTTCATAATGCCGTGTTTCACCCATAGGGTTGTGTTCTTCGTCAGCGCCAGGATGCCCTTCGTTGCCTCCTTGCAGCCATAGAACAGAAAGATGGAGAGCCCGGCGCAGACAATTCCTGCGGAAAGCAACGCGAGCCCCGGCGCACCGCTACCGCCTACGGCAAAAACTACACACGCCGGTACGCTGGCGACTGCGCAGACCACCAGCGATCCAAAGACCGCCCACAACGATACCATTATCGCCCACAACGACACGTAGAGCGCGAAAACCACGGCAGCCACGGCAATGCCCAGAGAAAGCCACAGCGGCGAGCCCAGCGCTATGAGCATGATCTCCCATGCTTTCAGGTGCCTTTTCGGCTTTATCCTTTCCTTGGCGATTTTCGTAAGGGAAATGTCAGCGACCGTCTGCCGGACGATCTCTTCTACATCGCCGATTGCGGCGACCGCGTCCTCCTCCGAAAGCCCTTCTTCCATTCGATCCTCAAGCATTTCCCCGTAAAAGTTCAGACGTTCCTCGATATCGTCTTGCGGCAGCCCGGATAAGCCTTTCCGCAACCGTGTAAGAAAATCCTGTTTAGACATTACCTTCGTCCTCCTTGGTCACAAATTGATAAATGGCTAAAATTTCTTTCCACTCAACCTGAAACTCCCGGATGCGCTGCTGTCCCTCTTCGGTGATGTGGTAGTATTTTCTAAGTCGGCCGCCGTGTTCCGCGGTACGCACCGTCAGCATATGTGCCGTTTCCAGGCGTTTCAGAATGGTGTACAGGGTCGATTCGGAAAGCTCAATATACGGCTTCATATCCTTAATGATCTTATAGCCGTATGAATCCTCGCTTTTGATCGCCGCCAGGACGCAGACGTCCAGAAGCCCCCGTTTCAGCTGACCGTCCATATTATACCTCCTTTCATGTTATACATCGTATCACGAAGTATAACGGTTGTCAATAGATTTTGCAAAAAAAATCGGCAGAGAGAACGATGTCTCTCCACCGCCGGGGTACATGGATGTTTGTTTATCGGAACACAGTCCTGTCGTTGCAAGCTCCGCTATAAAGGCCGCATTACAGTGTGCCGTTTTGTATAAACTCGTAGTTTTTGGAGTAGCCTTAGATGGCATAAAAACGCGCAAACCGTCAGCCGATCTATGGAAGGGCGTATTCCATGGAGGGGCAAGACGGACGGGCTGACGGACCTCTTTGGATTTCGAAGCCGGTGTCTCTTTTAACGGCAGGTCTGCAAAGGCCGAACCGCTCTTTTCAGCCTGTATGGCCGCTCCGGATGCTCTGGTCAACGCCAAAACGCAGGCTGCCAAAGACAACGCGCGGTTCGATCTCTCAGCCAATGCCGTCGGGATGCAAGCGGTTTCGTCGGCTCGTTCGCGCGCATTGACACTGTTGCTTTCCGCTTAGCCTGTTTTGGTATTCTTCGTTAGGAACACCGCGTCGCCATTGCGTCGATGTCAAGCCCCCGGTATCCGGGTGACCGGAGAAGAGTGACCGCGGAGGATCGACAGCCCCCACGTATCGGCTCTGTGGCGTACCGCTGGCGCACACGCATCCCAATGTTATCCGCTATTGTTGTGCCGCTTTGCGCTGCTCTGTATACACCGGATGCCCGGGATCAACGGGGGAGAGGTTTGCCCGATTCGATCAATGGTTCTGTCCAGGTATCCTCCGTGTACAGCGTGATGCCCTCCTGCGCCAGCAATCGGGCGGTGACGCCCTGCCCCGGAATGCGCTGTCCGGTGTGGGTGCCGTCATAGATGCGGGTCACACCGCAGCTGGGGCTGCCATCTTTGAGGATGGCGGCGGTCAATCCATGACGGCGGCACAGCGCCAGCGCCAGTGCCGCTCCCCGCGTATATTCCTCCGTGCAGTCCCGCCCGTCCCTGGCTATGACCTGCTGTCCGACAATTTCACAGGGGACGCGGGGCGTCGGCAGACCGCCGGCACACTCCGGACAGAAGGGAAGTGCCATGCCGCAGTCCGCTAACCGTCGCAGCTCCGGCCGGTCGAATCCGCCGCCGTCGTAGCGGCAGCGTTGTCCGCACAGACAGGCGCTGATCAGCAGCGAGGGGTGCTTACCGTCGCTCATCCGAAATACCGCACCAGCGAAATCACCTTGCCCAGCACGGTGACTTCCTTGGCGATGATCGGCTCAAAAGCGTCGTTTTCCGGTTGCAGACGGATGTGATCTTTTTCCACGTAGATGCGCTTGACGGTGGCCTCGTCGCCGATCAACGCCACGACGATATCGCCATTCTGCGCTGTGGCGGTGCGGCGCACGATCACCACATCCCGGTCCAGAATGCCGGCGTTGATCATACTGGTGCCGGACACCCGCAGCGCGAACAGCTCGCCGGGCTGGTAATGATCGCCGCCGGAGAAGGGCACATAATCCTCGACCTCCTCCACGGCCAGTATGGGCAGACCGGCCGTCACCTTACCCAGCAGAGGCACACGGGTGACATTCTCCCCGGGCAGACGGATCGCCCGATTCAGACCGCTGCGCCGATCAATGTACCCCTCATCCTCCAGCCGTTTCAGATATGCATGGACGGTGGAGGTGGAGCGTATGCCGGTGGCCTCGCAGATCTCACGCACGGTTGGGGGGATGTCGTCTTGCAGGCGTTCGCGGACAAAAGTCAGAACCTTTTGCTGCTTTTCGGTCAATGGTCTCATGGAAAACTCCTCCTTATACGTGTGGCGCAGGGAACGGTTGTGCTGCCCGAATCGGGGCGGCGACAGGGCCGAAAACCTACTGTCACGGACAGTATACCATAGATCGTAGGAAAATGCAAACATTTGTTTGCGATTTTTTCAAAAAATTTCCCGTTCATATATTTCTTGCGTTTTATTCACGATTTCGTCATAAAAAGGACAAATTTGTGCGGTATAGTTAACACGTACTCAGGAGAGCAACGGGGCCGCACCCGTCCTCCGTCAAACGAGTACAATCCTCCTCAAAACACCCCTCTAACGAAAGCTCCCCGGCGGAAACGTCGGGGAGCTTTCGTTTGTCCTTGACAGGGGGATCGGGCGATGCTATAATTTTCCCGGCGGTTGGTGCGGTGCGGTGGCTCTTGCATTGGATGCTGTCGGAATGTCGGTTTGATAACGTGCGACACACGCAGGTCCGGTATATCCGGGTCTGCGTTTTTCTCTCAGACAGAGATCGCGGACTATCAGCATCGGAAGAACCGGAAACGGATAGAGCGGGAGGGAGCGGATATGCGGTCGGATTTTGTGGATTTGACACCGGAAACGGCGGCGGATGCCTCGATATGCTGTATCGTCCGGGCGAAAAAGTCTCACCCGGGCATCGAGGCCAAGCGGACATGGCTGTCGGCGCGACTGAAGGATGGGCACGTGTTCCGCAAGGTCGCGGCAGCGGAATGCGCGTTCATCGAATATGCCCCGCTGGAAACGGCCTTTATACCGGTCGAGGGGGAGAACTATCTCTATATTTATTGTCTGTGGGTGCAGGGGGCGCCGAGGGGGCAGGGGTTCGGTCGTCGACTGATGGAGTCCTGTCTGGAGGATGCCCGCGTCCAGGGCCGCTCCGGGGTGTGTATGCTGGGGGCGGAGAAACAGAAGGCCTGGCTGTCTGATCAGAGCTTTGCCCGGAAATTCGGATTTCAGCCGGTGGATACGGCGGGTGAATACTCACTGCTGGCGCTGAGTCTGGACGGAACGGTGCCCCGGTTTTCCGATGGGGCGCGACACATGGCGGTGGATGCCCCGGGGCTGGTGGTGTATTATAGCGACCAATGCCCGTTTATACCCAGTCGGGTGGATAAGCTGCGGGAATACTGTGCCGCCCACGACATTCCGGCGCAGTTCATTCACGTGGATTCGGCGGAAAAGGCGCGAGCACTGCCCTGCGTGTTCAATAACTGGGCGGTGTTCTACGACGGCCGGTTCAGGACGGTCAACCAGATCGACGGGGCCGCGCTGGAAAGGCTGCGGCGCAGGTGATGGATAGACAAAGTAAGCGGTGCGGGCATTTCGGATGAAATGTCCGCACCGCCGTTTATTGCTCGATGTGACTGCTGACAATGTGGTAATAAGCATTGGAGGTGAGTCGGTATACAACCGTATAGAACAGAGCAAACACGCCGAAGCTGATAAGAGTGGTAAGAGCGAACAGCCGCAGGTTGGTGAGATTCAGGAGCTGCAGCAGCTGGCGGATCATAGGATAGGCGAACGCCAGATGCAGCCCTGCCCCCGCCAAAGGCAGAAAAAACACGGTCAGCAGCTGAGAATTGATGCTGCGGCGGATATCCCGGCGGTCCATACCCACCTTTTGCATGATGCTGAAGCGCGCCTGATCCTCATAGCCTTCGGTGAGTTGCTTATAGTAGATAATCTCTACCGCTGCCGCTAAAAATACCACGCTGAGGATGACCCCCAGATAGAAGAAGGAGCCGTAGGTGCCCAGGAAATCCGCCCTGTTGAGCTGGCGGCTTTCCACCGTCAGCATCTTATAATCCGGTGCAGCGGCGCCGGCGTTGTCCAGGGCGGAGGCCACTGCCCGGACGGCATCGTCCTGTTGCTCCCCGGTCAGCCCGGTGTCAAAGGCATAGTGCCAGCGCACTGACAGCGCCTGTCCCTCTGTGGTCTCCTCTACGGGGTCTGCCAGCGATCTTACGGCAGACAGCTCCGGCAGAATGAATACATACGAGGTGGCGGCTAAGGAGGTCATGGAGCCGTCCGGGATACAGACGTCTACCTGCTGCACGATGCGCAGGGTGCAGTGGTCGTCGATGGTGACGGAATCGCCGGTGAAGCTGCCCTGATGGACATACAGCAGCGCCTCCCCCGGCTGGAGCATGTACCGGGTGCTGCAGCAGCGGTTATAATCTTCCAGCGGAATGAAATAAAAGCTGTCCAGGGACGTGACCTGCATATCAAAGGAGCGGATGAACGCCCGGTTGCCCTCCAGAGCGCCCCAACCGGACAGGCAGCGCCAATCCAGCTGGTTTTGCAGCGTCATGCCGCTGTCGGCGGCTGCGGCATTGGTGGCTTGCCGCAGCCGGGCGACGGAGTCGTCCTCCAGCGCCGCCTGCCGGAGCCGCACGTCGATTACACACTCCCGGGGATACCGGGTCTGCAGCGCATCATTGGCGCCGAACAGCAGGCTGGTGGTGGAGGATACGATCACCAGCACCATAGTGGCGAGAATGCAGATGGAGGCCAGACCGGCGCCGTTGCGCTTCATTCGGTAAGCCATGGAGGATACCGACACAAAATGACGGGACTGATAGTAGTACCGCTTATTTTTCTGCAGAATACGGCACAGCAGCACCGACCCGGCGATCATCAGCAGATAGGTGGCGACGATCACCAGCAGCACCGCTACGAAAAACATTCCCAGAGCGGCAAAGGGGTCTTGGATCGTTATCGCCATCCAGTAGGCGACCCCCAGCAGCACGGCGCCCAGAATGCCCGCCACCCAGTTAGCCCTTGGAGGCTTTTCACCCATATTTTCGCTGCGCAGCAGCTGGATGGCGCTGGAGAGATGCACCTGCCGCAGGCCGTTGAGAAACAGCAGCAGAAAGATCACGCCAAAGACGGCGGTTGTGCGCAGGATGGCGGGCAGAGAGAGAGACAGGTCGAAGGTGGCGTTTTCCTCCAGAATGCGCACCATGCCCAGCTCCGCCAGCTTAGACAGGAGGATCCCGGCGGTCACACCGACGGCCAGCGAACCGACCGCCATCAGCAGCGTTTCATAGAACAGGATGCGGCTGATGTGGCGTTTACCCATCCCCAGAATGTTGTAAAGACCGAATTCCTTTTTTCGCCGTCGGATGAGAAAGGAATTGGTATAAAACAGGAACAGCAGCGCAAACAGGGCAATCACAAAGCTGCCGAAGCCCATCATCATCCGGATGCTGGAGCTGCCCCGCATAGCCCCCAGAGTTTCGCTGAATTGCAGGTAGGTGATTATATATTCCATCATCACCATCCCTGCGCAGGTGAGAAAATAGGGAAGATACAGCCGCCGGTTTTTCCGAATGCTGTCCAGCGCCAGCGCCGGGAAAAAGCTCGCTTTCATTGGATATTCCCTCCCGTAGCCAGCGCAGTCAGCGTGTCGCTGATCTTCTGATACAGCAGCTCATCGGTGTCGTTGCCCCGATACAGCTGGTGGAATACCTCGCCGTCCTTGATGAACAGCACCCGTCCGGCGGTGCTGGCAGCACGAACCGAGTGGGTCACCATCAGAATGGTCTGCCCCAGACGGTTGATCTCCCCGAACAGCCGCAGCAGCTCGTCGGAGGCTTTGGAGTCCAGCGCGCCGGTGGGCTCGTCCGCCAGAATCAGCTGAGGCTCGGTGATGAGCGCCCGGGCGACCGCCGCCCGCTGCTTTTGTCCGCCGGATACCTCGTAGGGATACTTTTTCAGCAGCTCCGTCAGCCCCAGCCGCTTGGCGATGGGGGCAAGGCGGCGGAACATCTCTTTATACGGCATCCCTGCCAGCACCAGGGGCAGGAAGATGTTGTCCTCCAGCGTAAAGGTGTCCAGCAAATTGAAATCCTGAAACACAAACCCCAGATTGTCCCGCCGGAACGCTGCCATAGCGGACTCCTTGATGT
>CAKUAQ010000064.1 GCA_934636435.1 uncultured Eubacteriales bacterium
CGGTTGGCAGGGCGTTGTCCGGAGACAAATCTTGCGTTCGGATTTCCGCCGGTTCGGTGAGTAGGCGGCTCAGGATCGGGAGAGACCAGACAGCCTTTACCGGTGCCGATGAGATCGTACCGACCGGCGCGTTTGAGGGCGCTCAGCACCAGTCGCCGATTCTCCGGACGGTAATACTGCAATAACGCCCGTTGCTCCGCCTTTTCCTGCGGAGTACGGGGCACATACACCGGCTGCAGGGTCATCGGGTCCAGCCCGGTATAGAACATACAGGTGGATACTGTGCCGGGAGTGGGGTAGAAATCCTGCACCTGCTCCGGGTGCAACCCCTCTTTTTTGAGGAATTGCGCCAGCTTCACCGCATCGTCTACGGTGCTGCCCGGGTGGGAGGACATAAGATAGGGAACCAGATACTGCTTTTTCCCCTCGCTCACGGTCAGTTCATAGAATCGCTTGCGGAATTTTTCATAGGTGCCGAAGTGGGGCTTGCCCATGCAATCCAGCACCCGGTCGGACACATGCTCCGGTGCCACCTTCAGCTGTCCGCTGACATGATGGCGGATCAGCTCCTTGAAAAACCGCTCGTCCCGGTCGGCGATCAGGTAGTCGTACCGGATGCCGGAGCGGATGAACACCTTTTTGACCCCCGGGATCTGCCGCAGCCGCCGCAGCAGGGTCAGATAATCGCTGTGATCCACCTTCACCGCCGGACACATCTCCGGGGCAAGGCATTTGCGGTTTTTGCACAAGCCCCGCTTCAGCTGGGCATCGCAGCTGGGCGCCCGGAAATCGGCGGTGGGGCCGCCCACGTCGTGGATATACCCCTTGAAATCCGGCATTTGTGTGATGCGCTCCACCTCCGCGGCGACGCTGTCGTGGCTGCGGGAGGTCACCTGCCGCCCCTGATGGGAGGCGATGGCGCAGAAATTGCAGGCGCCGTAGCAGCCGCGGTTGTGGATGACGGAGAATTTCACCTCGGCGATGCCAGGCACGCCGCCCAGCGGCTCATAGCTGGGGTGGTAGCTGCGCATATAAGGCAGCCCGTAGACCCGATCCAGCTCCTCGGTCTCCAGCGGCGGGGAGGGGGGATTCTGCACCAGAATATACCCACCGTGGCGTTGGATGACTGCTTTACCCCGCACGGCGTCCTGCTCCTGCTGCTGGATGCGGCAGGCAATGGCGTATTGCCGCTTCCCGCTGTTGGTAGGGGCACTGACCAGTTCATAAGAGGGACACTCGGCGCAGGGCATGGGGCGGTATTCCGCTGCTGCCACCCGGTAGCAGGTGCCCAAAATATCCGTGAGGGTGCGGATATCCTCGCCGGCATCCAGTCTCCGGGCGATCTCCACAATATGTCGTTCTCCCATACCGTACATCAGCAGGTCGGCATCGGTATCGAACAGAATAGAGGGGCGCACCCGGTCGTCCCAATAGTCATAGTGGGCGAATCGGCGCAAGGAGGCCTCCAGTCCGCCGATGGCCAGCGGCACATCCCCGTACAGTCGCCGGATGGCCTGACAGTAGACGATGGTTGCTCGGTCGGGGCGCAGCCCCGCCTTGCCACCGGGGGAATAGGCATCCTCGCTGCGGCGGCGCTTGGCGGCGGTATAATGGGCCACCATGGGGTCGATATTGCCGCCGTTGACCAGGAATGCCAAACGTGGCTTGCCGAACCGCTGATAGTCGGTGTCCTGCTGGGGCTGGGACACAATACAGACCTTAAAGCCCTCCACCTCCAACACCCGGGAAATAATAGCGGTGCCGAAGCTGGGATGGTCCACATAGGCATCTCCGGTCACGATGACGAAATCCGGCTGCGTCCAGCCATACTCCTGCATTTCTTCGATTGTCAGAGGTAAAAAAGGCATAATACACGCTCCCTGTATGGTTTACGTGAGTATGTTACCACATTTCCGGCGTGCAGGCAAGGGGTACATGGAAAAATCACTTTAGCAATTAATACGCCTAAATTTGTCGAAGCCAACCAAGAAAATACTGGTAAAATATGCAGAAACTGTCCGTCGCCTATTGACAGACGGAAAAGCAGTGGTATAATGGGGGCAAATTTGGATACGGAAACGCTAAGATAGAGGCGCAGAGCTCATCAGTAGTTTGGAACAATAGACTGGCAGGTCGTTCCGATGAAAGGGTGCTTTGCCGAAGCGGCGGACGGGTTGCCAACCGTTCGGGTGCTGGGGTCGTGCAGAATATGCACGAGACTGTCACGACTTGTGGAGAGCTATCACGGTTTCAGCACTTATCCCGGGATAGGTGTATATAGCCTGTGATACCTTTTACAAGGTGTCGCGGGCTTCTTTCATGTCGGGGCTGTATCCGGAATAAAAGGAGAGAGTCATTATGAAAAAAATCGTAGCAATCGTTTTGGCGGCCATGCTGGTGCTTTCCTGCGCCGGCTGCGGCGGACAAAGCCGCGTGGATATAAAGAGCGCCCAGTCGCTGGCGGATCTGAAGGGTGCCAAGATCGCCGCCCAGGCCGGCACTTTCCACGCGGATGCACTGACCCAGATCGAAAATGTCCAGTCTTCCACTTATCCGGATTTCACGGATCTGCTGACGGCGCTGAAGAGCGGCGCCATTGACGGCTATGTGGCGGAGGAGCCCACGGCGCTGTCGGTAACCAAGTCGGACAGCTCCCTGACCTATATTCCGCTGAAAAATAACGATACCGGTTTCAAGGCTACGGCGGCGGATGTGGGTATCGCCATCGGTCTGAAGAAAGGCTCCGACCTGACCGCCAAGATCGACGAGATCCTGGCGACCATCACCGAGGAGCAGAAGGCACAGCTCATGGACCAGATTGTGACCCTGGCCAATGGCGGCACGGTGGACAAATTCGCTCTGGAGAGCGAAACGCCTGCCAGTACCACCGGCACACTGAAGGTTGGCATGGAGTGCGCTTATGAGCCGTACAACTGGACGGAACTGAAGTCCGGTACACTGGGCGAGGTGGCCATCAGCAGCGAGGGCAAGGAGAACCAGTTTGCCAACGGCTATGATGTACAGGTGGCACGCTATGTGGCGAATAAACTGGGACTCAAGCTGGAGATTTATGCGATGGAATGGGATTCCCTGCTGCCGGCGGTGCAGTCCGGCACCATCGACGCCATTGTCGCCGGTATGAGCCCCACGGCGGAGCGTAAGCAGGAGATCGACTTCAGCCAGACCTATTATGAGTCCAACTTGGTCGTGATCATCAAGAAGTAAAGGATTTGTGACCTATGACGTTTTTTCAGGATGTATGGGGGATATTGACAACGTATTATCCCCAGCTGTTACAGGGCGTTGGGTATACGCTGCTCATTTCGCTCATCGGCACGGTGGTAGGTCTGCTCATCGGTATGCTCACCGGCGTGGTGCGTACGGCGCCCGCATCCCATAATCCGGTGCTACGGGTGCTCCATAAGATACTGAACGGTATCATCGCCGTGTACGTAGAGATTTTCCGCGGCACCCCAATGATGGTGCAGGCCATGGTCATTTACTGGGGCTATGCTTTCGCCACCGGTGGCAATACGCTGGCGCTGATTCCCTCCGGCATCTTGATCGTGTCCATTAACACCGGCGCGTACATGGCGGAGATCGTGCGGGGCGGTATCATATCTATCTACAAGGGGCAGTTTGAGGGCGCCATGTCTATCGGTATGTCCCATACGCAAACCATGCTGCGGGTGATCATACCGCAGGTGTTGCGGAATATTCTGCCGTCGGTCAGCAACGAGTTTGTTATCAACATCAAGGATACTTCGGTGCTGAATGTGATCGGTGTAACGGAGCTGTACTATTTTGCCGGTGTGATCAAACGGCAGAATTTTCAGACCTTCCAGACCTATCTGGTGGTGTGTGTGCTGTACTTCATCATGACCTTCACCATCACCCGACTGTTGCGTCTGGCAGAAAAGAAACTAGACGGCGACGAAAATTATACTATTTTCGGCTCTCAGTCCGATTCGGCGGCGGAGATCCACGTAAAGAAGGAGGGCTGAGTATGTCGGAAACGGTTTTGGAGTTGCGCAATCTGCAAAAGCGATTCGGCGATCATGCCGTACTGCGGGATATCAGCCTGACGGTGGAGAAAGGGCAGACCGTGAGCGTGATCGGCGCCTCCGGCTCCGGTAAATCCACCATGCTGCGCTGCATTAATCTGCTGGAAACACCTACCGCCGGAGATGTCCTCTTTCGAGGGCAGAATATTCAGGAAAAGGGCTTTGACCTTTCCGATTACCGAGCGCGGGTCGGCATGGTGTTTCAGAGCTTTAATCTGTTCAGTAATATGACGGCGCTGGAAAACTGTATGGTTGGTCAGATCACTGTGATGCACCGCAGCAAAGAGGATGCCCGTCGGGTGGCGTTACAGTATCTGGATAAGGTGGGTATGGCACCGTATATTAACGCCAAACCCCGCCAGCTGTCCGGCGGCCAGAAGCAACGTGTGGCCATTGCCCGAGCTTTGTCGATGGAACCGGAAGCACTGCTGTTTGATGAGCCTACCAGCGCGTTGGACCCCCAGATGGTGGGCGAGGTGCTGACCGTTATGCGTTCGCTGGCAGAGGAGGGCATGACCATGATCGTGGTGACCCATGAGATGGCATTCGCCCGGGATGTGTCGGATCATGTGGTGTTTATGGCGGACGGTGTGATTGCAGAAGAAGGCGCTCCGGCGGACATCTTTGAGCATCCGCAAAATCCTGTTACACGGGATTTCCTTTCCCGCTTTTTGCAGAAGTGATACAGCTGGAATCCGTTATGAGAAGGCGAGGTGCGTTCGGAAAGAACGCACCTCGTTTTGCCTGCGTTGCTCGAAATCGCTGTCCGTTACAGCGGATAAACCTAAAATGCGTTTCAGCGGTATCCGGTGTTTCCGTATGTTTTCATTGACTCGCAGGTCGGGATTTGATATACTTCATGTTAAGAGATTCTTAATGGCTTGGCCGCTTGTATCTTAATGGGCGGCGTAGTATGCTGTATCTGCACGCCGAAAGTGAGGAATACTCTATGACAAAGAAGCAGCGGGCCTTGTTGGCAGTAGAAGCGCTCAGAGCGCAGTATCCCGACGCGGTCTGTTCCCTGCACTCGAATAATCCGTTGCAGCTGTTGATCGCCACCCGTCTGTCTGCGCAATGCACCGATGCCCGGGTAAATCTGGTGACCCCGGCGCTGTTTGAGCGATTTCCGACGCTGGACGCATTCGCCGACGCCTCGCCGGAGGAGGTGGGTGAGTATATCCGCTCCTGCGGCCTGTACAAGACTAAGGCGCGGGATATCGTGAACCTGTGCATTGCCCTGCGAGATGAGTATGGCGGAGTGATGCCCGATACGGTAGAGGAATTGATCAAATTGCCGGGAGTCGGACGCAAAACCGCCAACCTGGTATGTGGCGACGTGTTCGGAAAGCCGGCGGTGGTGGCGGATACGCACTGTATTCGCATCGCAGGGCGATTGGGTCTGACCGACGGTATCAAAGATCCGTATAAGGTGGAAATGCAGCTCCGAAAAGTCTTGCCGCCGGAGGAAAGCAACGATTTTTGCCATCGGCTGGTGTTATTTGGGAGAGAGACCTGCTCGGCCCGTTCTCCTCGGTGCGGGGAATGCCCCCTTCGGACGGTGTGCGCCCACCCGGTCAGCGGGTAACGGCGCGGCGGCGCAGCATCTCCGTCAGTGATCGGGATAAACCGCGGTATACAGGGCAGGCGACTATGCTCAGCAGCATCCACAGAAGTGAATATACCGCGCAGATCTGTCCGTGCCAGTTCCATTTCATGTGGCTATAATCCCACACATTCAGTTTCAGCCAGATATTCAGAATGCAGCCGCTGATCCCTTCGATCACGGTGATTATGGCGGAACAGATGCCGCAGCGTGCCAGCAGCGGCAGGCGGCGGCAGCGCTCTCCAATCGTGCCGATGGCCTGAAAACAGGCACCGCCGACCAATAACATACTCCAGTGACTGCGGCCGCGCCATAACAGCTCTATGAGAACATACATTAAACCGCCGGCCACAGTCAACCCGGTATGCAGGACCCATTGTTCTCTGTGCTTCATATCGTCCGTCCCCTTTTTCGCATCTTGTTTGATTGTGTTCCGAAAAAGGAAGAATATACACTGGCTTGTCGATGAAACGTTCTTTCCGACGGGCTGCATCTATGAGGAGGAAAGGCAATGCTGGAAATTCGCGATCTGACGAAGATTTACCGCCCGAAACGGGGAGTGCCGGTGTTGGCGCTGGACCACGTG
This sequence comes from uncultured Eubacteriales bacterium, assembly GCA_934636435.1. Classification (GTDB taxonomy): domain Bacteria; phylum Bacillota; class Clostridia; order Oscillospirales; family Acutalibacteraceae; genus UBA5905. The sequence goes on from CAKUAQ010000064.1 coordinate 6,254, forward strand.
TCCTTACGTCTGCCGTCCCACGGGATGGTATTTCTACTGGGTAAATCCGGCAGCGGTAAATCCACCCTGCTCAACCTGTTGGGCGGTTTGGATCGGGCTGACGAGGGAGAGATTTTTATCCGCGGTGCTTCATCCAAAGGCTTCGGCCAGCAGCACTTTGACAGCTACCGCAACACCTATGTGGGCTTTATTTTTCAGGAGTATAACGTACTTGAAGAGTTCACCGTCGGCGCCAATATCGCACTGGCCATTGAACTGCAAGGCAAAAAAGCAACCGACGACGAAATCAACGCCATTCTCCATGAGGTGGATCTGGATGGATACGGCAACCGCCGCCCTAACGAACTGTCCGGCGGACAAAAGCAACGGGTAGCCATTGCCCGGGCACTGGTGAAACAGCCCCGCATCATCATGGCGGATGAACCCACCGGAGCGCTGGATTCCAATACCGGGCGGCAGATCTTCGATACGCTGAAAAAACTGTCCGCCGACCGACTGGTGCTTGTGGTGTCTCATGACCGTGATTTTGCGGAGCAATATGCCGATCGCATTATCGAACTGGCGGACGGTCGGGTCATCAGCGATATGACCTACACCGATGTGGCGGCGGAGACAATATCCACCGGTCTGAGCTTTGCAGAGGATACGGTGCTGGTGGCGGATGGATACCATCTGACCGAGGAGGACCGTCTGGCAATCAATGCCTATATGGATCGTTTGCATAGCGGCTTATCTGTAAAGGCGGCGGGCTATACACATAAAAACGCTGTGCCAACCGACCCGGAATCGGTGCCGGTGGAGACCGGCGGCTTTTCCCTGATCAAATCAAAGCTGCCGATGCGCAGCGCCTTCAAGATCGGTGCCAGCAGCCTGAATCACAAGCGCATCCGACTGATCGTTACGATTTTCCTGTCCTGCATATCCTTCGGTCTGTTCGGATTGGCGGATACCTTTGCCAGCTACAATCACATCCGGGCTTGTACGGATTCGTTGGTGGATACCGGAATCGACTATGCCTCGGCGACGAAGAGCATTGCGGAATACGACAATAAGGGAAATAAGAGCTTTGATGAAAATTATCGACTGAGCGCCGGCGATTTGGCAAAGCTGCGGCAGGAAACGGGTATTGAGATGCAGGGCGTATATCAGCCGAAGGACTGGAATCTGGATTTTTCCGGCAGTCTGGTATCGCCGGAAAATACGGATGAGGATGCGGCTCGGCGCATATTTTCCGTTTACCCGCTGCAGTTTAATGGTCTGGCGGAGGTGACGGAGGACGTTCTTCGCAGCCAAGGCTACACACTGACGGCCGGGCGGCTGCCGGACGGCACAAAAGATGAACTGGCGTTGCCGATGTTCGTTGCCGAGACTTTCTGCAAGCTGCGTTATACCGACGGCACCTACGACGATAAAGGGGAACGAAAGGCAATTGTCATTCAATCAACTGCGGATATGGTTGGAAAGACCATTCCCGTCGGAGGGCGTACCTTTACCGTCACCGGTATTATAGATACGCAGGTGGATATTTCCCGGTATGAAACGCTGCTGGAGGATAAGAAGGATCTAACCACGGCGCAAGAACTGGCCCGGTATGCACTGACGCAGGAATGCTCCAGCATGCGCAGTTACAGTCTGCACAGCTCCGCTTTGGTGGGAGAGGGCTATGTGGCAAATTTGATAAAAGCCGCCCCTGCCGTAAAAAAACTGGATCACGGATATCTGTACTTTACCTCGGAGAACAAAACAGACTCGCTCATACTGAACCCCTACTGGATCGGGCAGCTGTCGGATGCTCCGGCGCAGACGGTGGAATGGCTGAACGGTGCGAGGACTGCGTTGGGCGAGAAAGAATTGGTGGTATCGGTCGATTTGCTGCGGATGGATACAGCGTATACCGAGGATGCAGACGATGCCAATGCCGTGACCGCCCAAATAGCAGCGGACGCGGTACGGG
>CAKUAQ010000065.1 GCA_934636435.1 uncultured Eubacteriales bacterium
ACCATTCGCCAGACCCACGCCCGGGGGGATTTCGTGGACACGCTGCTGCAGGTGGTGGCGCTGGACGACGTGGTGGGGCTGGTGGCGTATTCCGTCGCCATATCGGTGGCGCTCACCGCCTCGGTCGGACGGTTCAGCGCCGGGAATGTGCTGAAGCCGCTGCTGATCAACGGGCTGGTGTTTGCGCTGGGCAGCCTGTTCGGAGTGCTGCTCAAATGGCTGCTGCAAAAGCGCTCCACCGACAACCGGCTCATCGTGTCGGTGGCGCTGCTGTTCGCCTTTTGCGGCATCTGCACCCTGTTCGATGTGTCCCCGTTGTTGGGCTGTATGTCCATGGGGATGGTGTATATCAATTGCAGCGACGACGAGAGGCTGTTTAAGCAGCTCAACTATTTCTCCCCGCCGCTGCTGCTGTTGTTTTTCGTCCGTTCGGGGCTGAATTTTGACCTGGCGGCGCTGTTCAGCCCCTCCGGCTCGGTGGGGACGGTGCCGCTGCTGGCGGTGGGTGTGCTGTATTTCTTCGTGCGGATCGTGGGCAAATACGCCGGCGCCTTTCTGGGCTGTCTGGCGGTAAAGAAAGACCGGCTGGTGCGCAACTATCTGGGGCTGGCGCTGATCCCCCAGGCGGGGGTTGCCATCGGTCTGGCGGCTATGGGTGCCCGCACGCTGGGGGGCGAGACCGGACGGGCGCTGGAGACCATCGTGCTGGCGTCCAGCGTGCTCTATGAGCTGATCGGCCCCGCCTGCGCCAAGCTGTCCCTGTATCTCTCCCATTCCTATTCCACCAAGCTGGAGGAGCTGGTGCCGGAGCCCCTGCCGGAGGATGCCGCCGCGCCCCCCTCGGAGGTGGAGCGGCTCATCGCCCGCATCCACGCCATTCAGGCGGAGCTGCCCCGGCATGAGGACGCTGCCTATGAGGACGAACAAGCATTTTCCGAGGCAGCAGAGGAGCATTATGCCCGTATGACGGCGGCGCTGCCCCGCCGTCCCGAAAGGAGGAAAACCCGTTTATGAACCCGATTCTGTCTTTGACCGACCTGGACCCGTTGGCAAACCTGCTGGGGGACTGGTCGAAAGCGCTGAACACCGGCTCGGTGATCTTCCGGGTGGCGCTGGTGGTGCTGCTGGCGGCGGTCATCGGCTGCGAGCGCTCCAGCAAGCGCCATTCCGCCGGACTGCGTACCTTTATTCTGATCTCATTCGCCTCCACGGTGGCCATGCTGCTGGACCTGTTTCTGATGGAGACCCACGGCTGCCGGCTGCCCCTTTTGTCCGCCGCCACATTGGCGGCGTCGGCGCTGGTGAGCGTCAATTCCATTCTGTTCAGCTCCCGCAGCCAGATCAAGGGGCTGACCACCTCGGCGGGGCTGTGGGCGTGCAGCGTGCTGGGCTTCACCGTGGGGGCGGGGCTGTATACCCTCACGGTGGTGGTGTTTCTGTTCCTGCTGTGCATCCTCGCCTGTTTTCCTTCTTTTGAGGTGTTCCTCAAAAACCGCTCCAACCACTTTGAAATCCATCTGGAGCTGAAAAGCAGCGAATATCTCCGGGATTTTGTGACGGTGAGCCGGCGGCTGGGGCTGCGCATCGACGACATCGAGGCGAACCAGGCCTATGTGGGGTCTGGCTTGAGCGTATACACCATCACTGTGACCATTTGCAGCCCGGAGCTGAAGAAATATAAGACCCACCGGGAGGTGGTGGAGGCGCTGCGGTCGCTGGAGTATATTTACCATATCGAAGAATTGACCTGATTGCAGATTTTCTGTTGCCAAGCGACACGATTCGTGTTATAGTAATGAGGATAAACGGAAGCGGAAGCTCCGGATCTTTGTTACGAGAGGACGTATCGTATGAAACACGCAAAAGGAAGAAAATGGCTGCCGCTGCTGCTGCTGATCGGCTGTCCGGTGTTCTTGATCGCCGGACTGCTGTTCTATCTCATCGGCGGCAACTGGGCCATGGGCATATTGCTGGCAATCTTCAGTCTGCTGAGCCTGTCGCTGGCGTTGGCGCTGGCGCCGGGTATGAAGCCGCCGGTGCGGCTGGGCGGACGCATCGGAGCCGGGGTGTTCACCGGACTGCTGGGGGTGCTGGCGCTGGGGGCGCTGTTCCTGGTGGTTATGCTGAACACCTCCCTGATGCCCGCCATGAAGACCAAGTATGTGCTGCGGTTCTATCAGACCTCCAACCCGTGGCTGGTATCGGCTTTCACGCCGGAGAGCAATATCAAGCGCATTTTTAAGGAGAATGGGGTGGAGGCGCCGGACGACAGCACCGATATCGGATCCATCAACATCACCACCTCCACCGCGCCCACCACCACGGAGAGCGCCCCCTCCACCACGACGACCACGAGCACTACGCAGACGACAACCACCACCACCCGCAGCCCCGAGGCGGCCAAGCCGGAGGATTACCCCGCCACCGTGATCTTTGAGGAAAACGGGGTCAAGGTGTCGGAGATCAAGAATGCGAATTTCACCGCCCGGCTGGCGGAGATCAGCGACCCCAAGCGGGTGTCGTTGGGGGTCACCAACCGATTAGGACAGTTCGGAGAAAAGCTGCTGGCCATGTGTCAGCGCACCGATTCCCTGCTGGGCATCAACGCCGGTGGCTTCTACGATCCCAAAGGCTCCGGCAACGGCGGCACTCCTTCCTATCTGCTGGTGAAAGACTATGAGGTGAAGTACACCGACGGACAGGCACGGCATAACGTCATCGGACTGAATGACGAGGGGGTGCTGATCCTCGGAAACTTTACCAATCAGGAGATCAAGGATCACGGCATTAAGGAGGCTACCTGCTTCAAGCCCTTCCTCATCGTGAATGGTAAAAAGTCCACCTTCTACGGCGAGGCAGGGGGCCGCGATCCCCGTTCCGCCATCGGCCAGCGCCCTGACGGCACCATCTTGCTGCTTACCGCCGACGGGCGGCAGTCCGGCATGGAGGGCGCCAACCAGCGGGAGATGGGCAACATCATGGAGGCCTATGGCGCCTACAACGCGGCGGCGCTGGACGGCGGTTCCTCCACCACCATGGTGCTCAACGGTGAGATCATCAACAAGCCTTGCTCCCTCTACGGTCCCCGGTATCTGAATACCGCCTGGCTGGTATCGAAGGAGTGACCGATACGGGGCACCCGATCGGTATATTCGGCGGATGAGACAGCCGATATCGGCAGCGTTTTGCATCTATTTGCATCTATTAAGGTATAGATATATAAGGGTATGACTATAGAGTATGACGGGCAGTCTCAGATCGCGTCGGGATCGCGATACGGAGCGATGCTGCGAATGTATTGCGGGATACTCTGTAATAAGGAATGGTATTTGGGGAACCGGTCTGCGCTCTCTGGCGCAGACCGGTTCCTTTTGCGCTTGAGCGCGGAGGAGCGGTATTGTAAGGTCTGCCGTCCCGCGGGAACGAGTCGGCCGCGTCGATGAAAACCGGTCTGTTTGCAGCAGGTGGTGTTATGCCCGGATATTTGGCGGTTTGTTGTCTTGCAGCCGGCCTTTCTGTCGTGGTGCAGACCGTAAACCGCGAGGAACACACAGAAAAAATGGGGCAGAAAAATGGAAATTCCGACCGAAAATAATAATTACAACGATTTTTGTATATATATTCATCTCGTTTTTCTGAAATGGTCGTTTTTCACCTCCCTGACAAGGGGTTTTCGGCTTTTTTGCGCCATTTTTACCGGGGCAATTCGGCTGGTTGCACAAAAAATCTTCCATTTCTCGGAATCGGAAGATTTGTTTCCAATTATGGAAGAAATTGGCACTGTTCCACATAAAAAGTGACAACTTTGTAACCTTTTACCTCTGTTTTCCCTACGTTTTTTCTCGGAATGTATACATTTTGACCGGGAATATGGGGCGGTTTTGCGGGGCGGTTTTGGACTCACCGGAACGGAAAACAGCCCGATTGTTGTGCAAACTATATAGAATCTGCGTTTCTTCGCTGGGTTGACATCGGAAATGTGTCTGAGTATAATACCCCATGAACCGATTGGTTTTCCCTTCGCTCGGTTGCGCGGTCCGATGGGCGGCGATTCCGCAGAGCCGATCGTAAAGAATGCGGGCGGGCATCCGCCGCAGAGCGGTCTGTGCGGAACCGAGCGGTGGTTTTCCGGATTTTCGGCGGTTGCATACGCGCTCCGGCCCGTGGACCGCGGTCGATATCCGTGGAAATGGCGTCTCTCCCGGCACTGGGACACATTGCATAAGTTTCCGGAATTTGTGCAGAATATAGGTGTCTCGGTTGGCTGAACGCGATGCAGGGAGAGACCGATCGCCCGGCCGGTGCCATACGGGTTTCCGGCCGGAGCACCAACGAGTCGGCTGCGTCAAGCAGCCGATTCCGTAGGAAAGGATGCTTTCGCTGTTGCGAAAGCGATGGTTGTACGTTATGGAACAATTGAATCGCATCTGGACAGCGGTACGCCGCGTGGTGCGCTCCCGTCTGTTCGCCGTCGTATGCCTGGCAGCGATAACCACCGGCATGGCCGCCGTTGTGGCGGTCAACTCCCGTGCGATCACCGTCACCGACGGAGATTCCAGCCGGGTGGTGCTGACCATGCACAGCGACCCGTATCTGGCGGTATCCGCCGCCGGTGTCGCATTGCAGGAATATGATCTGCTGAAGGTGGACCCCACCGCCGGAACCATTGACGTGAACCGTGCCATGACCGTTGAGGTGAAGGCGGACGGTCTCTCCACGCTGCTGCACATGACCGACGGCACGGTGGCCGAGGCGCTGCGCCGGGCGGAGGTGTCGGTGGGGGCCTACGATACCGTCAGCGAGGAGAATGACACACCTGTCGTCGATGGCATGGCCATCACGGTGGATCGGGTGGCTTATGAGGAATATCAGACCACCGAGGTCATTCCCTTTGAGACCGTCACCAAGTATACCTGTGTGCTCAAGCCCGGCCGCAGCCGGGTGAAGCAGGCGGGTGTGCAGGGCAGCAAGACCCTCACCTATCGCAAGACCATCGTCAACGGTCAGGTGGTGGCTACCGATCTGGTCAACGAGACCGTGACCAAGAAGCCGGTCAATAAGATCCTGCTGAAGGGGGCCAGCTACGGTACGCCTTTATCCAACGCGCCGTTTGAAATTTCGCTGGACGCCAAGGGCCAGCCCACCAGCTATCAGACCGTGTACACCGGCAAAAGCTGCACGGCCTATTCGGTGGGCACACGGGGCGCTTCCGGGATGCGGCTGGGGGTCGGCACGGTGGCGGTGAATCCCAAGGTCATCCCCTACGGCACCAAGCTGTGGATCACCTCTGCCGACGGAAAGTTTGTCTATGGCTATGCCGTGGCGGCGGATACCGGCGCTTTTGCCAGCGGCGACCGCACCTTCTGCGATGTGTATATGGGATCGTATGAGGAAGCCTGCGCCTTCGGGCGACGTACCATGAACATCTATGTGATCGGATGAACGGAAAAGGCGATACCGCGCAGATCGCGCGGTATCGCCTTTTATGCTTTGGTAAAGAGCGGGGGAACGTACGGTCCCTGCCCGATCTTGTGGTTGGAGATCGGGCGGATCGACGGTTCTTCGATCGCTTTGCCGCTCCGGCCGGGTGCTCTTTTGACTGCTCCGGCGGTGTGCGCGGTCGTCCGTCCCGGGTTGCCGCGGTATTCTGCGCCGCGGCAAAGAGCAAAAAAACGGACACGGCCACACGCGGTGCCGGGAACTGCGGCCGGTGCGCACAGGGCGGGCACCGCCTGTCCGTTCGGCGGGAGGATCTCCCGGCAGCGCAACAGGAAAGCGGCCGTCCCCGCCGGGGTTCGGAGTGCAAATGGGACGGCAACCGCATCGACATCGGGTGGCTGACGACTGCGGCACACGCGACGGAGCGCGGAGTCGGCTGCGCTGCCATGGCAGCCGACGGTTACAGCAGCGGGCGCAGCACCTCGGTCAGCTTTTCCGCCGCCAGACGATGGCCGTCCCGCAGAGGATGGATGGGCTGTACCGGCAACCAGTGGGAGCCGTTAACGAACACAATGTGATCGCCGTGAGCGGCGTTATATGCCGGGATCAGCGCCTCCAGATCCTGCTCGTGACTGCCGCAGAACACGCTCATGGCGAAGATCTTCGCCTGGGGGTGCACGGCGCGGATCGCATCCAGCAGGGCGGTGTAGCCCTCCCGGAATGCCTCGGCGGACGCGCCGCTGTCGTTGGTGCCATGGTTCACCAGCACATAGTCCGGATGCCGGTCGGCGGCGATGGGCGCGCCGTCAAAGCAATAGGGATAGGCGTCCGCCGCCCTGACCACGCCGCCGCAGCCACCCTTGGTCACGCCCACAGCGCCGTAGCCCATGATCCAGGGGATGAGCCCCAGCTTTTCGGCGGTGAGCCAGCCGTAAGTGGCGGTCACGTCGTCCTGGAAGGGGCGGTCATACTGATCTCGTCCCAGCGGCGTATGGTCGGCGTCGATCAGCACTCCCTCGGTGATGGAATCGCCCACCACCTCCAGCACCTTGCCGGTTTCGGGGGGCAACTCATGCAGCGCATCCGCCTCCACGCCCTCGAAGGATATCCGGTTAGTCAGCGGCGTGTGCCAGCGGGGGAACATCTCCACCATGCTCTTGAGGATCACCCGGACGGTGTGCTGCCCGGGCATTGTATGGATGCGGATATACCGTTCCAGTGTGCTCTCCACCATGGCGCCGCCGTCCACCTGTATGTACAGATGCGGAGCCGGCGACTGGAGGAAGTTCACGTCGAACCGCAGCACCGCCTGCTCACCGGAGAACCCCAGCGTAAAGCGGGAGCCGACGGCGGTCGCCGTGGCGGAGCTGCCATAGGATGCCCAGCGGCCGATATACTGAATGCGGGAATCCTCATGCGAGAAAAATTCCATTCTGCAATCCCTCATCTCTGTAAAAATTTGATTCCTGTGCAGTGTAGCACGAAATGATGGATTTGGCAATAGAAAACGATGATTTTCCGAAGAATCTTTGTGCAGTCCTTATTCGCGCCGGAACATCCCCGTGCCCGGGAAGTTTCCTGTTTTTGCCGGATCCTCCGGCGGCCGTGAGGAATGAAAAAACGGGGGTTGGCATTTTCGATTTTTTATGGTATACTATACAATATCTCAAAATCGGTGAGACAAGAAGGAGGACTTCTTTTATGGATACAGAATCCACCAACCGCTATACCAAGGGCGGCCGACGCCGGGGGAAGCACCGGTATGCCGCGCCGCTGGGGGCGTTCATAACCCTACTGAGTCTGGTGGGGGTGGCCGCTATTGTGTGCGGCATCGTGCTCGGCGTGCGCAAGGTCACCGACACCACTGCACTCAAGAATGAGATGTACTATTTTCTGGAGCCGCTGATGCTGTATAATCCTACCCCCTTTGACGGCATCGCGGAGCAGGAGCAGGATGCTTTTCTCAATGCCGCTGCCTATAAGATCTCCAAGGCGGAGCAGGTGCGGATGCTGCGGGAGAACGATGAGAATTGCCGGTATGCCGTGGATGACCAGGGGCGCATCGCCGTGTCGGTGGAAGAAATGGAGGAAGCCTATAACTCGCTGTTTGGCCCGTCCTCTCCGCTGACCCACCGCTCTCTGGAGGAGAGCGGACTGGTGTTCAGCGAGGGAGACGGCTGCTACTATGTGCCGTTTGAATCGCTGGTCTCCGGCTATCAGGGTGTGGTGGACTACGTTAAGCGCCGGGGGGATACCTACACCGTACGGGTGGGCTATGTGTCCAATAAGGACATTCCGCTGGACGAGCACGGTAACGCTATGCCGGCGACCGTCGGTATGGCGGCCTATTTCCAGACCTACACCGTGATCCGTTATGCCGACGGCTATTATGTCAACGGCTGCGCCGACCAATAATATGTGGATCCATAGATAAAGCGATCCGGTTACAATGGCTTTTTCGGCCGAACAGCGGGATCGTCGGCTTTGTTGCCGTCGGCATTTTCCGGTCGGGCGACTTGCCGATAAGGAATACTGTTCGCCGAAAAGCTTTGACCGGAAACGAGAAAGTTTTTTCGCTTCGGCAGTCGAAGAATGCAGCAATACTGCCGTATTGTGCGTAATGTGACAAACAAAGCGGGGGAGACATTCCGTTTCAGGAACGGTTGTCCCCGGATCGTTTTGTCTATCCCCGGCGCGGTCGGGGAGTTATCAGAATGAAGAGAAGGGTCTGCCGAAAAC
>CAKUAQ010000066.1 GCA_934636435.1 uncultured Eubacteriales bacterium
AGAAGAGCGGTGTCTCCGTCGGTATCCCGATAATAGGGCGCGTGGTTCACAGCGTCACCCCGCATAGCTCCCGGATCACCACGCCGGCGGCGATCAGACCGGCCGCGCCGGGTACGAAGGAAATGCTGCCGGGGATATCCCGTATCCGTTTTCCGTCAGCGTCAACGGCGGGCTGTCTCTCGCCGCTGCGTCGGGGCAGCTCGGTGGAATAAACCACCTTGAGCTGTCGGATGCCGCGGGCGCGGCATTCCTTGCGCATGATGCGCGCCAGGTGACAGCCGCTGGTCTTGTAGATATCCGTCACCGTGAAAGCGGTGGGATCCAGCTTATTGCCGGTGCCCATAACGCTGATGAGCGGCGTGCCCGCCTCCTGCGCCTTTTGCGCCAGCAGCAGCTTGGCAGTGACGGTGTCGATGGCATCGACGATATAATCGTAGGCGGTCATGTCGAATTCCGCCGCTGTCTCCGGCAGGTAAAACACCGGTCGCACCGTGACCCGGCAATCGGGATGGATATCCCGGATGCGGGCGGCGGCTACATCTACTTTCGGCTGTCCGATGGTGCTTTGAGTGGCTAACAGCTGGCGGTTGAGATTGCTGCGGGATACAGTGTCGTGGTCGATCAGCTCCAAAGCGCCGATGCCGCTGCGGGCCAGCGCCTCGGCTACATATCCGCCGACGCCGCCCAGACCGAATACGGCGACGCGGGCAGCGGCCAGTCGCTCCAAAGCGGCCGGGCCGATCAGCCGCTCCGTGCGCGTCCATTCTTCTTTCATAGCACACACTCCGTTTCTCACCGAAAAGGACGCCGCACAACTTCGGCGCGGCGTCCTTTCGCGTATCCGTTTAATCCTCGGCGGCAGAGGCCTTACCCAGCGTCCCGTTGGCGGCCGCCTGTAAGTAGGCGTTGATAAAGCCGTCGATCTCGCCGTCCATCACCGCCTGGATATTGCCCGTTTCGTAGCCGGTGCGGGTATCCTTGGCCAGCGTATAGGGCATGAACACATAGGAGCGGATCTGGCTGCCCCATTCGATCTTCATTTGAGCGCCCTTGATGTCGTCGATCTTGTCCAGGTGCTCCCGCTCCTTGATCTCCACCAGCTTGGATTTGAGCATGGCCATGGCTTTGTCCCGGTTCTGGAACTGGCTGCGCTCATTCTGGCAGGCCACGACGATGCCGGTGGGAATGTGGGTCAGTCGCACGGCGGAGGAGGTTTTGTTGATGTGCTGTCCGCCGGCGCCGGAGGAACGGAACACGTCCATCTTGATGTCCTCGGGGCGGATCTCCACTTCGGTATCCTCGTCGATCTCCGGAATGACCTCCAATGCGGAGAAGGAGGTGTGCCGTCGACCGGAAGCGTCGAAGGGGGAAATGCGCACCAGTCGGTGGACGCCCGCCTCGCCTTTCAGATAGCCGTAGGCATTTTCGCCGACGATTTCGATGGAGGCGCTCTTGATGCCCGCCTCGTCCCCGTCCAGATAGTCCAGAATGTTGTACTGGAAGCCGTGGCTTTCCGCCCAGTGGGTATACATCCGATAAAGCATGGAGGCCCAATCCTGCGCTTCGGTGCCGCCGGCGCCGGCGTGGAAGGTGAGGATGGCATTTTTGGAATCGTATTCGCCGCTCAGGAGGGTGGCCAGCCGCTGGGTTTCGATGGATTTTTCGATGCGGTCGATGCCCTCGGTGCATTCGTCCAGCAGGGACAGATCCTCTTCCTCGTTGGCCAGCTCGATGAGAGTCATGGTGTCCTGATATTCGGTGTGCAGCTTTTCATAGTTTTCGATCTTCGCCTTGAGGATCGCCGTTTTTTGCGTGACCTTTTTCGCCGTCTCCATATCGTCCCAGAAGCCCGGCGCGGCTGCCTGTGCGTCCAGCTCGTCGGCCTGACGCTTGAGTTGGGTCAGGCCGATGGATCCCGCCAGATCCTCGATCTGCGGCTCCATGGCTTCCAGCTTCAGCTTTAATTCTTCAAATTGCAGCATGGTATGTCTCCCGTTTCATATATTTTCCATCAAGTCATTATATAGGAATTATGCGCGGTTGTAAAGAAAAAAATCAAGGAATCGCCGCTTTTCTCCCATGATCCGGCTGTGTGCGGATGCACCAGAGCTGAAACAGCCCCAGCCCTGCCAAGCAAAACGCCCCGGCGCACAGAAATGCCGCCCATAGGCGACGGGAAGCCAGTGCGCCCAGCAAAACGCTGATCCCGGCGCTGACTCCGTCCACCAGCATGGCGCACAAACTCAGCTCGGTGGCGCGGTTCTCGGAGCGCACCAGTCGGTTTTGCCATTCCTGCTGAAAGGGCTGAAACAGACTGTTCGCCATCCGCAGCAGCACGATACCGGCCACCGACCAGACGGCGCTGCGGGTTGCGGTCAGCACCAGACAGGCGATGCACCCGGCCGCCGGTAAAGCGGCGCCGGTCCGCTGCGCGCCCAGCCGTTTTGTCCAGCGGGCGGAAAAGGCCGCACATACGCCGACAAGGGTAACGCCTATATAGAGATACCCCATCAGGGTGGGGGATACTCCGCAGCGCTCATATTGCAGCTGATTGAGGAATACCGTCACGGTCTGGTGGGATTGAGTGAGACAGGCTACGCCGACCAGAAACAGCAGGCGATAAGGGTCCTGCAGCAGCTCGCGCAGAATGGCGGTATATTCCGACAGCCGGAAGGAGCGCTGCTCTCTTTCCCGCACTTCGGTCAAAAACAGGGTCAGCAGGGCGGCGATGCCGTAGGTCGCGGCGGTCAGCCCGGCGGCCAGCGCATACCGCTCCCGAATCCATCCGGAGTATACGAGAGAGGCAGCAACCAGCCCGAGCAGTCCCATGCTGTCGTAGAGACCGAAGACCTTTTGGCTGTCTCCCGGGGCGCAGGACAGATACAGCAGGCTGGTGTCCACCCCGGACAGTCCGGCGATGACGATGCTGAGCATCACCCGCTCCAGCAAAAACCACCAGAAACCGGTGGCCTGCCAGAACACCAGTTTCGACAGAAAATACAGCCCATTGCAGAGGACCAGGGCGGTCTTATACCCGATGCGGTCGGCGATGACGCCCCAGGGAAGCTCAAAGGCAATACATAGCAGCAAACTGATACTTTCTATGAGGGTGATCTGAAAAACATCAACGCCCCGGGCACGTCGGTACAGAGTGGCGATGGAGCCGTAGAACACCATTCCCTGCAGGAGGGCGACGGCGCACATCAGCCAAATATTCTTTTTTCGTTCCACGTGGAATTCGTCCTTTCCGATTTATAGGCACAACAAACTCAAGCGTCACCGGGAAGGTGGCGCTGACGTACGGTTTTGCGTTGTGCTCAAATCGGACGGTTCATGGTTCATATCCCTCGCAAATGATAGATTGCTTTCAGTATACCATACGGTCGGTGATCTCGTCAAGACTGTGCTGCCGGGCAGGCTTGACAGAAATCGACGGCCATGGTACAATGCGCTTAAAGAGGGGGGAGCGACGATGAAGGCGGTGAAAATCGGTTTGTGCCTTGCGACGATTGCGGCGATCGTCTGTCTTGGTCTGTATCTGGCCCCGTCCAAGACGGTGGATTTCAGCGGAGAAGTTACCGCCGTTTCCCACGAGGGCGACCGGGTGGTGCTGACGGTGACGCTGGATTTCTCCGACATCCCGGTCGTCTACACCGTGCCGGCGGATGGGCGGACGCGCACCTTCTATTATGAGAGGGATGACAAGATCACGCCGGAGGAAATTCGGGTGGGCGATAGGGTCAGCGGCAATTATCGCTGGCGAAAGTCCGGGAATGCCGCCCGGTATATTCAGGTGATGCGTTCTGCGGAGTGAGGGAGGCCCGCCGTTTCATGACACAGGGGTAGAAACGCCGGGGTCGGCGGCATCCGACGGACGAGCTTTTTGATGCCGGCCTATACCCCTCGGGTCCGAGCGTTTTGGAGCGTCGAATCGCTCTTTGCTTTGTACCTTGTTCTGTCCGAAACGGGCACCGATTTTTCTCCTGCGGCTTTTTGCCGAAACGCTTCTTCGCGGAGCATCTCTGCCATCGCATATCCTTCGTATATAATAGTGCCTCCTGTTGTAGGATAGAAGCTACAACAGGAGGCTTTTTCACTGTATGCTTTGCAGGATATAGTCCATTTCGCCGGTGGGTATCTTCATCCCTGTCGGTCAGAAGGCGGGTCAGGGAGTTTCTCCTCCTGCGGTCTTTTTCCGCCGGAGCGGAAGGTGAGCGGGGTAACGCCCGTCTCCTTTTTGAATATGCGACAGAAATAGCTGATGTCGGGGATGCCGACCACCTCGGCTATCCTCCGCACGGAGATGTCTGTTTCGGACAGCAGCCGTTTCGCCTCGCAGAGCCGCCGCTTCTGAATGTATTTGCCGATGCTCTCCCCGCGCAGGCGGGAGAACTGATGAGAAAGATAATACTTGTTCGCATAGCACTCCCGCGCCAGGTCTTCAAGGGTGATTTCCTCGGCATAATGTGTGTCGATATAGGCGATAGCGGTATCCAAGATCCGCCCCGAATTCAGTAGACTATCGGCGTTTTCGGTTTTGTTGATGAGCCGGAACAGGTACATCAACAGCGTGCGTGATGTGTTCTGGGCGATCTCCATGTAAAACCGCTCTTTCTGCTCGAATTCGCAGAGCAGTCTGGTGAACAGATGATTGAACATATCATACATTTCTCCGGCGGAAAAAATAAAACCGTAGGAGGGCGGGAGCAGCCAGTTTGGCGGCAGGTCGGTGATCTCCAGCTTATCATAGGCGATAAAGCACGCCTCCATGGGGTCGTTTCGGCTGCTTTTTTCGCAGTGAGAGATGCCGGCGTTATAGATTAGAATATCGCCGCGATCAACCTCGTATTCGGACTCGCCGATCACGGCGGTGCCGTGTCCGTCAGTGATGAATATCATCTCAAAAAACTCGTGGGTGTGCGGCTCCTCGCGCCAGCCGCCTTGCTTATCAAGCGAGCCAACATAGAGCAGGCGGGGCTTGAGCTTAAAGGAATAATGGGTCTCCAACAGATAATGCTGTCGCTGCGCG
Organism: uncultured Eubacteriales bacterium; assembly: GCA_934636435.1. Taxonomy (GTDB): domain Bacteria; phylum Bacillota; class Clostridia; order Oscillospirales; family Acutalibacteraceae; genus UBA5905. The sequence goes on from CAKUAQ010000066.1 coordinate 5,030, forward strand.
CTGTTATATCGGTGTTTAATTTGCATAACGTTTCCTTTCAGGGATCCTTGGGGATTCCGTGAAGATAAGCGGAAAAGCTGTAGTTTTTTTATACCATATTTAATAAGAAAAGTCAATCAAAATGTCACAAATTAGGATTTTCTTGCGGTCAAAACACAACAAATATATCCCTTGTACTATTTGTCAAAAATGATAGAATAATAACAAAAGAGGCGAACATAGATAAAAATTTCTGGAAAAAACGACAACTCGGGAAGGATGTGAATCAAAATGGGCGAAGTTATTCTGAAAATGACCGATATCGACAAACGCTTTTCCGGCGTGCACGCACTGCGATCGGTTAGTTTTGAACTTCGTGCCGGTGAGGTGCACGCGCTGATGGGAGAGAACGGTGCCGGAAAGTCCACGCTGATGAAAGTGCTTTGCGGTATCCACCGACGGGATGCTGGAGAGGTCGAGCTTTTCGGCAAACCGGTCGATTTTTCTTCTATCGCGGAATCGCAGGCGGCAGGGATCAGTATGATCCACCAGGAGCTGAATATGATGGCTCACCTGACCGTGGCGCAGAACATCTACATCGGACGCGAGCCGCGTATCGGCGGCGTGATCATCGATGACCGCAAGATGGTGGAGGATACCAAGGCGCTGTTCAAGCGCATCGGCATCCGCATCGATCCCACGGTGCGGCTCGGGTCGCTGACGGTCGGCAAGCAGCAGATGGTGGAGATTGCCAAGGCGATCTCCCGGGATTCCAAGCTGCTGGTGCTTGACGAGCCGACGGCGGCGCTGACGCAGCCGGAGGTCGAGGAGCTGTTCGCAATCATGAACGATCTGCGGCAGAAGGGTATCGGTATGATTTACATCTCCCACCGTATGGACGAGATCGGCAGAATATCCGACCGCGTGACGGTGATGCGCGACGGCGAATATGTGGGCACGCTCAACACCCGCGACACCACAAAGGACGAGATCGTGCAGATGATGGTGGGGCGCGTGATCTACGGCGGGCAGAAGGAAAAGAGTCTGGTGGCTCCGGATGCGCCGACGGCCCTTGAAGTGCGGCACTTAAGCAGCGGCAACACCCTCAAGGATATCAGCTTTACCCTGAAAAAGGGCGAGATTCTCGGCTTTGCCGGCCTGATGGGCGCCGGGCGTACCGAGCTGGCGCGAGCCATATTCGGTGCGGATCACTTTGATTCCGGTGAGGTGCTGGTCAATGGCAAGCCGGTGCGGATCAAATCGCCGGAGGCGGCGGTGAAGAGCGGTATCTGCTACCTCTCCGAGGACCGCAAGCAGTATGGTCTGATGCTGATCAAGTCTGTGGCGGAGAACACGGTTCTGGCTTCTCTCGACGATTACATCCATGCCGGATGGATATCGGATCCGGAGATTCGCCGTTCCGCCGAAAAGGTCAATTCCACCCTGCGGACAAAGACTCCCTCTATGGAGCAGGCGGTCAAGAACCTGTCCGGCGGTAACCAGCAGAAGGTTATTGTGGCGCGCTGGTTGCTGAAGGATTGCGATATCTTTATCTTCGACGAGCCGACCCGCGGCATCGACATCGGCGCCAAGAGCGAGATGTATGCCTTGATGTCCCAGCTGGCCGCCGAAGGAAAATCCATCATTATGATCTCCTCGGAGCTCGCAGAGATTCAGCGGCTCTCCGATCGCGTGGTGGTCATGTGCGAAGGCCGCGTGACGGCGGATCTGCCGATCGAGGGCCTGACCCAGGAAGAAATCATGAAATATGCGACGATGCGGGAGTCCGCGTAAGCGGCGGATGACCCGATGAGATCGAAGAAAGCAGGAGGTCTGGATATGGAAAATCAAGTTAAGCTGACAGCGGCGCGTAAGCTGCGCCGTCAAGGCGTCCGGCTCCGTGAGTCGGTTGCCACCAAGGGCAAGCAGAACATGATCATCGTCCTGGCGCTTGTGGCGCTGATTGTGGTGTTCTACGTTCTCAACCCGAATTTCTTAAAGACATACAATATCGTCAGTATGGCGCAGAGCCTCGCGCCCTATGCCGTTCTGGCGCTCGGTGTCACCTTCGTTATCGCGACGGGCGGCATCGACCTGTCGATCGGTACGGTGTGTATCGCCTCGTCGGTTGTCGCCGGACATATGTATGAGAAGGAGATGGTGCCGCTGTGGGCGGTCATCCCGCTGATGATTGCGATCGGTGCCCTGTTCGGCCTGATCAACGGTCTGCTGGTGGCCAAGCTCAAGGTGCCGGCGTTTATCGCCACCCTCGGCACAATGATGTTCTCCCGCGGCCTCAGCGCCATCATTGTCGCCGTGCCGAACATCTTCTATCCGACCGGCAGCTGGTTCAATAAGGTGTTCTCGAACTACAACAAATTCCCCGTCGGTCTGATCTGGGTGATCGGCCTGATGCTCCTGTGTATGTATCTGATGTATAAGAATCGCGTCGGCCGCTACATTCTTGCCATCGGCAGCAATGAGGAGGCTACCCGCCTGTCCGGTATCAACACGGATAAGTACAAGATGCTTGCCTATCTGTTCAGCGGCATCGGCGCCGGTGTGGCGGCGATCTTCTGGTCGGCTTCCTTCACCACGGTTGCGGCGGCTACCGGTAACGGCTATGAGCTGGATGCCATCGCCGGCGTGTATATCGGCGGCACCAGCGCGGCCGGTGGTATCGCCTCGGTCGCCGGCTCGGTGATCGGCAGCGTGATGCTGGTCGTGATCCGCAGCGGTCTGAACTTCGTGCTGGCGCGGTTTAACCTCAACGTCAACGCCACCTATGTCACCTATGTGCTGACCGGCATCATCGTGGTCGTGGCTGTGCTGATGGATATCATAAAGAATAAGAATGCCAGCCGCGTGAAAGTGGAGACCCCGGCACAGGCTGCCAAGCGGCACTATCGCGAGACCCTCGCCGAGATTGAAAACCGTTTGGATGTGGCGTATTCCGATACCGCACTCACAGCTGAGCAGCGGAAGGCGGAGATCGAGTCGCTGCAGCAGGAAAAAGTC
>CAKUAQ010000067.1 GCA_934636435.1 uncultured Eubacteriales bacterium
GCCGTATGGTTTCCACAACCATCTCTTCGGATTCCGGCGTGTATTGTTTCGTTCGGCACTCCCTTGGGCATAGAAAAGCACCCCATTTATTAGTCCGGGTACTTTGCCATACCTGTCTAACCAATGGGGGCTGTTCATGTCGGGTGGCGGTTGTTTTTTCTATATTTACGCCTTGACTCGTTCGAACAGGCCGGAAATCTGACGGAACATGGAAAAATCGGAGCCGGTGCCTTCCTCGTGGTCGGTGAGGATCACCAGCACGTAGGGCTGGGGCGCCTCCACAATCGCCATATCGTGAAAGGCTTTGTCTGCCCAGCCGTATTTCCGCACCACCGGGTATCCCGCTGCGGATACGATCATAGGATTGGTGGTGGTGGTCATATACTGACGCAGGAGCGCGCCGTTGGGATCCTCCTGCATAAACCGATGAATGGCTTGCATATAGATCAGCGCCTCCTCCACGGTGACGGTGGCATTGGTGATCAGCCCTATGACCTTCGGGTCGGGAATGCCCAGCTGTCCGGCATAGGCCATGAACCCGGCGGTGCCGAACTCGTCGCGCAGCATCCGCAGCGCCGCATTATCGCTGTAACGGATCGCGTACTCCACCAACGTACGGATCGAATACCACCCGCCCACCGGCAGATTTTTCAGCCTACCGGTGCCTTTGGATACAAATTTCTCCGTATATTGCAGCTGCTTGTCCAGATTGCATTGGCCCGTGCTCGCCTGCTGCAGAATGTACAGACAAAAGGGCGCTTTCATCAGACTGGCGGCGTTATACCGCCGGTCTGGGTTGTAGGTATATTCCGCACCGCTGTCTAACGCGTAATACCCCACCGACACCTGCCCGGAATAGGATCGCAGCGCCGCATCCAGCTGCGCGGCGCCCCCCTGCGCCAGTGAAATGGGGACGCCGGAAACCGGCGGATGCGGGGCAACTGCCGTGGTCGCTGTGGAGGGCGTTGTCGCAACAGACACCGTTGTCGTGGCGGTGGTCGGTGCCGTCGCGGTCGTCGTTACCGCAGGCGACGTTGCGCTCTCCGCCGGGGAACCCGCACCCGAACAGCCGCCAAACCCCAGCAACAGCGTCGTGCACACGCAGACACACAATATCCTCCGCTTCATAGCGACGACCCTCCATCGGCTTTGCCGCGCAGCCGCTGCATCACCTGACGAAACACCGTACCTAAGCTATCGTGGATCACGATCTGCGCCTGCCCGTCGCAGCCGGTTTCGTCCCGGTTGATGACCGCCAGCGTGTCCCCACGAAAATAACGAATCAGCCCCGCCGCCGGATAGACCGTCAACGAGGTGCCGCCCACAATGAGCAGCTCCGCCCCGGCGATGGCATCCACGGCGCTCTGCACCACCGTCTCATCCAGCGGCTCGCCATACAGCACCACCTCCGGTTTGATCCATCCGCCGCAGGCGCAGCGGGGCACCGGCGCGCCGTCGGCGAGACACCGGGCATCATAGAGCCTGCCGCACGACACGCAGCGGAACCGGGCGGCGTTGCCGTGCAGCTCCAGTACCCGGCGGCTGCCCGCCTTTTGATGCAAACCGTCAATATTCTGGGTCACAATCGTCAGGTCTTTTCCCTGCCGCTCCAACGTAGCCAGCGCCCGATGGGTGTCGTTCGGCTCCGCCGCCTGCAGGAAGAAATCCCGATAAAAACGGTAAAACAGCGCCGTATCCTCAAAAAAGCACCGATGGCTGAGAATTTCCTCCGGCGTGCGCCCATAGCGGGTGGCGGTATGGTAAATCCCGTCGGCGCTGCGGTAATCCTTCAGCCCGCTCTCCGTGGATACCCCCGCTCCTCCGAAAAAGACGATGCGGCGGCTGTCCCGGATAGCTGTCGCCAGTTTTTCAATTGCCGTCATAATAATCCCTCCAATTATATAGTATACAACCTATGTCAACGCTTGCAAATCCACCGTATCCGTGGTATACTGTCTTTTATCCTATATTTTAAGGAGGAAATCCCCATGGAAAATGATCCCACGCAGCAGATAGACCGGTGCCGGGAGACCGGTCTGAAAGCGAAGCTAACCCGGCTGTGGCACTATTTCACCCCCTATGAGAAGATCTGGTTCTTCAGTATTCTTGTGCTATCCTTCATTTTTGCCTTTCTGTTTCCCGAGGAGGATGTCAATGGCGTCAATGGCAAGCTGATTATGGCGCTGTATCTGGCGGACACTTTCCTCAACATCCTGTGTGAGCTGCTTATTTCCAAGCAGAGCAAGTGGAATTTCATTGTTTCCATCTTTGTGGAGCTGACCGAAATTGCCATCTGCGTGGTGCTGGCTTACCGGTTCGCCACCATGGCATCCACCCTGTTCTTTTGGCTGCCCATTGATATTATCAGCTTTATCAACTGGCATAAGCATCCCGACCGCAAAGAGGAAGAACTCACCGAGGTGCGCAAGCTCAGCGGTCTGGCGGAGGTGCTCATTCTCATCAGCATCGTTGTGTGGACCGTCGGGGTCGGCTATTTTCTCACCACGCTGGAGATCGGCACCACTCTGTTCGGCGGCAACGCCACGCTGGAGAACATCGTTTGCTACTTAGACGCCTGCGCCTCGGCAGTGGGCATTGCCAACGGCGTATTCATTCTGCTGCGGTATCGGGAGCAATGGATCGCCTGGTATATTTCTTCCATACTGGAAGCGGTCATCAACATACTATCCGGACAGTATGTGCTGCTGGTGCTGAAGGTGGGCTATCTCACCAACACCACCTACGGCTACATCAAATGGACAAAGTACATCCGGGAACGCAAAAAAGATGCCTCCCTGCCCGCCGACGCACCCGCAGCGACCGGGCAGAACACATAAAATGCAGTACGGTATCTGCGTGCGGGGGAGGTTTCGCAGCCGCCCCAACCGCTTTATTGCTCTGGTGGAGATCGACGGGCGGGAAGCCGTTTGCCACGTGAAAAACACCGGGCGCTGCCGGGAGCTGCTGATACCGGGCTGCACCGTCATTCTGGAGCGGGCGCAGAACCCGGCACGCAAAACCGCCTATGACCTCATCGCTGTATACAAAGGCGACCGGCTCATCAATATGGACAGCCAAGCCCCCAATGCCGTGGCGGCGGAATATCTTGCCGCCCGGTTTCCGGGGGCGCTGCTGTCCCGGGAGGTGCGCTATGAGGACAGCCGCCTGGATTTCCGGCTGGAGCAGAACGGACAGACGCTGTATGTAGAGGTCAAGGGCTGCACGCTGGAGCGGGAGAACATGGGCTATTTCCCCGATGCCCCCACCGCGCGGGGCGTTAGGCATCTCCATTGCCTGCAGCGTGCCGTGGCGGCGGGATGCCGCGCCGCCGTGCTGTTTATTGTGCAAATGGAGGGCATCCGGGCGGTGCGCCCCAACGATGAGACCCATCCCGCTTTCGGGCAGGCGCTGCGGGAGGCAGCCGCCCACGGCGTAGAGCTGTGGGCGGTGGGCTGCCATGTAAAGGAGAGCTCGTTGACACCGGCGGAACCGATTCCGGTGGAGCCCGGACTTTACAAATAATGGTCGTTATGGTATACTGATGAGTAATCACGTCGCTTAGCGGCAAGCAAATTGAGATACAAGGGGAACACTGTATGGATTTTTCGGAGCTGATTCGGTCATTCGGCATCTCCGGCACATTCCAGGGATATGAAGAACTGTTTGTCGGCAATATCAATCAAACATACAAGCTGCAATTCCTTGGCGAACAGAACGAGCTAAAGGAGTACATTCTGCAACGGCTGAACACCTATGTATTCAAGAATCCCCGGGAGGTCATGGAGAATATCCGGCAAGTCACCTCCCATATCGGCGCACAGCTTGGCGAGGATTCCCCTCGCCGTGTGCTGCATTTCCGCACCACCGCCGACGGCGTTCCCTATGTGGAGAACGAGACCGGCTTCTGGAGGGCCTACCGGTACATCGACCGGGCGAAAACCTACGACATTGTTTCGGCCGACCACTTTGAGCAGGCCGGCTATGCATACGGACAGTTTCAGGGCGAATTGGCGGATTTTCCGGTGGAAACACTGCATGAGACCATTCCTCACTTCCACGACACGCCCGACCGGATGCGCCTGCTGCATGAGGCCATTCGGGAAGATCGGGCCGGGCGGGCAACGGAGGTCCAGCCGGAGATCCGGTTCATTCTCGACCGGGAGCAGCAGGCCGGTGTCATCATGGCGGCGCTGAACAGCGGGCGCATCCCCCTACGCGTGACCCACAACGACACCAAGATCAACAACGTTCTGTTCGACACGGACACCGATGCTCCCATCTGCGTGATCGACCTGGATACGGTTATGCCCGGTTCGGCGCTGTTTGACTACGGCGACGCCATCCGCTCGGGCGCCAACACCGCAGGCGAGGATGAAGAAGATCTGTCGCTGGTGCATTTTGATCTGGAGCTGTTTGAGCGCTTCACCGCCGGATTTCTGCGTTCCGCCGGCGAACGGCTCACCGACGAGGAGATATGCCTGTTCCCGCAGGCGGCGCAGATCCTCACGCTGGAGCTGTGCGCCCGGTTCCTCACCGACTATCTCAACGGCGATGTATATTTCAAAGTGAAAAAGCCCGGTCATAATCTCATCCGCACCCGCAATCAGATCGAGCTGGCACGGCAGATGGAAGAGCATATGCATGAAATGGCTGCGATCGTCGATGAATACAGCCATCGGTAAACGATAGCGAAAAAAGGAGGTGACTGCCTATGGAGATGAAACGACCCGATCCCCGCGTCCGGATCTCCTGGGCAGTATACACGTTGGTGGTTGCGTTGATTCCCGTGATCCTGTCCGTCGTGCTGTTCCGCCTGCCTTTCATCCCTCGCTGGGTGGCCTATGGCTTCACCGGGCTGTGGCTGCTGGCACTGGCCTTTTTGCTGGCGGTATATATTCCGCTGCGCTACCGGCACGCCCGCTATGGGATCGATGCGACGGATCTGTGCGTCGTCAGCGGCGTCTATGTGGTCAGCCACCATCATATGCCCTTGTCCAGTGTGCGCCATGTGACGGTCATCCGCGGGCCGCTGGAACGTCTGTTCGGCTTTGCGTTCGTGTGGGTCTCCGCCGCCGGCGGGTGGCTGCTGCTGGAGGGGATCCCCGCCGCTGAGGCGCACGAGCTGAGCCGTCTGCTGATGCGGCGGTGAATCCCGCCGGAAAGGAGAGACTCCATGCCGAATGCCCCCCGTCAGGCTATTCCCGAACGGCACCAGCATCCTATTGCCATGTTCAAATACATCTACCGGTATCTGTTTCTGCTGCTGTTCCCGTTGGCACGCGGCCTGCGATATATTCGCAGCCCGCAGGGCCTGTATGCATGGGTCAAGGGGACCTGGCAGGATCTGCTGGTAGTGTTTCTGCTACTGCTGCTATCCTATTTAGGCTGGCAATTTCACACCTATACGCTGGATGAAGAGGGCTTCACCATCCGGCGGGGTGTTTTTTTGCACCGCACCTCCTATATTCCCCGGCACAACATCGTCACCCTGTCGGTGGAGCGGCCGCTGTATCTGCGCCCGTTGCGGGCAGTGCGTATTGCCATCGACACCGACGCCGGCGGCAGCCGTCAGGCGGATTTCAGTCTCACCGTAGGTGAGCCGCGCGCTAAAGAAATTCTCGATCAGCGGCAGAGCCATGAATCGCAGCCTCTTCATGCTTACAGCCCCCGCTGGTATCATGTGGTGGTGCTGTCGCTGCTCATCTCCAATTCCTTCAGCGGCATTTTCCTGCTGGCTACCACCTTCCAGCAATCCGGACGGCTGCTGGGCGAGGGATTCCGGCAGCAGCTGCTGGGCGATCTGGAGACGGTGGCCGGATATGTGACCTGGATCCCTCGCTCGGCGGCGCTGATTGCTCTGGTGCTCATCGGCGGCTGGGGCGTGTCGGCGATCCGGAATATGTTCCGCTACCTGCCCTTCCGGGTATCCCGCTATAAGAGCTTTCTTACTATCCGCACCGGGCTGTTCACCCGCCGGGACTATTCCTGTGCCGCGAAGTCTGTCAACTTCGTAGACTACCGACAGAGCATCGTCAGCCGCCTGCTGCATCTGGACATGGTGTTCATCAGCTGCATCGGCTACGGCAAGGAGAAGAATTCCATGTCTGTGCTGGTGCCGGTATCCAGCATCCGGCATTCGGAGAGCGAGGTGCGCCGACTGCTGCCGGAATTTACCCGCCGTCCCGTCACGCTGAAAGCGGCATTTCTCTCCATCTATCGGTATGTATTCTACCCTCTGTGGACAATGATCCTGCTGTACCCCGTGTCCCGACAGTTGCAAAGCTGGTTCCCCCAGTGGCAGGAGCTGATCTATTACCTGACCACGATGGCCTATATCCCCTGCGCCTGGCAGCTGCTGGTCAAAACCATCGACCGGTTCACTGCCGGTATTTCCCGCCGGGACAGGTTCTTCAACCTCAAGTATTCCAAATGGTACACCTTCCACACGGTGCTGATCCCGGAGGACAAGGTGGTGGCCTATGCGTTGACGCAGACGCCGTTTCAGGCTATGGCGCACAACTGCGACGTACTGGTATATACCTATAACGAGGCCAGCCGATACCACCGTATCCGCAACCTGCCCATGAAACAGGCGCAGGAGCTGTTTGCGGGGATCCCGTCTGTGCAACCCCAAAAAGGAAGTGACGTATATGAACACCATACGACTGGACGAATTGGCCGCCCGACAGTTTGACACCGATCTGTCCACTGCCGCCGCGCTGATCATGGAGGGGCGTGTGTGGATCGGCGCGGTGCCCGCCGACAAAGCAGGCACCACCGTCCCCGCCGATACCGTGCTGACCTTGCGGGAAAAAAACCGCAAGTATGCCAGCCGCTCCGGCTATAAGCTGGAGAAGGCGCTGTCCGCCTTCTCCGTCAATCCCACCGGCGCCACTGTCTGCGACATCGGCGCCAGCAACGGCGGTTTCACCGACTGCCTGCTGCAGAACGGCGCGGCTCACGTATTCTCGGTGGACGTAGCCTACGGCATACTGGACTGGAAGTTGCGCAGCGATCCCCGGGTGACGGTGTTGGAGCGTACCAATGCCCGACGGCTGACCCCCGCACAGCTGAACGACACCCCCTGCGATCTGGTCACGGTGGATGTTTCCTTTATCTCGCTGACAAAGATCTTCCCCGCCATCCACATGATTCTCAAACCGGAGGGACAGCTGATCACCCTCATTAAGCCCCAGTTTGAAGCCTTGCCCCGGCAGCTGGGGAAAAACGGCGTTCTGAAGAATCCCGCCGACGATCTGCCGCCGCTGCTGTACTCCATCTTTGCCGCAGCCGCCGCTCAGGAGCTGTATCTGACGGCGCTGACCGTATCCCCCATCCACGGTACCAACGGCAATGTGGAATACCTCGCCCATTATCGGCACATCCGCCCCGCCGAGGGCTGTCCGGCGGAGACGGATTTCTACGCCGCACGTGTTGCGGCCGCGCTCACCGAGCAGCCGGATCTGTAACACCGCGGAAGCGCCACGTGCCATACCTGCGGCGCATATGCGCCGCCATTAAATAAAAGCGCAGACTCTCCCAGCGGCGGCTCCCTCTCCATAAGCCTTGCGAGCGCCGTACTCCGATCGTCCGAATACAAAAGAAAGCCACCCGACATGAACAGCCCCCATTTGTTAGACAAGTATGGCAAAATACTTGTACTAATAAATGGGGTGCTTTTCTATGCCCAAGGGAGTACCGAACAAACAATACACGCCGGAATCCAAAAAGACGGTTGTGGAAACCATGCAGCAGAAGCAGCTGAGTTATCATGAAACATGCCGACGATTTGATATAAACAACAGAGATCCGGTCGGCTATACCATACCGGACTGCTCGGTGCCGAGCATGGTAACAACCATGCCGGACAAGGCGCTTGAAAAGATTCCGGACGGAACAAACCGTATTCTTCATTCTGACCAGGGCTGGCAGTATCAGCACAAACCGTATCAATGAATGCTTCGTGAAAAAGGCACCCGGCAGAGCGTGAACCGCAAGGGGAACTGTCTGGACA
>CAKUAQ010000068.1 GCA_934636435.1 uncultured Eubacteriales bacterium
GCTGTATATCACCGATTCGTCGCTGAAGACCCTGCCGCTGGCGGTGCAGATGATTGCCGGCGGTACGGGCGCCGCAGCGCTGACGACGGCCGGTTCGGTGGCGGCCTCCACCTTTGTGATGACGCTGCCGGTCATTATCGTATATCTGGTGATGCAAAGCAAGGTGTTGACCACGATGGCGTATTCCGGTATCAAATGATGATCGCTTTGCTGTAAGGAGCTTGCTATGAGTGCAAAACTTTTACGACTTGTCTGTATGATCCTGGTGTTTTCGCTGCTGACGGTGAGCGTTTCAGCTGTGTCGGATACGAGCTTCACCATTGTGGACGGGAAACACGTCAATACGCCGCTGTGCTATTCCTGCGAGCAGGTGATCGGTTATCTTGGCACCGACGGCGGGTCATTTCTGGATGCCTCCGATTTGTTTATAGACGGCCAGGATAATATTTACGTAACCGACACGAATAAGAACCGGATCATTCAGTTGGACCCGAATGGGAATTATGTGAGAAGTTTCACCAATTCCGGGAATCTGAATGCGCCGCAAAGCGTGTTTGTCAGCAAGAACGGCGATCTGTTTGTGGCGGATACCGGCAATATGCGCATTGTGCATATTTCTTCCGCCGATGAGCAGATCGAGGTGTTTACAAAGCCCGAATCGGAGCTGATCAGCGACAGCGTGGACTTTTCGGTGAATAAGCTGGCAATCAGCGAACAGGGACTCATTTATGTGGTGCAGGCCCAGCAGTTCATGATGATTGATTCCAATAATGAGTTTCGGGGGTATGTAGGGGCGAATAAGGTCGGCTTTAATCTGCGGGAGTTTTTTATCCGCACTTTCGGAAGCACGGTGCAGAAGAATAAGGCCAAATACACGCAGGCGGCGACCTATAATTCCTTTGCCATCGGAGACGACGGACTGATTTATGCGGTGGCAAACGACACAAAGAATCAGATCCGCATTCTGAATTTTGACGGCGATAACCTGTTCCCGGAGGGAAACTACGGCGAAAGCGTCATGGAGGATAAATCCACCAATATGCAGGATGCACTGTTTGTGGATATTTGTGTGGATAGCACTGGAGCGATCCATGCACTGGAGAAAAACAGCGGGCGGGTGTATGTGTATACCCCTGACGGCGATATGATCGTTGCATACTGCGGGATCGGTGAAATAAAGGATAAGTGTCTTACGCCGGTGGCGCTGGATATCAACAGCAAGGGGGAGACCTTTGTGCTGGATTCTGCCTCCGGGATGATCCACCGGTTTACGCCCACCTCCTATATGGAGCGGCTGCTTTCCACCTATAATCTGTTCCACGAGGGCAGCTATACCGAGGCGCTGGAGAAGGGGCAGCAGATACTGGAAACGGACAGCAACTGCTACATTGTCAATACGCTGATGGGCAGGATCGCCAACAAGCAGGAAGAATATGAAAAGGCGATGCAGTATTTCAAAAAAGCGGACAATAAGGAGGAGTACGCCACCGCCTTCACCTCCTACCGCCACGATGTGTTCCGGCAGTATTTCGGATGGATCGTGTGCGGCATTGCGGCGCTGGGTGCGGGAATCTTCCTGACGATACTGTATTTCCGAAAGAAAGCCAAACAGGCAGTCGATGTCTATTATTCCGGAGGTAAGCCATGAGTGTATTGAAATTGATACTGCTGAGTATTTACCATCCGGTGGACTGTATGCAGATCGTCAAGCGGGAGGGAAAATTCCGCTGGTGGTTACCGCTGCTGCTCTATGGACTGGCGGTTGCCGCAAGGCTGCTGTATGCCTATACCGTCCATTATCCCCTCGCTACGAAAAACAGCGACGATGTGAATGTGCTGCTGGAGGTAGCGGTGTTTGTCGTACCGCTGATCTCGTGGGTGATCTGCAGCTATGCCATGACCGCCCTGATCGACGGCGAAAGCACCCTGTGGGATCAGTTCACGGTCTCCTGCTATTGCACGGTTCCCTATACGCTGTTTACCCTCATTTCCATCGCCGTTTCCTATGGGATGAGCCTGGAGGAGTCCGGTATATTCAATTTTATCCGGGGCGTGGGATTGATCTGGATGATCGTTCTGCTGTTTGTCTCGCTGATGGTGCTGAATGATTATTCCTTTTCCAAAACGATCGGCATTACGGTGCTGTCGCTGGTGGCAATCGTCATTCTGTGGGCGGTGCTGCTGCTTCTGTATGCGCTGACCGTGCAGATGGTGTCGCTGATTTATAACTTCGTGAAAGAAATCCGATTTAAGCTTGGTTAGGAGGAACGGTATGCGCAAAGCCAGTATCATTTTAATAGCGTTTTTCGTGCTTTTGTCTTCCGTTTTCGTGGTGACTGCCGATAATTCCGGAGACAGTGACGTGGATCTTTCGGATTTCCTGTTTGATAATGAACCCACGGATATATCCACCGTGACGCCTGCATACAGCGATATGACGCTGGTGGACGAAAATGAGCGTATCGCATTCTATTTCCATAAGACGGGAATGGATGTGTATGTGGTGGACAAGGAGACGGGCACCGTCTGGTCGAATGTGCTCAGGAACGAAAATGTGGAATATACCGATTTTTCGATTTCCGCAGCCTCGCAGCTGATCACGGTCAATGCTGCCGAAACGACAGGCGCCATCCGGGAGTATGTGCTGTATGACAGCTCCTGCCGGGATATCAAAGCCGACAGCGAGATCGCCGACGGTAAGCTGCTCCTCACGGTGACAGTGCCGGCGATGGATCTTTCGTTCCAGGTGGAATTTGGCATTGAGGACGATGCGTTCTATTATCGGGTGGTGGATTCGTCGATCGCCGAAAAGGGGGAGGGACGGATCACCGGTATTTCCCTGTTGCATAACTTCGGTGCTTCCCGTCAGGATGAAAACGGGTATATTCTGTATCCGGACGGCAGCGGCTCGGTGATCACCTTCAAACCGAATGACGAGTCCAATGCCAAAATGTATCAGTACAGCGTCTATGGAGACAGTGACCTGACCTACCTTCAGATGCAGAAGAACCGGACCAATAACGTATACGGCGCCCTTTTGCCGGTGTTTGGAATTGCGCAGAGCCGCAGCGGATTTTTGGCGTTCATTGACGAGGGGGACGACGATGTGAAAATCAACATCGGCGTGCCGGGCTATCAGCTGCCCAGCGTATATCGCTGTTTCTTCTCTTTCCGCTATCGGAATTTCTCCGGCACCACCTTCAATAACGTGGATGTGACCACGCTGGTGGAAAAGCGCAGCAAGGCCGACCGAACGGTATATTACCATATGCTGAGCGGCAGCAATAACAATTACAGCGGTATGGCGGCTGCCTACCGGGAGCATTTGATCGACAAGGGCGTGCTCAAGAAACAGGAGAGGCAGGAGTCGATTCCTCTGAATATCCGTGCGCTGTGCGGTGTTCAGAAAAAATCTCTGTTTTCCTCAACGGTGGTGACAATGACCGGCTTTTCACAGGTGCAGACGATTGCCGATGAGCTGCGCTCCGGAGGAGTGAGCCGTCTGGATCTGGTGCTTTCCGGGTGGTGTGACGGTGGATGGGATACCCTGCCGACCAAGACGGGAGCCGAGTCTGCTTTGGGCGGTACGGCGGCTCTCAAAAAGCTGGTGAGTGTCCTTTCCTCCGATGGAGTGAGTGTGTCGCTGGAGGCGGATGCCATCAATGCCGACCAAAACACCGGCAGCTTCAATAAACGGAAAAATGCCGTGCGTAACAGCTACGGCGAGAGCTTTACGGATAAGACCGGGAAAAAGTATATTCTGGATGCCTGCGATGTGATGCCGGGGTTGTTCCAACGGTTTTCCCAATATAAGGCGGGGTTGAATTTGCTTTCGGTAGGCAATCTTGTCTATCCTGATTTCAGCAGCAAGGCGGTTTCGACCCGCCAGGATGTCATCGGCGCCTATTGCGATGCCATGCAGCAGGCGGCCCAAAGCGGACAGCGTATATCGGTGAATACCGGTAACGGCTATGCGCTGGGATATGTGGACACGGTGTATGGGCTGCCCCAGCGGGACAGCGGCAACACCCTCTCCGACTATTCCGTGCCGTTCTATCAGATGGTGATCCACGGCTATATTCCGTACACCGGAAGCTATGCCAACACCCATTACGATTATACCTCCTGTGTGCTGGAATGGGCGGAATACGGCTGTATACCTTCGTATCTGCTCACCTGGGAAAACACATCCAAGCTGAACGATACCGAGTACAATACCCTGTTCTCATCGGAATTCAGAGAGTGGAAGGATCGAATCCTGCAAACCTATGAAACGTTCAATAGGAATTTTTCAGAGCTGTTCGGTTTGAGTATCGTGTCCCATGAACGGCGGACCGGCGATCTGGCGGTCGTGCGCTACGAAAACGGGAAAACCGTGTACGTCAATTACGGCAGAGAGCCGGTGGCGGTGGACGGCATCACCGTTCCCGCCCAAGATTATCTGATATCGGGAGATTGAGCCAATGCGAAAAGTGTCAAAATTTGAGAGACGTCGGAGCCTTTCCGGCTACGTGTTCCTCTCGCCGTGGATCTTTGCCACGTTGTTTTTGCTGGTATATCCGGTGATTTTTTCGCTGATGCTCAGCTTCGGCGAGATCAAGAGTTATATAACTTACAGCGTCCGTTTTGTAGGGATCAGCAATTACCGGGAAGCATTTCTGGTGGACGATCGGTTTTTGCCCATGCTGTTGACCAGCATCACCGATATGCTGATCAACACACCGATGATCCTGGTGTTCTCGCTGCTGGTGGCGATCATCCTCAATCGGAAGATCAAGTTCCGGGCGGGCTTTCGGCTGATATTTTTCCTCCCCGTGCTGCTGGGGAGCGGATACATCATGCAGCAGCTTCTCGGCCAGAATGTGCAGGACGGATCTATGGAGTTTGCTCGGGGGATGCTGCTGCCGGAGAACGTGCAGACATATATCGGCGCTACGGCGACCAAGTATATCTCGGCGTTCTTTTCCCGGATCACGCTGGTGATGTGGAAGTCCGGCGTGCAGATCATACTGGCGCTGTCGGGGCTGCAGGGAATATCTCCCAGCCTGTATGAATCGTCCCGCATTGACGGCGCCAGCGAATGGGAAATATTCTGGAAGATCACTCTGCCGATGATCACCCCGATATTGTTGCTGAACGCGGTATATACGCTCATTTCCTTTGCGCTCGAGGACAGCGATCTGCTCAATTATATTGTGTCGGTGGCGTTCTCCGACAATCGCTTTGAGTATTCTTCGGCACTGGGCTGGCTGTATTTTGCCACGGTGCTGTTGATGATCGGTATTGTTTTCCTGATCCTGAAGCCGTTTATCAAGCGGCTGAATGAAAATTCCTGAGCAAAGGAGGTGGGCAGATGCAATTAAGATTATCCACCCGGACAATTAAGAAGAATACCATATTCCCGAAGATCGTCCGGTTTTTTATGTATGTGCTGCTGCTGGATCTGGCGGTCGTGTTTCTGTATCCATTTTTGTATATGATCGTCACTTCCCTGAAATCGCCGGAGGATCTGATGGACAGCTCGGTGACGTGGATCGTCAACCAGCTTTATTTTCACAATTATACGCTGGCATTTGAAAAAATGCAGTATATTCCCATCCTGCTCAAGACGATCGTCTATTGCGTGGTGGCTACGGGCGGACACATCTTAGCCTGTTCCTTTGTGGGGTACGGATTTGCCCGGTATAACTTCATCGGAAAGCGGATGTTTTCTTTTCTCCTCATCCTTTCCATGGTGATACCGATTCAGACGATCATCGTGCCGGAATATCTGCTGTATTCCAAAATCGGCGTGGCGAACGGATATTTCCCGATGCTTGTGCCGACCTGGTTGGGCTACGGTTTGCGGGGCGCACTGTTCATCTTCCTGTTTCGGCAGTTTTATTTGTCGCTGCCCCGCTCTCTGGAGGAGGCGGCGGCCGTGGACGGCTGCACACCGATCCGCACCTTTTTCCGGATCGCTTTCCCGGCGTCCACATCTTCGGTGATCGTGAGTGTGGTGCTGAGCATCGTCTGGCACTGGAATGATTTTTACGAGCCGAACATTTATATTCGGGAGAATTCCCAGATGCTGCTGCCGATGCTGCTGCCGAAGCTCTACGATTCCATGAAGGATGCGGCGGATCCAACCCAGTCGTTTTTACAGAATGCCGATCTGTATACAGAGGGTGTGGCTATGGCGGCAACATTCCTGGCGGTGATCCCGATCCTGATTTTCTATCTGTTTTTCCAAAGGCAATTCCGCCAGGGTATCGAAACTTCCGGTATTACAGGCGAGTAAATACAAATTTATTTTATAGGAGGGCAATGCAATGTTGAAGAAAACCCAATCTGTCGTATGCCTGCTGTTGGCGGTGAGTATGCTGGCTGCACTGACCGGCTGTGGGCATACCGACACCACGTCAGAACCATCGGATGTGATCATCGGCTCCGAGATCATCGGAACCAGCGACATCCCGAATACGGGCAGCGGTGGAGACGGGGAGACCCCCAGCGATTCTCCCATCAATCAGAGCAGCAGTAAGTCCGAGGTGGTGAATAACTGCTATAAGACAGGCTATCCGATCGCGAAAACTCCGGTGACATTTAAGATTATGGCGGTGGACTATTCCAACGGCACCGACTATAACAAGATGGCGTTCACCAAGTTTATCGAAAAGCGTTTCAACACCAAACTGGAGTTCCAGATGATCTCCAATGCTGCGACGAACGAGAGTGTTTCGCTGGCGCTGGCCAGCGGCAATATGCCGGATATGTTCTGGGGCACCGGTCTGCTCAACAGCTCGACGGTAACTCGGTATGGCGGCGAGGGACGGCTGCTGAAGCTCAACAATTACTTCGCCGACTATGCGCCGAACATCACGAAAATGCTGAATGAACATAAGGATGTCAAGTATCTGGCGACGGAGGACGACGGAAACATCTATAAGATCCCGTTCTATCGTGAGGACAATAACCTGTGGGACGAGAGACTGTACATCAACAAGACCTGGCTCACAAAGCTCGGTCTCAGTATGCCTAAGACAACGGACGATCTTCTCAAGGTTCTGCGGGCATTCAAGAATAATGACCCGAACGGCAATGGGAAAAAGGACGAGATCCCGCTGGTTTTTGTCGGCGACGTGCCGAAGGGCTGGTACGGTATGTTCGGGGCTTCGACCTATAATTTCTACACTGCCGACGCTAACGGAAAGCTTTCATATGTACCCACTTCGACCCAGTATAAGAATGCGATCAGCTTTGCGGCTTCTCTGTATTCCGAGGGGCTACTCTTCAACACGGAAATGCGGAACGTGACAGCGGCAAAGGTCAAATCTATGATCGACGGATCTACGCCCACGGTGGGTATCGTGAATGCCTCCAGCTATTCCACCATCATGAGTGCCAAAACCTTCCTGAACGATTACACCATTATGCCCATCGTGGACGGCACCGGCAACGGCACCGCTACCTGGAGCTATATGGACGTGGAGCAGCTTTGGCCCAACTGGGGTCTGATTACCTCCGCCTGCAAGTATCCGGAGATCGCCGTGCGGCTGGTAGACTATTTCTATTCCACCGAGGGAGCGGTCGTGGCGGAATACGGTCCCTTTGGCGAAAAAATGTATTGGAAGTATGATTCCAACGGCAAGCCGGTGCTCAATAACAATGGCGTGAGTTATCAAAAGCTGTCCCCTTGGCATGCCATCCCCCGCTATCGCAGCCAGGCGGTGCTGAATTTCTTCACCAACGATGCGACGGCTAAAGACGCGGACGTGGCGAAAGCCAACAAGGTTGAGTCGGCGCTGCTCAAAGAAATTTACGGCAAACTGAAGATCAACAAAACCTACAACTACCGGTATACGCAGGCAGAGGAAACGGAAAGCAACAAGGTGATTTCCAGCTCGCTGGGAAGCACTATGAACGTTTGGCGTTTCCAGTTTG
>CAKUAQ010000069.1 GCA_934636435.1 uncultured Eubacteriales bacterium
GATTAGAGGATAAGGACGGAATTGCGAAAGAGGAATATCGCATTTATGAATTGCCATACGATGCGGCCGGCACCCCCGTGTGCGACGTGACGGCAACAGAGGATACGACGCTTTATGTATTGTTTGATGAAATGTTGCTAAATGAGGATGTGCAGATTACGCGGGATGAATGCTGTCGGGCCGTCAAGTATGAGTTGAGGACCGGCAGCTATCGGTTGAAGTTTTTTGAAGTGTACTGCATGAAATACATCAAATTGTTTGTGGCACATGGAAACTTAAAAGTAAACCGCGTGCAGCTTATCACATACATGCACCCGCAAGTGGATTATCCGGTCGGACAAACAGACACGGATCGTTACGCTGTGATGAATGCTGCGATCAATACCTTTCGCGCAAATGCGGTAGATCTGCTTACGGACTGCCCGTCAAGGGAGAGAGGAGGATATCTTTGCGACAGCTTTTTTTCCGGTCGTACGGAGCATCTTCTGACAGGTAAGAATCTGGTGGAAAACAGTTTTTTGCAGAATTTCCTGCATGAAAAGAACTATCAGTGCATAGCGGCAGGGATGGTGCCGATGTGTTATCCGGCAGATCATTTGGATGGGGTGTATATTCCGAATTGGGGACTGTGGCTGATACTGGAATTGGCGGAATATCTGGAACGAACCGGAGATCAGGCACTGATAGAGGAATATCGGGAAAAAGCAATTGGAATTATTGAGTTTCATAGAAGGCTGGAAGGTACAGAGTATTTGATGACACATATTCCGGAAGGGGTGTTTGTGGAATGGTCTCATGCGAATGAGATGGTACAGGATATTAATTTTCCTTCCAATATGCTTTATTATGCGGCTTTGAGGGCAGCCTCTAAAATATACAGGGATCCTTTTTATGCAGATCATGCAGAAAAGGTGAAAGAAGCAGTTATTCAATATGCGTATAATGGCAGATTTTTCTGCGATCATGCCAAGATGGAAAAGAAAGAGATTCATACCGTAGATGAGAGCAGTGAAGCTTGTCAATACTACGCATTTTGCTTTGGAATCGCTGATAAAGAGAGCTTGCCGGAACTCTTTGAATGCTTGCTTACGGATTTTACAGAAAAAAGGCATATAGAAAATAAATACCCGGATATTTGTTTTGCTGAACTTTTTATCGGAATTCCGTTACGTATTGAAATGCTCTTAAGATACGAACGATATGAGGATGCTTACCGGGAGATTATGGCATATTATCTTTCGAACGCAAAGCAGACAGGTACGTTATGGGAAGTGCATAGAATATCAAGCTGTAATCACGGCTTTTCTTCTGTGGCCGCTTATTGGCTGGAGGAAATTAAGAACAGAAAGGTGATTCAGGTGCTCAAATACTAGTTGAGGAGGGTTGAAATGAGTTTGTACGATAGATTAACCTATGAAGCAGAGAGGATGGGAGGGGAATATAACTGGCTTGGAAATCTGCGCTGGTATGTGAGTGAGGAAAAAGCGGGATATTTTTCTTTTCGCTGCATTTCCGATCTGCCGGGTATGACCCATGAGGAATGTGCGGCGATCCGGATGACGAAAAGGTTATTTGAGGTGAATGTGGCAGAACCGGAATCGGCCAAGTGGATTTATGGAGCCGATTATATTAAGACGGACAAGTTCTCTGTATATATGCCGTTTTATGAATATGGTTGTCTGGTTTATGCGAGACAGCAATTGGATATTTTCTATGAGGGAGAGGCATATAGAAAAGATGGAGTCTGCGTGATCAAAAACGGTGCTTATTATATCGGCTTGAA
The DNA here is from genome assembly GCA_934636435.1 of uncultured Eubacteriales bacterium. Classification (GTDB taxonomy): domain Bacteria; phylum Bacillota; class Clostridia; order Oscillospirales; family Acutalibacteraceae; genus UBA5905. The sequence goes on from CAKUAQ010000069.1 coordinate 1,784, forward strand.
GTCAGACGAGGTATGCTCCCTGGAAGAAGGGAAGATTACACTACAAATGGATGAGCCACACTGGATAGCATTGGCATTTCATGTTGAAGAGAAGAAAGCGATCGCCGATTGCGGGCGTTTGTTTGTAACACGGAAACTGGTATTGGCTGATAATAAACTGTTTTGGAACAGGTATCTGGAATCCTGCCCGACGGTGGAGTTGTCACAGGAATATGTATACAAGCATGAAGCTTTGAATATAGAAGAACACCATTCCCCGGAAGATTTTCGGAACAGACAGCTATGGCATTATTGGTGCGTCCTTGTAAATGTGAGTGAGGTGGAATTTAATAAATTCCCGCTTTACATGGCACCGGACAAGATAAATTGGATAGGAACCTGGAGTAATGATGGTCCGCAGTGCATGGCATCACTCTCTCTGACGAATCAAAAGGAACTTGCTAAGAGACTGATTGTCAGTTATCTGACCAATTCCATGACAGAAAAAGGTGAACTTTCATGGTATATGCACGCAGATGGTGTGGGTTGTTATGGCACAAAGGGTGATGTGGGACGCTTCTCTCACGGTGCTCCTTATATGCCACAAGTCGTTGAATATTATATTCGCAATACAGGAGATAAAACGATTTTATCCGCTGATGCAGGCGGCATGTCAGTTTATGAAAAGCTAAAAATCTACATGTTGAATCTTCATCCGTTACGCGATATAAATCAGGATTCCCTGATCGAGTGGGCGAACTTATGGGAAACCGGATGGGATGACAAAGGCGGTACGTTCTTTGCTTCGGCTTCTCTGGAGGAATGGATGGAGATGGTTTCCACAGGAACAGATGAAGAAATAGCGGAATTCTATAAGAAACATCAGCGTCCGGTCATTGCAATCGTCGAACAAGTGATTACGCTGTGGTCGCTTTCGGCAATGTCAAGACTTGCAGCAGGACAGGAGGATGCGGAATCGGAAGAATACTGCCTCCGCATGTATGAGAAAATGAAAAGCGCTGTGGAAAACCGTTGCTGGAATGAAAGAGACGCTTTCTATTATGATATTGACGTTAAGACAGGAATCCAGACGACGGAGAAGAGCGCAGATGCATTTTATTGGATGAGTTTTGAAGAAAATCAAGAGCGCAGAAAGGCGCTACTGCAGCATTTAAACAATGAGGATGAGTTTAATTGCTATTACATTCCGATGCTCAGCAAAGACAGCGCGGGGTTCGACCGATTCGGATATTGGGGCGGAGGGCACTGGCCGAGAGAGATGTCAATCATCGCAATGGGATTGCATCATTGCGGATATGATGAAAAGGCAATGGAGCTTTTGGTGCGTGCAATCATGGCGGATGAGGGGAATATCATCCCGGAAGTAAGAGAGGCGATCGAAGGAAAAGCGTCTACACCGGTCACAAAGATGGCATGTGCAATCATGAATGTGATGGCGCTTTTGGATGTCTCGGAGAAGGTAAAGTGGAGAGGATAGAATGTTTTTAGGTGACAGAAAAACAGGATGCAGGTTTTATGAATTCATTTTTCATGGGTTTCGAAGTCTTTTGATTGAAAATAATTGCATTCGAACTGTGATGCTATTGGACAAAGGGACGGATATTATCTCGTTTGTGGATAAAAAGACGGACACAGAATTCGTTTGGACAAATCCGATGGGGATTTCCTGCCTGGAGAAAATACGCAAAGGAAATATGGATTCGGACTGTTTTTCGGATAATTATGTCGGCGGGTGGTTTGAGATTCTTCCGAATATGGGTGCGCCTTGTATGTTCCGGGGGAAGCATTTTACAGGTCATGGGGAAGTGACGAATCTGCCATGGGATTATACTGTCCGGAAGGACGGGGAAGAAGAGATAGAGCTCATGTTTCTCACGCGGCTGTCCAAGTATCCCTTTGAACTTCGGAAGTATCTGACTGTTAAAGCAGACAGCCCGACTCTGCATTTTCGGGAGGAAGTGATCAATCTGGGCGAAACGCAGATGGAATATACCTGGGCGCATCATCCCAATATCGGAAAGCCATTCCTGAGTGAAGACTGTGTGATCGAACTTCCGGGTGCCGGGAAAGAACTCCGGGTGTCGGGGGAGGGAAGCAAGGTGAACGAAGTGCTGGACTTCGACAATATTCGCGAGGGTTGTGCAATTATCCGAAATGAAAAGACCGGTGTTGGCATTGCGCTTGATTGGGATGTAGAGGTCTACAAACATTGTAAGGTGTGGCTATGCACCGGAAACAGTTCCGGTCATCATCACCATGGAGGTGCTTATGTGGTTTGCATACTTCCGTGTTCATCTGCGACAATGGATCTGGATAAAGCCAGTATGAATGGGGAAACGCTCGTGCTGGACGGGCATGGCAAGAAAGAAAGCTTTTTGAATATTCGCGTGGTTAGACGAGCATGAAAGGGAGAATAGGAAAGGCTAACGATTAAAGACAGTGCAAAATAAAAATGAAAAGAAAGCTCACGAAATCACAGAAAAGCTTCACACAACGAGCAAAAACTCCCATTCTTCGTTTTGACAAATTCAAACCGGCGACCTGGGCGGGGGTAAGGCCGTTTAAAGCAGGATGCGGGCGCTGGGCAGTCTGTCCTGCGGGCCGAATCCGGAGCCGGAGTTTGATTTTGCGCCCCACGATTTTGTCTTTTCGTTTGCACTCAACGGCGAGCAGACCGCTGAGCCGCAGTTCTTTTTGACGGAACTGGGCGAAAAAACACGGACGCTGACCGAGAGCTATACCTACCGGGAGATCGTGACCGAACGCAATGTGGTGGAATGTAAAGGAGAGCAGGTGGACTGAAGCTGCCGTTCGGCGGCAAAATGTGTATGAGTATGGATAAGAAGATCAATGAAATGAAAGAGCAGCTGCTGCAGGAGCCTACCGCATACAAGCCGGTGCCGTTCTGGTCGTGGAACGACGAGCTGGAGCCGGAGGAGCTGTGCCGCCAGATCGACTGGATGCAGGAAAACGGCATCGGCGGATTTTTCATGCATGCACGCAGCGGGTTAAAGACGGAATATCTGTCCGAAGAGTGGATGCAATGTATCCGGGCCTGTGCCGAGCGTGCCGGGCAGCTGAGCATGGAGGCATGGGTCTACGATGAAAACGGCTGGCCCAGCGGCTTTGCCGGCGGCAAGCTGCTGGAGGATCCCGCAAACCGGGATTGCTATATTCTTTCGTCCACCGGGGCATATGATCCGGCGGCGACCGTCAGCTATTCTCTGGCAGGGAATGCGCTGCGGCGGGTGTCAACCGGCGAGGCGGACGGAGAATACCTGAATCTGTATATCCGCACCGCCGTTTCAACGGCGGATGTTCTCAATCCGCATGTGGTGGATCGGTTTATCGCCCTCACCCATGAGGCCTATCGGGAGCGCTTCGGAGACGCGTTTTCCGATAAGATCCGTGGATTTTTCACCGATGAGCCCCAGTATCAGCGTGCCCATACGCCCTTCACCCGAATGCTGTACGGCTACTATAAAGAGCAGTACGGCGAGGATATTCTGGACGGGCTGGGGCTGCTGTTTGCGGAAAAGGACGGATATCGCCGCTTCCGCTATCGGTATTGGAAGACCATGCAGCATCTGATGCTGGAATCTTTCGCTAAGAAAATTTATCGCTGGTGTCATGAGCATCGGGTGCGGTCCACCGGACACTACATCGAGGAGGGCAGTCTGTCCGGCCAGATGCTCTGCTGCGCCGGCATCATGCCCTTTTACGCCTATATGGATATGCCCGGTATTGATTGGCTGGGCAGCGACACCAACAATGTGGTGCCGCCCCGGCAGCTGGCCAGCGTAGCGGCGCAGTTGGGGAAAAAGCACACGCTGACCGAGACCTTCGCCTGCTGCGGGTGGCAGATCTCCCCCCGGGAGATCAGGCGCATCGCAGATTTTCAGTTCCTCGGCGGGGTCAATCGGCTGTGCCATCATCTGGTGCCCTATGCGGAGAACGGCCAGCGCAAAAAGGACTATCCCGCCCATTATTCGCCGGTGAACCCGTGGGTGGAGCGGGAATTTGCCGATTTCAACCGGTATTATACCCGGCTGGGGCAGTTGCTCTCCGAGAGCGAAGAAATGGTGAGCGTGGCGGTGCTGCATCCTATCCGCAGCGCCTATCTCTCCTATCGGCGGGACGTGGGCAGCTCGCTGGCGGCGCCGGATCAAAACCTGTTTGGGGATTGTCGTCTGCTCACCTCCTCCGGAATATCCTTTCATTTTCTGGATGAAACGCTGCTGGCAGAGCACGGCTTTGTGCGAGACGGGAAGATCGGGTGCGGCAAAAAAAGCTACGATTTTCTGGTGCTGCCGCACATTTTGGCAATGGACGCCACCACCGAAAGGCTGTTGCGTCAATATGTCGCTGAGGGCGGCAAGCTGCTGATACTGGGGGATGTGCCGACCTGCTGTGAGGGGGAGGACTGGGACTTTTCCTACTTGACCTCCAATTGCACGCTGGAGGAGATCATGTCGGCTCAGCCGTTCCGGATGGAGCCCCGCAGCGCTGATATCTATGTATACAACACCTACCGGGTGTGGAATGGACAGCCGTTCATGATGATCCAGAACGGCACGTCCTCCCTGACCCATACCGTGAGCTACCGTTTGGGGGAGGATATCCGCTCCTTCCGGAAATTGGATCTGCTCACCATGGAGACGAAAAACATCCCGCTGACAGTGACGCTGGAGCCGGGAGAGTCTATGGTGGTCTTTCCCGATACAGCGGAGCCGGATGCGGAGCCGGATGTGCGGGAATACCGATTCTGCCTCAAGGACGCGGCAGTTTCCTGCACCTCGAATTTGCTCACGATAGATTATGTGTCCTGCTCCACGGACGGTATGCACTATTCCAAGCCCTATCCCTGTGCCGGCCTGTTTAACAAACTGCTCAAGGAGCGGTATTCCGGAGAACTGTATCTGAAGTACACCTTTGATATCCGCACGGTGCCGGTGCGGCTCCGGTTAGCTGCCGAGGACTGCCACGCTACGCAGACATGGGTCAACGGCATACCGATCCTCTTCACCGAGCGCTCCCCCAAGGAGAAAAAGCTGCGGATCGCCGACATCGCAGACAAGGTGCATGAGGGGATCAACGAGTATGTGGTGCGGCTCAACTGGTTTCAGAGCGAATCCGTATACTATGCCCTATTCGGGGAAAATGTGACGGAGAGCCTGCGGAACTGTTTGGTGTACGATACCGAGCTGGAGCCGATCTACCTGTCGGGCAGCTTTGGTGTGTATTCCGACACGGGCTTTACGGAGGGGCAGGTGCCCCGGTATCTTTACGGCGACCGGTTCTATATCGGCGCTATGCCCGCGACCGTCACCGAGCCGGTGGCAGACGGATTCCCGTTCTTTGCCGGGGAGCTGACAGTGACGCAGGATATCCAGCTGGAAACGGAGCGGGCGGCGCTGCGCATTGAGGGCACCTGGCACGTGGCGTACGTCACCGTCAACGGGCAGTATGCAGGGAAGTTGGTCTTCGACCGGGTCATCGACATCCGCCCCTACGCGGTGCGGGGCAGGAACCGGATTGAGATCCGGTTCATCATCGGCAACCGCAACCTGCTGGGACCCCATCACAATGCCGGTGTCGATCGGCAGGGCCTGGTGATGCCGTCCTCCTTCTCCTACGGCGATTGCTGGGAGGATGGCGTCAATCCCCACTATTCCGACCGGTATGGATTCATTAAGCTGGATTGCCATTGAGCGGCGGGAGCCGTTTCCGATAAGAGCCTGAGGAAAGCGGGGATGGATATGCAAAAGGAACTGGAGTTCGGCTGTGGCGGCGGTCTCCACCGAGCAGCTGGGCGCCGCCAATTCCATACCGACGGTCGCCCGGGTCAATGAACGCCTGCGTAC
>CAKUAQ010000070.1 GCA_934636435.1 uncultured Eubacteriales bacterium
TCAATAATACGAAATATGGGTACAGGCAATTTATTGATGTGGACTCCTTTGCTCTGTATTTTTTGATCCATGAACTGGTTGCCAATTATGATGCCGGATCGTATTCAACGTATATCTACAAGGATACAAGCGGGAAATACAAGATGTGTGTGTGGGATTTCAATAATGCCTGCGACAATTATCAGGAGCGCAGTGTTATAACGGTGCAGCATTTTGAACTGCAAAACAAGCTGTGGTTCGGTATGCTGATGAAGGATGAGGACTTTGTCGAGTGCGTGATACGCAAATACAGAGCTCTGCGCAAAACGCTGTTCAGCGACGCGTATCTGGAGGCGTATATCGACGACACGGTGGCGTTTCTCGGGGCGGCGGTCGAGCGGAATAACCGACGGTGGGCTTCCGCTTTTGAGGATGATGCTCTGCTGGAGCCGGCGGACAGAAATCTTCACTCATACGATGAGGCTCTGACACAGCTGAAAGACTTTTTTCGGGTGCGCACTGCTTTTTTGGACGATAACATCGAATCGCTGCGGCAATACGCTGCCTCCTCCAAAATCAAAAAGTATACCGAAGTGACCGATTAGAAAGGGCGGCTTATGAAGAAATTTATCATCATTGTGCTGTGCATCGCCCTTTTGTTTGTCGGGCTGGATGCGGCCTATTACCGATTGGGGGTGTATGTGGATCTCCACCCCTCCGCCCCGACGGAGGTTTTCGTCAGAACAGAGGGCGATCGGATTCAGCTCGACCGCGGAGACGGTTATTCTGATTTTGAGATTCGGGGTGTGAATCTGGGCTCGGGAGAGCCGGGGGAATGGGCCACCGATTTTGCCATCGACAAGGAAACTTATCTGCGCTGGTTTCGGTATATACAGGAGATGGGCGCGAATACGATTCGGGTGTATACGATCCAAAACGACACCTTTTACAACGCTTTTTACGAATACAATGTGTCCAATCCGGAGCCGCTGTATATGCTCCATGGGGTCTGGGTGAACGACTACGTGCAGAATTCCCACAGAGATGCATACGATCCGGCATTTTACAATACGTTTATGCGGGATTGCCGCACCATGGTCGATATCATACACGGGAAGAAGTCGCTCTCCTTGGGCCGGGTGGCCAGCGCAGGCCACGGCAGCTACCGGAAGGATGTATCCCCCTGGGTGATCGGTTATATTCTGGGGGTGGAGTGGGACGATATTACGGTGGCCTACACCGATGAGACCTATCGGGATCAGCCGGACTATACCTCTTTTCAAGGGGAATATCTGTGTACCACCGAGGATGCCTCCGTGTTTGAAACGCTCCTATGTAAGATCGGCGACCGGCTCATCGACTATGAGACCCGGCGCTATAAAACGCAGCGGCTGCTCGCTTTCTCCAATTGGCCGACCACCGATCCCTTTGAATATCCGGAGTCGGTGAAAAAACTGTACATGAAATGCGCCTATGTGGATGTGGAGCATATCCGGGCGACCGATAAGCTGCGGACGGGCTGTTTCGCCTCCTATCATGTGTATCCGTACTATCCCGATTATCTGAACTGGACGGACGACTGGACATTCGCCGGTATCGAGGATAAAACGCCCTTCTATAACGGCGATGCGCTGAACACCTACCGCGCCTATCTCAGTATGCTGACCGCACATCATACGATCCCGGTGGTGATCTCGGAATTCGGCGTGTCCACCGGCCGCGGCATGGCGCACCGGGACCTGAACACGAACCGCAATCAGGGCAATATGTCGGAAAAGGAGCAGGGACAGGCGCTCGTGCGGTGCTACGAGGATATTATGGCGGTCGGCTGCGCCGGCTCCTGCGTGTTTTCGTGGCAGGATGAATGGTTCAAGCGTACCTGGAACACCATGTATGCCGTGAATTTGACTCGTAATCCCTATTGGTCGGACTATCAAACGAATGAGCAGTATTTCGGCTTGCTCTCCTTTGATCCGGGAAAGGAAGAGTCCGTCTGCTATGTGGACGGCGATATTTCCGAGTGGGCGGACGCAACGCCGGTGGTACAGTCCGGCGATATGTCGCTGAGCGTGCGCTATGACGAGCGGTTTGTGTATTTTCTGATCTATAAGAAGGATCTGGATTTTGAGCGGGACAGGCTGTATATTCCGATCGACACAACGCCGAAGTCCGGCAGCAATTACTGCGAGAATTTCGGGCTGAAATTCGACCGGGCTGCGGACTTTGTTCTGGTGATCAACGGACGGGATAACAGCCGCCTGATGGTGCAGGAACGGTATGAGGTGCTGCGCTCTACCTATTCGCAGAATCTCAAGGGATTCGATACCTATTTGAGGGACAATGTGCCGGATCTGAATTCCTCCGAATTTGTGAACATTGATATGATCCTTGAGATTTTTAACGTGACCGAGGAGCAGCGCAGCAGCGTGATCTATCCGTTCGGAGATCCCTCCTTCGAGACCGGAAAGTTGCGATACGGTAACGCCAATCCCCATTCCGATGCATTCGATTCACTGGCCGATTTTGCGCAGAACGGCGAGTATATCGAGGTGAAACTGCCGTGGCAGCTGCTGAATTTCTCCGATCCGTCAAGAATGGAGATTCTGGACGATTATTACAGCGGCAATTACGGGGTCCGGTATCTGCGCATCGGGCAAATGTATCTCGGCATTCTGTCCGACAGCAGCGAACGCGCCGTCCTGGCGCCCTATGCGCTGAAGGGCTGGGGAAACCGGGTGACGTATCATGAAAGGCTTAAAAGCTCGTACTATGTGTTGCAGAGCCTTTGGAATCGGGAGGCGACGCCATGAGAGTTGAGGTCATGCTGTACGTCTACCTGTTCGTGTGCGCCGCCATGATCCTCTTCAATATTGTTACGGCTTTGCTGTTTCGTGCGGGCGAGCGAAAAACGGAAAAGGTCAGTCGCGATCTGCAGCATCGGGTGCTGGTACAGCTCAGAGTATTGGAGAAATACCCGGCAGTGGGGAAGAAGCATAAGCTCTATCTGAGTCGAAGGCTGCGAAAGGTCGGCAATATGGCGGCTTTCGATGCCATGCTGGAAACGGAATACCTCAATCATCCGCAGGAGATCCGGCTGTATTTGCGCAGTCTCGACGAGGTGTTTCTGTCCCTCATGACCCATTACACGAAACAAAACCGCATGGAGGCCGCCTACTTTCCCTATATCCTCAAAAAATATCGCGTCATCGCTCATCGGTCGTTTCCGAGTTTAGAGGGTGCACTGCTGGCCATGCTGCACGAGCCGAGCATTTATTGCCGTGAAAATGCCATGCAGGCGCTTTACACAACGGGAAATGTAGAGTGCATACTCAAAGCGCTTGAGATCATCGACCGGAGCAACCTGTTTTACCACGAAAAGCTGCTCTGCGACGGAATGCTGAATTTTGCCGGCAGTGTGCAGCAGCTGGGACAGGGGATCGTGCGGTCGTTCTTTGGATTTTCGGAGGAAATGCAGGTGACTCTGTTGGATTATCTGCGGTTTTCAAGCGGAGAATGGACCGAATTTGCTTTATCCTTGCTGCAAAATGGGGAGTTGGGCGATGAGATACACTATGCCGCCATTCGCTATCTCGGCAAATACCCTCTGGAGGCGGCCTACGGGCTGCTTTGCCGTCTGGCGGAGGAAAGCGGTGATAGTCAGTGGCAATATGCCGCCATCGCTTCGACGGCTCTCGGCGCGTATCCCGGTGAGACCACCGTGCAGATTTTGAAGAATAATCTGTACAGCCGCAATTGGTATTTGCGGCTCAATGCCGCGATCAGTTTAGAGAATCTCGGCATATCCTATGCAGAGCTGACCGATGTCATTGACGGAAACGATCGGTATGCTGCCGAGATCCTGCGGTATTGTCTGCAACGGGATATGACCGGAGAGGGGGAGGTGGTGTACACATGATCGAGGCGATGGAGATTTTTCTGAAAGCCGTCGGCGTGTTCTTTCTTGTGTACATGATCGGGTATTCCACTTTCCTGTTTCTGTCGGTGCTGGTAGGCTCCTCGGAGCTGTATAAGGCCAACCGCCGGAGACGGCTCAAAAACCACTTTTCCAATGATTATTTTGTACCAATCACCATTGTAGTGCCGGCCTATAACGAGGAGATCACCGTCGTGGAAACCGTTAAATCCCTGTTGGAGCTGGATTACCGGGCTTATGAGATCATTGTGGTTGACGACGGTTCCCGGGATGAGACCGCTCAGAAATTGATCGACGCGTTCTCCATGCACCGTGTTTCACGCCCCATACGGCGGCAGATCGTCTGTCAGCCGGAGGAATTTGTTTTTGAAACGAGGGACACGCGTGTGCCGCTTACGGTGATCCGCAAGAAAAACGGCGGAAAAGCCGATGCGCTGAACATGGGCATCAATGCAGCCAACTACCCCTATTTCATCTGCATGGATGCGGATTCGGTGCTGCAGTACGATTCGCTGAAGAACATCTCGCAGCCCATACTGGAAAAGCCCAATGTGGTGGCGGTCGGCGGGCTTATCCGCTTATCCAACGATGTGGAGCTGGTGAACTGCCGCGTGAAAAAATACCGTCTGCCGAAAAACATCCTCGCCTGCATGCAGGTGCTGGAGTACGACCGCTCATTTTTGGCCTCCCGGATCATGTTTGATCGGTTCAACGGCTCGCTGATTATTTCCGGCGCTTTCGGATTGTTCAAAAAGGACGTGGTGATCGCCGCGGGCGGCTATCATAACAAGACGATGGGGGAGGACATGGAGCTTGTGGTGAAGCTGCATGAATATTGCCGGGTGAATCATATGCGGTACAGCATTTGCTATGCGACGGATGCGATTTGCTGGACGCAGGCCCCCGAAAGGCTGGAAGATCTGAAAAAACAGCGTAAGCGCTGGCATCTTGGCCTGTTTCAGAGCATGGTCAAGCACCGGAAAATATTGCTCAATCCGCAATTCGGCGCAGTTGGATGCGTTTCCTATGTATACTTTTTGATCTACGAGCTGCTATCGCCGTTTATTGAGATATTCGGAGTGTTGACCATGCTTCTGGCGTTTTTCATGGATCTTATTAATGTACCGTTTATGGTGCTGTTTTTTATGATCTATGCGGTGTTCGGAAGCGTGCTGTCTCTGACGGCGTTCTTTTCGAGAATTTACACATCGGATCTGAGGGTGACCTTTTCCGATGCCGTCAAGGCGTGTCTTCTGTGCGTGTTTGAGATCACCTTTCTGCGCTTTGTGCTGGCTTGGGTCAGAGCGACAGCCTTTTTCGGTTATCGAAAAAGGAAGCTGCAATGGGGCCGCATTGAACGCAAGAAAATCAATTTCAAATAAACTGGGGGAATACACATGGAACTAAAGGATTTGCGCACCGCGCTGTTCGGCTTCAGTAAAAGCGATGTCTGCGCGTATATTTCGCAGCTGAACGCGGTCTATGAACGGCGGGAGGAGCAGCGGGATCGGGAGCAGCAAGAGGTGCTGGACGAGGTGAATCGGAAGAACGAGGAATTGACTAACGCCGCCTCCCGCCTGAGCCAGGAGAATACCGAGCTGCAAAGAAAAAATGACGAGCTTCAGAGCCGATTACAGGAGACGGTCGCTTTGCTCGATCGTCAGACCGGGGAATGGAGGCGTCGGCTGGAGGAGATGCGCCGGGCCATCACAGCGGCGATGGAGGATGTGGACCGGCAATTGAGCGAGGCGGAGGAATGGATCGCCGCCCCACAGACGGAGCAGGGCGATGAAAATGACCAGTAGATTCTACGGAATCGCCGGGGCGGTCATCTGTCTGCTGGGAGCGGCGCTGGGCGCCGTTCGCCCGGCTGCGGCGGCCGTGTATACGTCGCCGGATGCGTCCGGTGCGGCGGACACGGTCTATGTGGCTGGTGATCCGGATCGTTTTCCGCTGGAATATTACAGTCCGGAGGCACACGCGTATCGCGGCGCGATCCCGGATATGCTGGCGGCTGTGTCGGAGCGGACGGGTATTTCCTTTACCTATATTGAGGCCTCGGCCGAGAACCGGCAAAGGGAGTTGGCACGCAACCATCAGGTGGAGCTGGTCAGCGCGCTGGAATCGGATCGGCACGAGTGCGAGGTGACGGAGCTGCTGCCGATTCTCGAGGTAGAGCTGGATGAACGTCGGGTGACGTACTGCATCGGATTCACGGCTATTGCTTCGCCGGAGCTTGTGCAGAGGCTGAAAGATGCTTTTGCGGAGCTGTCTGATGCGGAAAAAACCGGCTTTTTGCTCGTTAACGCCCAGCAAACTCCGGCAAGTACACGTCAGCATCAATGGCTGCGCATAGGGATCATTGCTCTGGCGGCGCTGCTTGTGGCGGCCGGTATCGCCACGGCGGTTTTGGCCCGCAAGGCCGGGCATCGCGATCGGGATACGCTGCTCGATGAGCGAACGGGGGTGGGGAACGGTAAGTACTATCTGTATGCTTTTGAGCAGCTGCTGTCCCGCCAGTCGAGAAATCTGTATGCGGTGGTCTGTCTCGCGTTGGATGGGGATACGATCCGGGTAAAACACGGGGAAAAGGCCCCCGCTGAGATAGAGCAGTATGCGGCCGCCCGGCTGAGCGCCGCCATGGCGTCGTCGGAATATCTGGCGCGCGTGGACGACGGTGTGTTTGTACTGCTGATCCAGGCGCTCACCGAGCAGGAATGCACGGAGAAGATGCTGGAGATCGTGGACAGTGCGAATCGGTATGTGCAGGAGTTTTATCCGGAGACAACAGAAGCTTTCAGAGCCGGTGCGGCGCGGCTGTGCGACCATCCCGACTGCAACGCAGAGACGGCGTTTTATACCGCGAAGCAAGGCTGTCTTGCCGCCCGGCGGAACGGTACTCCGGCGGAGCTGACCGATCGCTCGCAATTGGTGCAGAGCCGGAAGCAGGATCGTCTGCGCCGGTCGATTTCCGGGGCAGTTGCCAATGGGGAATTTCGGATATATCTGCAGCTGATCAACGCCAACAGGTCGGGAGCCGTTTGCGGCGCAGAAGTGTTATCCCGCTGGCAGAACCCGGAATACGGAACGCTGTATCCGCATGAATATATCGGACTGCTCAAGGAAACCGGGCAGATCGTGGAGCACGATTATAAGATGTTTTCCGCCGTGTGTCGCCAGCTTGAGGCGTGGGACACCGAGCCGTATGACCGGCTGTTTCTGACCTGTAATTTTACGAGGATCTCGCTTAGCTGCCCGGATTTTTACGATCGGATATCCCGAATTGCCGCCGGTTTTCACTTTGATCACAGCCGTCTTGTGATTGAATTGACCGAGGATTCCATCTCCGAGAATTCCGCCGTTGTCTCAAAGAATATCCGGAAATGCCGCGCAACGCACTTTAAGATCGCCATTGACGATATGGGTACGGGATTTACGTCCTTTGCCGATCTATATGACAACGAGATCGACCTGGTGAAGATTGACGGAGCGTTTATCGCTGCTTGTACTTCTGCGCGGCGGCGGACCATGCTGGAGGATATTATCACGCTTGTGCATCATTCGGGTGCAAAGG
>CAKUAQ010000071.1 GCA_934636435.1 uncultured Eubacteriales bacterium
CGAATAATCACTGGCATGAATGTGCCTGCGGGGACAAGGCGGACACGGCGGCGCACTCCTTCAAGTGGGTTACCGACAAGGAAGCTACCGCAACCGAGAAGGGCTCTAAGCACGAGGAATGTACCGTCTGCGGGTACAAGAAGGCTGCCGCCGAAATCCCGGCGACCGGCTCCGGAAGCGGCTCGGCCGATCAGCCCGCTAAGCCCGGTAACTCATCTTCTCCGCAAACCGGCGATAAAGGTAACTGTGCTTTGTGGTTTGCCGTTCTGTTCATCAGCGGCGGTATTGTGACCGGCACAACCATTATGAGCAGAAAGAAAAAGAATTCTGCTAAATAACAGAGTGCAAACAGAAATCGGCAGGCTCAATTCCAGTGAGCCTGCCTGATTTTCATACGTACCTGTGCTTTCATATCCGAGGACGGAGACATTGCAAAAAAAGAATTCGGGATTACTTCGGATAACGGCTGCGAAAAGGCATTTACAACAGACGCCTTCGTGTTCTTTTGTCAATGATGTGAGACCGAAAAAACGAAAGAGTTACAGGATCAGAAAAACCGGGCGGCTTCCGGCTCCTGCCGCTTCTGAATCGGCAATTTCCAGCCAAGGACAGACATTGGGAATCTGTTAGATCGGCGCAAGGACCGCTTCATCTGAAGCTGCAGAGCTTCGTAAGAACAGAACTTCAAATGGGTATAGAATCCCTCCCGGTCATTCCTGCGGCTGCGTTCCACCTTGCCGTTATGCGGACGTACCGTCTTGCGGACAATGTGAAGGCTGTTGCAAAGAACCTCCGAGGGATGAATGCGCGTTGTCTTTTCCGTATGGATAAGCTCTCCGCCATTGTCCGTCCGGATCATATCCGGTGCATAACCAAAGCAGAGGAGCGCGCGCAGCATAAAGTCCATATTCTTTGTCTGGCGGACAGCTTCACAGCGCCTTCCTTTGTACTCGCCATGTGGGGCAAATACCGCTTGTTATTTTTCTGTTCCTGTGCTACAGTATCCATAGCGATCGGGCCCGTTCGGTAGGGTTGGTTGCGGTGACTCTATTCCATCGAACGCAATCGCCTTTTTCAATACCCTTTGGTCTCACATCAATTGTAATGCTGCATAAACGCTATAATACTACGAAAATTTGCGGTTGCAATTTTGGACAGACTATTGTACAATATATTAGATTGGTATGGAATCGGCGAGCTACTGCCGGCTGAGACGTATGACATTGAAGTAAAGGGCGGTCAAGCGCAATATGGGATATTCTGTAAAACGTAAACGGAAACCGAACAGAGGCGGCAAGGCTTGGCTCATTGTGCTGGCTGTTCTGCTGGCGGCTGTTGTAGTCGGCGGAACGCTGCTGCTGGCTATGCATCAGCGGCCCGGCGCGAGCAGCAATATCGACAGCGATGCGCCCATTTCCGATGCGGACAGCATCCCCCGAAAGACGCTGCCCAAGGATTTTATTGACCGAAACACGTCTTCCAGCCACGTGATCCTCAGCAATGTCACCAAGGGCGAGATCCTGTACGCCAAGGGGGAGAACGAAAAGGCCTATCCCGCCAGTCTGACCAAACTGATGACGGCCATCGTCGCCGTGGAGAACTGTCCGGTGGATACGGTGCTGACGGTCGGCGAGGAGATCACCTATATTGATCGGGAATCCAGCCGTGCCTATTTGACCGTCGGCACACGGCTCACCCTCAATCAGCTTCTCAAGGCGCTGCTGCTGCCCTCGGGCAACGATGCCGCCTACGCCATCGCGGCGCAGGTGGGGCGCAGGATGGCCGGAGACGATACACTGGCTCCTCGTACCGCTATCAGCCGGTTTGTGGCAAAGATGAATGAAAAGGCTGCGGCGCTGGGGTGCAGCGGCACCCATTTTGTCAATCCGGACGGCATCCACGACCCGAACCATTATACCACCGCTGCCGATATGCTGAAGATCGCCAGCACCGCGCTGCAATCTCCGGAGATCGCCGGGGTGGTTTCGCTGGCGCAGACCACCGAGACCTTCCGATCGGGGCAAACCGTCACCTGGAAGAATTCCAACAAGCTCATTCGCAAGGACAATGCCTTCGCCTATGACGGCGCTACGGGGTTGAAAACCGGCTCCACTGACGAGGCGGGCTACTGCCTGATCGCCTCCGCCGT
Organism: uncultured Eubacteriales bacterium; assembly: GCA_934636435.1. Taxonomy (GTDB): domain Bacteria; phylum Bacillota; class Clostridia; order Oscillospirales; family Acutalibacteraceae; genus UBA5905. The sequence goes on from CAKUAQ010000071.1 coordinate 2,150, forward strand.
GCGCGACGGACAAACCTCAATTGCTGTGGTCATGGGCTCCAAATCGGAGAGCGGCCGCTGGGAGGATGCCAGCGGACTACTGGATATCAGCTTCCGGTAGGTAAGCGAGCGGAGCACTTTTGGGGCCGGGCCGTGTGGCTTTTAGGCGGTGCGTGCCCTGTGCGGAATATACGATAAACAGAGTAAGTCGGCAAGCGTCAAGTGTCGCTCGAACGGGGAGTTGTCGAGCGGACGAAAGGGACGGTGGTTCCTGCGGTTTGCCGGCTGCATCCCGCTGTAATTTCCCGAACAAAAAGAGACACCCTCCTTTTGTTTACAGCTCTTTGCGATTCTGTAACATAAAAGGAGGGTTTTCTATGTCCGTTTCATACGCTGTTTCGTCGATCGGCAGCGCCGCCTATTGGAAAAACGCGGCCCGTTCCTTTCGCAGCACCCATATGCTGGTGTATGCGGCGCTGATCGTGGCGCTGCGGGTCGCCGTCAAATTCCTGCGGGTGCCGCTGGCTGCCGGGCTGTTTCTGTCCTTCGATTGCTACGTCAACGCGCTGGGCAGTCTGGTTTACGGCCCGCTGATGGGATTGGCCGTGGGAGCGGTCAGCGATACGCTCGGATGCCTGTTGGCGCCGTCGGGCCCCTATTTTTTCCCGTTTATTCTGGTGGAGATGAGCAGTTCCTTTCTGTTTGGGCTGTTTTTCTGGCGGCGGGAACTGTCGCTGCCCCGCATCCTGGTCGCCAAATTCACGGTCAACGCCGTGTGCAATATTGTGCTGACCTCCCTGTTTGTCAAATGGAGTTATCTGGTGTTCTATGGGGTGGAAAAGGCGCAGGGCTACGCGTTCATCAACGGAGCCCGCATGGTCAAGAGTCTGGTGCTGTTTCCGGTGGAATCGGTGCTGATCGCGCTGATTTTTCGGGCGGCGATCCCGGTGTTGCGCTCCCAGAAGCTGCTGGAGGGCGCCGCACCGCTGCATCCCACCCGGCGGGATTATTGGTTGGCGGCGGTATTTTTTCTGCTGTCGGTGGGGTTGGTGCTGCTGTATGTGCTTTTTCTGAAGGACTTTATTGCGTCTCACAATATCAAATGGCTGTAACGGGTCTCGCGACACGAAAAGCCCCTCGCCGATGCATATCAAATCGGCGAGGGGCTTTTGCCAATTCTTTTTGTCGGTGTGTGCGGAGATTGTTGCCTGCTCCGGGAGATTTGCTGTCTGCGTTCCGTCGGGTGGATCCTCGCCACACAGCTTCCGCGCAGTATCGGCCTAAATCGTTCCTACGCAACTGTCCTTGCGCTTTTCCGCCTCCGACAGCGCCGCATAGTCCACCAGGTCGTGGTGCATCTTCGCCAGATCGTTGCGGCTGGACGGGTCGGTGGATCCGCTGTATACGTACCCCTCAGAGCGCATATACGCATTCCACCGCCGATGCTCCAGAATCTCGATGCCGATTCGTTCTTCGTCGGTCAGCGCATCCTCGCTTTTTTCGGCGCCGGGAATATGGCAGGCGATCCGGGCTCTTCTGTGCAGGGCGGAGGCCACCGAGGAATTGTAGTTGTACTCGTATTGCCAGAATTCCGACTCCTTGCTCCATTTCAAGTGCCGCGCCAGTGCTTCCGCTTCCAGCTCGGAATTCAGGATCACCTTTTCGCAATAGGAGGTGCGGGCATCGCCGATAAAATCAATAGCATAGGGCTGACCGCGAAAGTTGGTGATGCCGTTCAGCGCGTCCCGCTCATCCGGGCTGGTGATCACCGCCTGGATGGTCGGCTGGATCCCCCTGCGCGCAAACAGTCGACGCAGTTCCACGGCCGCACGGACGGAGCGCTCGTCTGCGCCCAGCGAGACAAACACATAGGTCGTATCCGGCAGCCGGTTGATCGCGTCAGCGAAGGTTTTGGTCGTGACGTCCACTCCGGAGTGGATCCGGATGGTGTATTCCGCTTCGCCGGGAATTGACACGCCGTTGTAGGCGGCGGACATGAGCTCCGGCGCAGCGGCGGCAAAACGGTCCTCCGCCTGTTCATCCGCATCAAAGGCATCCACCGTAATGTGGTAGCCGTCCATCTGGCAATACCACGCGAGGGCTTTCAGCATTTCCGTCCCATGCCGCCCCAGACCGATCAGCACGGCGGATATATACCGTTCGCCGTCCGGGGCGGTCTTTGCGCCCTCAAACAGCACATTTCCGCGCTCATAGAGAATTCGATCTATCAGGGAACGGACTTCATTGACACGCCGTACCTTCATGTGCCCCTTTTCGGCATTGGCCAGCAGCAGTTCGCCGTCGATGCGGGTGGTGAAAACATATAGCCGTGTTTTGTCCCGCTGTCCGTATCGCCTGATCAACTGTAGCGCCTCGTTGAGGTTTTTTGTCTCGTCTGCACCGATGGCAAAAAATGTGATCGCCGATAGGGGGGAGTGATGCTGAAAGTTCACGGAGAGGATGCTCTTTCGGAAACAGATTCCGTGCAGCTCCCGCGCCTGTTCCACTGCTGCGCTGCGTGTCTCGTCGCTTGTCTCGGATACGTTGGTGAATACGATCCGCGCCGATTTGTGGTGTTTCCGAATGTCTGTGGCAAGTGAAAGCGACTTTTCATTAAGTTCCGAAAAGACATAGACATCGTTGAAAAAAGCGCACCGGTAGCGAAGGGTGGCGGACAGATTTTTGAACAGGGAAGCTAAAAATCCAAAGGTCAGAATCGGTGCTGCCACGTGAGCAATGGATAAGAACGCAGAATAAGCGGCGGCGAGCCACGGCTCCGGACAGGTGATCTCATCCAGAATACTGCGCTCGGAGTCGACGGTGAATATCCGAAAGGTGCTTTGCAGAGAAAAAAGGACCGCCTTCAAGACGCCGTTTGACGCATCCCGGAAGATGCCCAGATGGATCGGCAGCAGACAGATGAATACCGACAGAAAAACGCCCGCGCACACCAGTCGGAATGGCGTCAGCACACGGTCTTTATACTTCATCGCACCGGCGGCCACTGCCCGCAGAAGAAAGAATACCAGCACCGCCATCGCAATCAGAAAGTATACCAGCCAATTCATACCGACACCCCCGTATCATACCGTAAGACTTATTGTAATGCGCCGCACCATGCTTGTCAAGGCATCGGCAGGATTTCGCCGGCTGTCACCCGTGAAACTATATGCAACAGCCGCCTTACCTAACGGTAAAGCGGCTGTTTGTGAACAATTCAGCAATCTATGGCAATGAATCCGGCCACGGTCTTTCCGGCACCCGAAACCTCGGCCACCTCACGCCGCACACCGGCACAGGTCGAGCGACCGCATTGTTCAACCAGCAACACACCGTCGCAGACAGACAACTCCCGCACAGCTGCCGCATCCCGCAGCAGACTGCCCACACACACAAATTTTTGCTCGGGGAGCAACTCCTGCAACTGCCGGGTCTGTGCGTCAAGCTTGGCATTGTCGGACTCGCCGCTGACCAGCCAGGTCGTGCCCGGTTTGCAATACTGCGCCACCCGTGCGGCGATCAGTTCTTCGACGCCCGGTACATTCTCCGAGACGTGCCCCGCCGATCGGCGCAGCCACCGGGTCAGACGTCCGTATTTGCGGCTTTCATCGGCCACCACACCCAAACAGCGAATGCCGATATTGCTCTCCAAGGCGTCGGCCGAATGCATCGTATCGCTCAGAGCATAGACAATGCAAAGCACCAGAACCGCCAGCACGGCGCCGGCCACGAACCCTACGACACCCCATTTGACAAAGCTCTTGACCGCGCCCGCTTTGCTCATGACCGTATCGACAGGCTCCTGTAGACCCTCCAGCTCGGTCTTGGCCTTTGACACGTTTTCTTTATACTGAGTAAATAGCTTATTCTCCGTATCCTGACGCGTGGCCAGAGTGGTACTCACCGTGGCGCCCGCAGCGCTTACCGCCGATTTCAACGTATGCGCCCCTACGCTCTGCGTGACGTTCTGCTGCACATCGTTCAGGTGCGCCGTTAGCAGCTCGGTGATCTTAGCCGCTTTTTCGCCGTTCTCATGCATCACGGTTACGCGCAGAACACCGGAAGTTTCCTCCGGCAGGGTGACTGTGATCAGCTCTTGCAGAAAACGGGGCTCCATGTCCACCTGTGCCGCTATATTCTGTATCAGACTGGTGTTCTTCAGGGCCGTTTCATAAGCGGCCACCACCAGCGGGGTGGTATCGGGGTTCTGATAGGTCATCCCCGGCTGAATCTTGTAGTCGGTGAACACATACAGACTGATGGTCGATACATACACGTTGCGATAATCCAGCCGCATCAGGACGGATTTCTTCAGATATTCCTCCTGATCCTTCATTGCTTTCGAGCCGGTTTCGATGGTCTCCTGTAAAATGGCTTTGGTGCTCTCGTAGGAGGCCAGTGCGTCCTCATATGTCTGTTTCAGCTCGGCCTGCGCCGTTTTATCCGTTGCGATGCTCCAGTTATTCACGCCCTTGTAGCCGCCGAGGAGCAGTGCCACGATCACAGCGGCCAACAGCCACTTTTTCCACTGATACAATGCGGAAAACAGCATACCTTTCAGATCGACTGTATCTTCATTTGTTTCGTAATTCATACGATCCCTCCGTCATTCTCTCGAGAAATGAAAAACCATACAAGGTACTATACACTATTTTTCTGTACCTGTCAACCGCTTCCGTACCATCGGCACACCGGCTGTTGCAGGAGTACAATACATCTCGGACAGAGATAGAAAAAGATTGAGAGATAAGATCTCGTGTGCTAAAGTTAGGTTGCAACACACTGCGAGAGGAGAAATATATTTTGCAGACGCAAGAACCATTGATCCGACCACCCTGCCGGATATCGACCTTGTTTGTGGCGGATTTCCCTGTCAGTCTTTCAGTATCGCAGGGCTCCGCAGAGGATTCCAAGATGACACAAGAGACACTCTCTTTTTGGGGGCTTGCCCGAATTGCTGCCGTTAAAAGACCACCTTTTCTGCGGCTTGAAAATGTTCCTTATGCACAGAAGCACATGAAGCACATAAGGAACATTATGCGCAGAAAATAATTATGAACGCTTTTTGACAACCAAAAAGCCGAAAATTTCTTGGATAATGGCAAAAATTCGTTGGTTTTACTTGATTTTTCCGCAGAACGGTGTTATAATTTTTTCGGTTGTTAGGTGAATAGCCCTCACAGGGTGACTAAC
>CAKUAQ010000072.1 GCA_934636435.1 uncultured Eubacteriales bacterium
GGTGATGATGTGTTTACCATCCTTCATATCCGCCCGTAGCTCGTCCAGCTCAGGCCGGTATCCCGGACGGATCATGCCGCCCTCCCGGACGGATACCGGCGGATCGTCATCGATCGCGGCCGCGATCAAGTCGCGCACATCCTGCAACGGATCCATCGAATCACAAATTTCTGTCAAGGCAGATGACTTGACATCTTGCAAAGCAGCAATCACCGGAGGAAGCTGCTCCAGAGTCTGCTGTAAAGAACGAAGTTCTCGGGCGTTGGCGCTGCCGTAGACAATACGGGTCATGATGCGTTCCAGATCGTAGACGTTCGCCAACTGCTCCCGGATATCTTCCCGCATAATACTATTGCGGGTCAGCTCCTCCACCGCTTCCAGACGACGGGTAATGGGTGCAATACGAATGAGCGGCTGCTCAATCCACACACGGATGAGCCGCTTGCCCATGGCGGTGCGGGTGCGGTCCAACACCCCCAGCAGGGAACCGCGCTTCTCCTTGGCGCGCATGGTCTCCAGCAGCTCCAGATTTCGCCGGGCGGTCAAATCCAACTTCATATACTGCGCATCCGAATACCAAACCGGTTCCGCCAAGCGCTCCAGGCCGGTCATTTGTGTCTGTTTCAAATATCGCAGCGCAGCTCCCAATGCACATAGAGCCGCATCCCGTCCGGCCAGGCCCAGTTCCTCCAGCGTGGCAACAGGATATTGCTCCCTCACTGTGGCAGCATCGACCTGCGGGTCATAGTCATCATCCGAAAGACACTCCAGACGGCTGTGCAGACGATTTTCAATAAAGCTCTTTACTTCGCGATTCGCTGCCATGGCGGGGTTCGCCAAAATCTCGCTGGGATTGAATCGGCCCAGCTCGTTGCTGATACGCAAACCGATTTCATCTCCGGATAGCTCCGTTACCTGGATCGAGCCGGTGGAGCAATCACAGAAGCATAGGCCGCACACACCGGATCGCTCTGCGGAATAGAGCGACGCCAAATAGTTATTCCGGCTCTCGTCCAGCATACTGCCCTCGATGACGGTGCCGGGGGTCAGTACCCGTACAATATCCCGCTTCACCAGTCCTTTGGCAGTCGCCGGATCCTCCGTCTGCTCGCAAATAGCCACCTTATACCCGCGGGCGACCAACCGGGCAACATAAGATTCGTAGCTATGAAACGGTACACCGCACATGGGAGCCCGTTCCTCCTGTCCGCAGTCCTTGCCGGTGAGGGTCAACTCCAGTTCTCGGGAAGCAATCTTCGCATCCTCAAAAAACATCTCATAGAAATCACCCAGCCGGAAAAACAGGATGGATCCGGGGTTGGCCTTTTTTATTTCCAGGTATTGCTTCATCATAGGGGTATAATCCGCCATGTGTTTTCACCCTTGTCTGCGTTAATTGTTCCTTTGATGCGTGCGATCAGTGGCCGCCGCAGCCACCACAGCTGCCGCAGTTTCCGGAGCAGCCGCTCTCCTGGGCCGCCAGAGCCGGATCTTGGCCCTGCACTGCTAAAGCGATGGCGGCATTGATCTTTCGCACCAGCTCGTCCAACGCCGAGTGCGCCGTGTTGTAGGCTTGCATATGCTCATTCGCCATGATCAGCGCGTACACAGCCCGCATTTCTTCATTCAGCTGCCGCAAATGAGCGGCATCCTGTTCGTCCTCCGGTTTGGATTCCTCTTGATTGATGTTCATGCGCTTGATGTTGAACTCACCGATGAGCCTTTGCAGTTCCTCGTCGGCATCAGCCTCTTGCTGTGCCGTCCGTACAGCCGTATATCGCTCATCCCCTTGAATCTGATACCCCAAATCAATCGCCATATTCACCAATACTTCGTCCATCATCGACAACTCCTTTTCTCCTATTCTACATGGCAAATATGCCCGTGCATTACCCAGCTGCGGGCATCCTCGATCTCTATTTCCGCATAGTGGCCGATCCAGCTTACATCACCATTGACACGTACCACACCGTTATCCGGCAGGCGCGCCTCCAGATAGTCCTTTCCTGCATTCTCCAGCAGTGCCCGCTGCCGGGTGCCCACCAGCCTAGCCAGCCGTTCACCGGATATGGATTCCTGCAGTTTATTCAGCTCCTGTAACCATGCCACCTTCGTTTCCGCAGACACCGGATCCGGCAGGCTGGCCGCCGGTGTACCGACGCGAGGAGAGTAAATGAAGGTAAACAACGATGTAAAGCCAACTTCCTTTACGAGGCTCAGCGTATCCTCGAACTCCTCCCGCGTTTCACCGGGGAATCCAACGATCACATCGCTGGTGAAAGATATATCCGGAATGACCGACCGGGCATACCGCACCAGCTCCAGATATTGCGCTCGGTCGTAGTGGCGGTTCATCGCCCGCAGCACCCGATCGTTGCCGCTTTGAAACGGCAGATGAAAATGGTGCGATACCTTTTCGCAGGCGGCGATGGTGTCGAACAGCTCACGGGTGGCATCCTTTGGGTGGGAAGTCATGAATCGGATGGTAAAATCCCCGTCCAGAGCGTTTATGCGCCGCAAAAGCTCCGCGAAGGTGACGCCGTGATCCTCCCCCTTGCCAAAAGAATTGACATTCTGTCCCAGCAATGTGATCTCCTTATAACCGGCGGCGATTAGTTCTTTTGCCTCCGCCAGAATATCGTCCGGCCGACGGCTGCGCTCCCGTCCCCGTACATACGGCACTACGCAGTAGGTGCAAAAGTTGTTGCATCCATACATAATGGGTAGCCATGCCTTGAAGGTACCGTCCCGGTGGGCGCGGATCCCTTCGACGATCACGCCGTCCTCCTGAGGCGTGACCGAAAGTTGATGCCCGCTGTGTAAAGATTCCCACAGCAGCTCCGGGAGCCGGTGCAACACATGGGTGCCGAACACCAACCCCACAAACGGGTAGCTTTCCTTAAATTTTTCCGCCACATGGGGCTGCTGCACCATACAGCCGCATACGGCGATAAGCACATGAGGACGGCGGGCTTTAATATGCTTAAGCGCGCCTACATTGCCGAAAACCCGATCAGAGGCGTGCTCCCGCACAGCACAGGTGTTAAAGAGGATAAAATCCGCCTCCTCCGATTCATCGGTAAATTCAAAGCCCATTTCGGCCAGCATACCTTTGATATGCTCCGAGTCGGACACATTCTGTTGACAACCGAAGGTACGCACACAGGCGAGCGGCGGGGCGTTATGCTTCAGATCGGCATAAAAGCGGAACACCTGCTCCTTGTAGGGCTGCTGGCGCTCCAGCTCCTCTTCCGAAACCACAGTGGTCATAGTAAGCTCCTTCTTTGGTTACTGAAAAGCAACCATTGCTTTTCAGTATATTATAGCAAATTTGCGCCTGCTTTTCAATCCTTAAATGAAAATATCTCTGCCGGATTTTCCATGCAGAGATACGATTCTTTCAGCATTGTATATTGGTCACCAGCCCGGACAGGTGGCCACACAGGTTTCGTTGCAGCAAGACACCGACTCCGTTTTCGTAGGCAACCACTGAAACGGAAGCATTGGAAACAAACGGAATGTCCCGGATGTTTTCCGGGGGAATATGCGTCCACACCGCTTCCATCATACGAGTGACCAGTCCGTGCGTTACCAAGCAAAGGCAACCGTCCGGATGGAGCTGCACAATGGCCTCAATGGCCGATCGGGCACGCGCCTGCACCTGCAAAGCGGATTCTCCCCCGGGGCATCGGGACAACCCGATGTTATCCGCCCATAAGCGATATTCTTCCGGGTATTTTGCGCGGATCTCCGGATAGGTCATTCCCTCCCAGACTCCGCCGTTGATTTCTCGCAGTCCCGGTTCCCGTATGACCGGCAGGCCGTGTACAGCCGCAATCGTCTGCGCCGTTTCCATAGCTCTGGACAGATCGCTGGAATAAACAGCATCCAGCGGGACGGTTCGCAAAAATTCTGCCGTCCGACGTGCCTGCTCCCGTCCGGTTACGGTCAGTGGCATGTTTCGATTCCCGGCCAGACGGTTATCATGGTTTGCTTCACTTTCGCCGTGCCTTACCACATAGATCGTAGTCACGCTTTCCCCTCCAAATAAACAGAAAAGCCGACATTCGTCAGCTTTTCTGAAAACAAAACCGTTTACAGATGTTTCCACAGATCCTCGTGGGGAGCTGCCATGATCGACTTACTGCTGAACAGGCCCTGACGGATGGCATAATCGGCGGCAGCCTCCACAGAAGCAGTCACATCGCCAACCTCACCGGTGACCATCAGCACGCCCTTGCCACCCATTCCGCGGGACAGACGAAGATCCACGATATCCACCTTGGCCGCCTTGACAGCCGCATCGGCTGCCAGAATGATGCTGGCCGCCGAATAGGTCTCCAGACAGCCTAATGCACCGTGCGGAGCCTCCGGCTGTGCGCCCATTAGAGCATTCACTACACTGGGGTCTATACGCCCCATCACCGTGCAATCCAGCACATAGGTGCCAAACTTCATCTTGACGTGATCCACAGCCGTCTGCACGTCTGAGATCGAACCGGTCAGCAGAATCTCGTATTTTCCCGGACATGACGGATGCGCGGAGATCAACCGCACACCGGAGGCTTTCAGCGCATCGTCACAAGCCTCCACACCCACAGGGATACTCTTCAGTTCCAAAACACCAACAGCATAAATCATCGTACATTCCAGCCTTTCTCAATCCTGTACAGGCTTAGCCCTTGACACGGATAATGATGTCCGATGCGGAAACCGATTCAACAACCCCATTCACAGATGAATGAATGTTCGCCGAAATCAGTCCGCTTGCCATCGCCACACATTGACCGACGGAAACGGTATCGCCCACTGCAACCTGCGCCGTTGCCGGAGCGCCCACGTGCTGACGCAGCGGCAACCGGATCATCGTAGGTTTGTACTCTTCTGCGACAAACTCCGGGATCCCGGTGTCAAACTCCGCTACTCCGATGCGTTGCATGAAACGTTCGCTGGGGAGCATCCGATACTCCCGGTCCGGATCGGGAGTCAACGTCTCCCCTTTGTACTGATAGCGCAGCTTGTTCTTCGCCAAGATACCCTTTACCTGTTGGTACACCCGGCGCGGACTGATACCCTGACAGCAAGCGGTCAATTCACATACGCCGCAGCCGCAACAGACCGAAGCCTCCAAAAAGTTCTCCGGATTCTCCTCAATCATAGGCAACGAATTCCGCACGATCCGATGAGGGCGCAGCGGATAACCGATGAGCGCGCGGGGACACATATCCGAGCAAATACTGCACTGGCAGCAATTGGCTGAGGCGTGGGTCATGACGGTGCGGTTATTGGCCAGTTTGCTGCGTATGGCAGGAGCAATCTTGGGAAGGATCAGTAAACCTTTAGTGGTTTTTGTGATAACTGCCTTTTCCGGGTCGATGATGGGACCCATGGCCGGACCGCCGTCAATCATCACGCAGTCCTCCGGCACGGAAAAGCCATAGCGGCTCATCAGTTCCCGTACCGGCGTACCGACCGGTACGACCGTGACAAAAGGATGCGCCACCTTGCCGTTGACGGTGATCCACTTGTGCATCACCGGGGTGCCCTCTCGGACGGCGTGGCACACATTGTAAAGCGTCTCGGCATTCATTACGATCACGCCGACCGTCAGTGGCAACTGTCCGGGGGGAACGATTCGCCCCAGCGCCTGATAAATCAGGATCACTTCATCGCCCATGGGATACACGTTCGGCAGACACTTGACCGAGACGTGTGCTGAGAGTTTTTGCCCATCGAGCAGACCGAGCCGTTCAGCTGTATGCTGCTTGACTCCCAGCAAAGATTGCCGAATTCCGGTCGCCTCCAGCACATATTCTGCGCCGGCTGCAACATCGTCCAAGTGCCGCTTCATCAGCGTGTAATCCGAATAGAGCAGTGGCTCACATTCGGCCGCATTGATCATCAGTGTATCGGCATTCTCCGCCAGCTTTACCGCTGTCGGAAATCCTGCGCCACCCGCACCGACGATGCCCGCATCGGTCATTACCTTTTTGAGTTCTTCCAGAGTCATTTTCTGTCCCTCATTCTCAGTTGACATTTTCATCCACAATACCGACGATTACCGCATCCGTGGGCGCAGCTGTATTATCCAGCGCCAACCGGGCGCCGCTGCCGGTAGTGATCAGCACCTGTTCACCGATGCCGGCCCCTACACTGTCGATGGCCACAAGAAATTTATCCGTCTCCACGGTGTTCTCGATCAGCCGAATCTCCAAAATTTTGGAGCCGACCAATTTATCGTTTTTCCGGGTGGACACAATATGTCCGACCACCTTGCCCATTAGCATCGCTCAATCCGCCTTTCTATGTACCGATCCGTCAGCGCTTAATCAAACGTACCTTTCCGCCGCAGGGCAGCCCCACCGCGTTGGCATCATCCGTATCCACATGCATTTCCAGCCGGAAATCCGGATGTACCCGCACCTGCACATCATACCACCGGGTGCGCCGTTCACCGGCATCCACTTCCACATCCACATACTCGCCGTCCGCAACACCGAAATGTCTGCCATCCTCCGGGCTCATATGAATGTGCCGGTTGGCAATAATGCAGCCCTCTTCGATGCTGATAACGCCTTTCGGCCCGACGATCGTAATGGGAGCAGAACCGGTGATCTTACCGGACTCCCGCACCGGAGCTTTAACTTTCAGCGTATAGGAATCCGTGCGAGAGATCTCCACCTGCGTCGCCTTACGGACCGGGCCAAGCACCCGTACTTTCTCGATGGCGCGCATGGACGGCCCCACCAGCGTCAGCTGCTCCTTGCAGGCGTACTGACCGGGCTGGGAAAGCTCCTTCATCGGCTGTAATTCATACCCCTTACCGAACAAAATTTCCACGTCGGCGGCAGTCAAATGAATGTGCCGATTGGATACGCCTACCGGAATCAGATCGTCCGTCTCCGGTACTACGCGCACACCCTGCTTTTCCAAAGCGGAGCGTACCGCTGCTGTAATTACGGAAGAATCCAATGCCATAATGAACACTCCTTAACTCTTGATATCCGCATAGCATAAAGCAAAGGAATCTGTGTTACAATATTCCGCTGCTTTACGGTATGCCGTTTCACCCGCATCCCCCACCGCGCCGCTGTTGCGGCGCGGTGGGAACGGATGCCCCGGTTTGTAACAGCTATTTACTTCAGCGTGGGCAACAGCTTCTCCACATCGGCGTGGGGACGGGGGATCACATGG
>CAKUAQ010000073.1 GCA_934636435.1 uncultured Eubacteriales bacterium
GCGCCCACATCGCCCCGCACGTGAATGCTCACCAAACCGGAACCGATCTTCTCGGAGCCGATCAGCGTCACGTTCGCCGCTTTCACCATAGCATCCGCCGCTTCGATCGCCGCAACCAGACCACGGGTCTCAACCATTCCTAATGCTTCCATCACGAGAATACCTCCTTAATAAAATAGACGGTTTTTATGTCAATCCTTATTTCAGGACGGGCAACAGCTTCTCCACATCGGCGTGGGGACGGGGGATCACATGGGTGGCGATGACTTCGCCCAGACGGGACGCCGCAGCGCCACCGGCCTCGACCGCTGCTTTCACAGCACCCACATCGCCCCGCACATGAATGCTCACCAAACCGGAGCCGATCTTCTCGGAGCCGATCAGCGTCACGTTCGCCGCTTTCACCATAGCATCTGCCGCTTCAATCGCCGCAACCAGACCACGGGTCTCAACCATTCCTAATGCTTCCATCATAATGACTCTCCTTTATTCTGAATGTTAGAATAGCCTTGCAGAGTACGAGGCTGTATCAGCCTACGTACAAAAACTTGGTAATTTCCGGATGAGGATTTGCAATCACTTCGCATAGTTTTACTTTCCCCACCTGAGCGGCCGCCGCACGACCGGCCTCAGCCGCCGCCGTTACATCCGAGACAGTACCATCCACCACGACCGTGACCAGGCGACCGCCCAGCCGCTTTTCCGTATGGATCAGCCGCACGTTGGCTGCCTTCAGCATGGCGTCCGCCCCGGCGATCGCCGCCACCATAGCCTGCACCTCCAGCAATGCGATGGCTTTGGGTTCTTTCGGTTGTTCCATCTGTCTACCGAACCTTTCCTGTCGCAGTGCTGACTTATTTCAGCGTGGGCAGCAGCTTCTCTACATCGGCGTGGGGACGGGGGATCACATGGGTGGCGATGACTTCGCCCAGACGGGACGCCGCAGCGCCGCCGGCCTCGACCGCCGCTTTCACGGCGCCCACATCGCCCCGCACGTGAATGCTCACCAAACCGGAACCGATCTTCTCGGAGCCGATCAGCGTCACGTTCGCCGCTTTCACCATAGCATCCGCCGCTTCGATCGCCGCAACCAGACCACGGGTCTCAACCATTCCTAATGCTTCCATCATAATGATTCAATCTCCTTTTCGCTTGATGTACAGTATATCGTATTTTACGAATTATTTCAACAGGGAATCAGCCCTGTTTCACCGGAATTTGTCGGATTTTTAACCACGCAGTTTATCTTTGCCGGTGGCGTTGATCCGAGCCATTTTCAGGGTATCCTCCGCCTGCCGGGAAATGATGTCATAGCTGACCAGTAAGTTGCGGCGTTTTGCCTCGGCTACACCGGCATCCATTGCCTGTTCCACAGCCGCCACATCACCCTCAAACTTAATGGTCATCAACAGAGGAACCTCTGCCGCATCCCCATTGGCGGGTTTATTCTTGTCCAGAGCCACGATGGTGACATCGGCCGTTTTCGCAACCAGATCTCCGATAACCACCGCCGTTGTAAAACCGAACACCTCTAACAGGCCAAGTGCTTTTGCCATATCCTTTCCTCAACTTTCCTGTGTGATACGGTCTCACTCGGCCATGTAGCAGATCTTAATACCCTCTTGCGCCACATTGACCTCCATCGCTCTGTTCATCTGATCCAGCGGGAAGTTGTGGGTGATTAGCTCCTTGATCGGAATGTTCATCTCGCGCGCCTGCCGCAGGAAAGCAATCGCGGTGGGATAATCCTGCGCACTGTAATCCCAGGAGCCGACCAGATTGATTTCCTTATTGCACATAGCGAAGTGCGGGTTGATGGAGAATTCTCCATTGTTGACGAAGAAGCCCATCTCGCAGAAGCCGCCGCCCCGGCGCACATAGCTGTATGCATCGGAAGCTGCCGGCGGAGCGCCGGTGCACTGGAACACGAAATCGGCACCCATGCCGTCGGTCACATCCTTGACCAGCTTGACCCGATCCTCCAGCGTCTTGGCATCGTGGAAATTCACAAACGTCTTGGCGCCCATGCGTTTCGCCACCTCCAGCCGCTTGGCGTTGCCGTCCACGGCGATGATGTGGTTGATTCCGGCGGCACGCAGCACGCAGATCTGCACCAAACCAACGGGGCCGCAGCCCTGCACCAGGACCTTGGTATTGAAGTTCATGAGACCGGTGCTGTTCGCCCGATTGTAGGCGTGTACACACACGGTGGACAGCTCCAGCAGCATCCGCTCCTGCAAATCCAGATCGTTTACCCGGAAATAGGTAGCTCCGGGAGCGCTGATCATCAGGTGAGTGGCAAACCAGCCGTTCAGATGCTTCTCGGGGCTGTCGGAAATCAGCCCGAAGATGCCCTGCTTATCACACAGATTGGTGTGGTCGGGGTGCATCCGGCAGATACCGCACTCGCCGCAGCTGATAACGGAGGTGACGATCTTATCCCCCACCTTCAGCGGCTTGCCGGCGGTATCGCAGTGGACATTCTTGCCCATGGCCAGAATCTCGCCGGTGCCTTCGTGACCCAGCACCACCGGCGCCAGGCCGAAGGGATCGCCCTTCCACTCGTGGACATCGGTGCCGCAAACACCGGCGCCCTCCACCTTCACCAGAATATCGTTATCCCCCACAGGCGGAATCGGATATTCCTTTACCTCGATGGTCTTGGGAGCGGTCAGCATAGCGACCTTGGCGGTCTTGGGAATATCCCCCGCCGGAGCCGCCGATGCCGGTGCGCCACCCATCTGCGCCAGCACATCGCGCACGATATTGGCGACTTGACTTTCGCTCAATTGCATAGATGATTCCTCCTGTCAGATGATATGGAAACTGTCGGCCATCACACACCGCCGCTGCCGTGTGAAACTGCGAGCGGAGGTGATCCCCTCACCCGTTGGTCCGGCAATGGTAAAGGTGGTATGTCCTTCACCGCCAAAACCGATACCGGCGTAAGACGGCGCATTCTTGACGAAAATGGTGGTCTCCACCGCCCGGGCAAACCGAGTCAGATGATCCACATTCTTGGAATGCATATGGGCGGTGTGACGGCAGCCATGCTCTGCTTTGACCGCCAGATCAATGGCCTCATCGATGTCGTGCACCCGCACGATGGGCAGAATCGGCATCATCAACTCGGTCTGAACGAAGGGATGGTTGAATTCCGCCTCGCAGATCAGGCAGCGGACACTGCTGTCCACCTTGATGCCGATCTTATCCATCAGCACGGCTGCGTCCCGACCCACGCACTTACGATTGATCACCTTGCGGGTCTTGCCGTCCTTGCCGGTCTGCTCCACCAACACGATCTTCTCCAGTGCATCCATCTGCTCCCGGCTGAGCATATAGGCGCCGTTCTGACGCATATAGTGTATCAGCTCATCGGCAATGTTATCAAAAGCGAAAACTTCCTTCTCCGCAATGCAAGGCAGATTGTTATCAAAGGAGCAGCCGTCAATGATGTCCTTGCCGGCCTTCGGAATGTCCGCTGTGTCGTCTACGATCACCGGGGGGTTGCCCGCGCCGGCGCCGATGGCCTTCTTACCGGAGGACAGCACCGCCTTTACAACACCGGGGCCGCCGGTGCAAACCAGCAGACGAATCAGCGGATGCGACTGCATAATCGCCGCGCTCTCCATCGTAGGCTTCGCCATAGAGCAAACCAGCACCTCGGGGCCGCCCGCCGCTTTAGAGGCGCGGTTCACCAGATCCACCGCATAGTTTGAGGTGGCGATGGCGTGGGGGTGGGGATTGAATACCACCCCGTTACCGGCGGCAATCATGCCGATGCTGTTGCAGATAACCGTTTCGCTGGGGTTGGTGCTGGGGGTGATGCTGCCCACCAGACCGAAGGGAGCCATCTCCACCAGCGTCAAGCCGTTGTCCCCGGTGCGCACCGTGGGACAAATATCCTCGGTGCCGGGGGTCTTATCCGCCACCAGGATGTGCTTGGCCGTTTTGTGCTCAACCCGTCCCATACCGGTCTCCGCTACACCCAGCTCTGCCATAATGTGCGCTTCTGCCCGGGTCAGGCGGCGAATCTCCGTGATGATCTTCTCCCGCTGCGCCACCGTCATATCGTGCAGCTTTTTATAGCCCTCCTGCGTTGCCTCGATGGCCACGTTCATATCGGTAAAAATACCGGTAAAGGTGCGGCCATGGTACTGAGTCCCGTCCCAGTCCGGCTTGGCAGCCTCGGTAGCGACCGCGGCACCGGGCATATTCTTCAGCACCTGCTCTACGATCTTACCGATTTGGGCTTCAGTAATTTCAACTGCCAATGGATCCCATCTCCTTTTCAAAATAATCCTTTGCGTATTGACCGAATGCGGTGTCTTGGGTTGCTGTGCCGCCGCTGACACCGAATCCTCCGACAATCTGACCGCGGCGCACCAGCGGCACACCGCCGCCGAATATCACGATGCGCCCGCCGTTCGTGTGCTGTATCCCATAGAGAGAGCCGCCCGGCTGCGCCAACCGTCCCAGCTCTTCGGTGGACATTTTCAGCGAGACCGCCGTAAACGCCTTGTTGGCGGCGATGTCCACGCTGGCGATGAATGCATCATCCGCCCGCAGCAGCACCAGCGGATTTCCGCCGGCATCGCACACCGCTGTCACGACCCGTACCCCCTGTGCGGCAGCATACCGCCGCACCGCCCGGCACAGCTCCAGTGCCTCGTCGCAGAAGCCCTCCGCCGCAACCGGAGCCGCCGGGACAGTCGCTATCGACGACGCTGCAGCAGAGACATCCGCCTGATGATCACACAGACGCGCCAGCGCATACAGCAAATCGGAGAGGCGATTAAGCCACGCCAACATATCCCGGGTGATACCGCCGGTCTGGGAGGCATGTACCGCACACCGCTCCGCCCGCCGGGCGATCGTGCGCGCTACATCCAGCGCCGCACCGCCCGGGGTCGCCCCCGGCAACACAAAGCCGGAAAACTCCGGCGTCTGCTCCGTGGCGGCGTCGATGGCTTTTTCCAGCCTCGCCACCTGCTCCGGTGCGGCAAACTTTTTGCTTCCTGCCAACTCACCGCATACCGCCAACAGCTCCTGCTGGATCTGCTCCAGCACCGCTTTCAACTGCGGGGCTTGCAACTTTGCAGCGCCGATGGCGCTGGTCAGCTCATCCAGGGTCCCCAGCACGGCGAACACCGGGCTGTCCTTTGAAATATTCTGTCTTGTCAAGGTGCTGGCACGTCCGGTATCCCCGGCACGAGTATACAATTTCATGTAGCCAACTCCTCACACTAAAATATCGTCAACCGCCGATCTGGCAGTGCAGACCGGTGCGCTGCACAACGCGCAACAGTTCCGACATATGCTCATTCTCCGGCGGGCGAATATCCGGCAACGTGTATTCCCGATCCAGCCACCGATATTTATCTTGCCCCAGGCGATGATACGGCAACAGGTGCAATTCCTCGACCCCCGGTAATGACGCTGCAAACCGTGCAATCGCTCCGATCTCCTCCGGGGTATCGTTGAATCCCGGAATGGTGGGCACCCGAATAATCAGCCGCTTGGCGTTGGCGGCGATCTTTACCGCATTCTCCAAGCACAGCGCGTTGCTCTGACCGGTATACGCCTTATGCTTTTCTGCATCCATGTGCTTGATATCCATAAGGCAGGTATCCAGATTCGGCAGCACCCGGGCGATCACCTCATCGTAGGAGGCGAACGCCGTGGTCTCGATGGCGGTGTTCAGCCCCTCCGCCTTTGCCGCCTGCAGCAATGCCACGGCAAACTCCGGCTGACTGAGACATTCACCGCCCGAGAGGGTCATACCGCCGCCGGAATTCCGGTAATAATCCCGGTCCTTCACGACCTCCCGCATGACCTCTGCCACCGTCATATCCCGACCGACCGTCTTAGGCACGCCGTTGACGGTCATGGTTTCAATGCCATATTCCTGCATCTCCGGATTGCAGCACCAGCGGCAGCGGAAGTGACAGCCCTTAAGGAATACGATCGTTCGTATTCCGGGACCGTCATGGATGGAATAGCGCTGTATATCCGCCACGCGTCCTCGCACATTGAGATAGCTTTGTTCCATTACCGCCACCTCAGAAGCCCGCCTGCTCCGTGCGGCGGATGATGTCATCCTGCAGAGAGCGCGACAGAGTGGTGAACAAAGCACTGTAGCCGGCAACCCGCACCACCAGAGACTTATATTTCTCCGGATGGGCCTGAGCGTCCAGCAGCGTCTCCCGGCTCACCACATTAAACTGCATATGGCTGCCCTTCTTATCAAAGTAGGTGCGCACCAGCGCTGCAAAATTCTCCAGTCCGGCCCGGCCGGCCAACGCCGACGGGTGGAATTTCATATTATATAACGTTCCGTTGGAGGCAACAAAGTGGTCGAGTCTGGCCACAGAGGATGCCGCCGCTGTGGGGCCATGGGTATCCTTACCTGCCGACGGAGAAACGCCGTCCGCCACCGGTGTATGTGCCAAACGGCCGTCCGGAGTAGCTCCGGTCTGAGCGCCCAGCGGCACATTGGCTGACACCGGATACAGGCCGGCCTGATACTGTCCGCCGCGTGGGTTGCGGTGCTTCTCCACCGATCTCGTGTAGGTATACGCCGCACGGCGCGCCAAAGCGTCTACCTCCGGCTCATCGTTACCGAATTTCGGCAGGGCTTCGATCCACTCACGTAGCTGTGCATACCGCTCCCGGTCAACCTCCGGCGCTGTATTGGACTGCACCATGGAAGCAACCTGCGCTACCACCGCCTCGGTGACCGGCTGACCGCCATCGGCAAGCGCGCGGACGATTTCTTCCGTTACCCGCGCTACGTCTGCCGGGTCCACACAGCCGACACCAAAATTGTGATCCATTGCCTCACGGAAGTCCGCCAGTGTGGCTCTATGCTGCACAAATACCAGTTCCCGGATGGCATACAGTGCATCCGCCACATTCGCCACGCCGAAACCTTGCGGTCCGGTAAAGTTATAGTGAGCACCACCCTGTTGCAGCGGCACCCCACGACTGATACAATCGTCCACCATGCACGATTCAAAGGGCAGCGGACACAGATCCGCGTGCGCCGTGTCAATGGCATTATCTGCATTGACCAGCAGCTCCACCAGATAATCCATCTGTTTTTGATAAGCGTCCACGACCTCG
>CAKUAQ010000074.1 GCA_934636435.1 uncultured Eubacteriales bacterium
GTACGCAGGCGTTCATTGACCCGGGCGACCGTCGGTATGGAATTGGCGGCGCCCAGCTGCTCGGTGGAGACCGCCGCAGCAGCCGATGCGACACGCAGCGCCTCCTCGATCGTCTCTCCCTTGCTGAGGCAGGCGGCAAAATACCCGGTGAAGGTATCGCCGGCGCCGGTGGTGTCCACCGGCTCGGCACGGAACGCCGCCTGACGAATCTGCCGCCCGCCGCCGCTGTAAATGCTGCCGGAGCTGCCGAGAGTCAGAACCAGCTCCGTCTGCGGATACAGAGCCGCAAAGCGCCGAATGATTTCGCCCGGTGTGCTTTTTCCTGTCAAATATTGCCCTTCGGTCTGATTGATGAGCACACAGCTGCACAGCGCCATTTTGTCCCGGTCCACGGCCTCGTTCATGGGCGACGGATTCCAGATCACCCGCAATCCTGCTTTGTGAGCCGCTTCGATCACATACGATGTGCACGGGGTCTCGTTTTGCAGCATACAGATATCCCCCGCTGAAAAATTCGCAAGGATCTCATCAATCTGCCGTTCATTCAGCAAGCCATTCGCGCCGGAATACACGATGATGCAGTTTTCGCCCTTTTTATCCAGCTGAATGATGGCGTGACCGGTTCTCTCCGATGCTATATGCAGATATTCTGTATGTATGCCGTTATCCTCCAGCAGCTTTTTCAGCGAAAGTCCGTCGCTGCCGATATTACCGGCGTGATACACCTCGCCGCCTGCCCGTCCGGCAGCAATGGACTGATTCAACCCCTTACCGCCGGCGTGCTCCGAAAGCTCTTTGGCGGAGACGGTTTCACCCGCAGACACAAACCGCTCCAGCTTGTACACATAGTCGATATTACAGGAGCCGAAATTCAGTATTTTCATCCGTTCCTCAACCTCTCAATGCACCGAGCAGCTCGATCTCGACGCCCTCGGGAGCCTGTATTTTGCTGATAATGGTTCCATCCGGCCGACTCCGGTGATCGATCTCCACCGCACCAAAGGGCGTCGGGAACGTGCCGTGCGCCCATTCCAATCCCGCCAGTTGCGGATGGATCTTCAGCTTTTTACAGCCCGGTTCCAGAATGGTTACGCCCAGAATATGCTCGGTGATATACGGAACCGCACCGGCCGCCCAGCCATGACACAGGCTATGCCGAAAGCCCTTATAGCAGAACGCTCCGCAGTCGCCGTGGATATCATGCCGACCGGTCTGCGGCAGCTCCGTCACCGTGTCGTCCGCTTTGAGCCAGTCGGTGCTGAAATCCTCCCAGAAGGACGTGGCACCGCACCGCAGCATTCCGCCGTAATACTCCTTCAGCAGTTTCAGCGCCTCTTTGCTGCGACCGCTTTCCGCTGCGATATGCAGCATAAAATAAAGCAGGAACGTGGAAAAGCCACAGGTGCCGCCCTCGACAATGCGCTTTCCGGCGCTTTCGGCATCCAATGAGCCGGACAGTGCCAGAAACGCCGCCACCTGTTTATATCCGTAGTCGTCATCCTGCTTCAGCTCCAGCGTTTCTCTGCATTGGCTGCACCGTGCCGCAAGCAACTGCTCCCCGTAATACTCGCACAAGGTCACACCGCAGCTGAGGGCCATTTTCAGCAGCGTCCGTACTCCGCTCACTGCCGCCGGGGTCTGATAGGTCGGCCAATCGAAGAAATAGAACGTCACCCGATCACTGCCGTCCTCGGCAACTAAATCGCAGAGATTTTTCAGCAGTTCCAGCGCATAGGTACGGTTGCGCTCCAAAAATTCCGCACTGCCGCTGGCCATATACCAATCCCACAGGATAATGACCCACCACATGGAATAGGAATGAAACCCACCGCACATCCAGCCGGGTAGCGGTGTCTGATCCCGCACAAATTCCAGACTCTGCTCCACCAATGGCACACAGCCAAATACATCCCGGATGGTCATGGTCTCCGGCATCATATCGCCGATCCAAACCAGACGGTCCCGCTTGATGCCATCCCACACCATATTCTGCATATTGAGATGGCAGGTATATACCGCCGTATCGTAGATTCGATTGAGCGTCTCGTCGCTGCACGAAAATCCACCCTTATATTCATACTCACGATACACAAACACTGCCAAAATGGATTTGAACTCCACTCGGGCATTTTTGCTTAAAAGCTCGATCTTTACAAAGCGGAAACCGGTTTGTCCCCACTCCTGATCGCTGAGGGGCTGCACCGGTACGGTGAACCGTCGTGCCGCATGGTCGTTTCCGGCGTTTTTCTCGCCGATCCGGCTGTCGGCCTCGGCCGCCGATTCGCCAAAGGTGATCCGTACCTGCGCATAACCGCCGCATTTGGTATCGGCGATCATCAGCCGGACACCGCCGTTCATTTCAATGCCAAAGTCCAGCAGGACCGAGGCATTTTCGCCGCTGCTGCCGTTTTCCAGAATTGTGCGGGTCTTCTCGTCATGACCGATCTGCAGGGATTTCCTCTCCAGCAGTTTTTCCGCATCCGCGACCCCGCCGGTGGTCTGCACCACCCGTACCGGCAGCAGAAATTTCCGCACACGCTCATCCTGTCCGATAAAGTTCAGATTCTCTATAATATTCATAGTCAACAACTCCTTTGGTTTTCCGGCTTACACGGTTGTATTTTTCACAGGTTTCTTTCGCATCGAAACGGCCACCACCACACTGGCTGTCAGCATAATCCCGCTCCACACACCAACCAGACCGCCCCAACCGATTCGGCCAATGGATGCGGAAAAAGCCAGACTGGACACAGACGCCAGTGCGTAGCCCATGGAATCCAGCACCCCGTTGGCACTGGCGACAATGCCGCTGCCGGACAGCTCCGGAATATAAATGCTCCACACCACACCGGCCGCGCACGCGGCGGACAACTTGGCAATGAGCAGCAGCGCCGCATTGACATACGGATTCCGCGAGAGCAGCATACCGGCAAAAGCCAGCATGGACACTGCATACATCAGTGCCGCAATGCCCTTTCCGCTGTGTATCGCTTTCCGATAGATCAGCAAAGTGATAAATGGAGCAAAAAGCCCGGTAAAGGCGATCACCGAATATAGCGAATAGGCGGTCTCCGACGCCATCCCCAGATGCTCCGTCATATAGGTCGGGATCCAGAAATTCACCGCCGTGCCGATGATCTCGCCCATAGAGCTGACAAACGCAAAGATCCAGTAATCCTTGAGGCGGAAAACATCGGCAACCGCCCGCAGCCCTCTCTTAGGCGCCGGAGCAAAGACGAGGTAGCCCTTTCTTTCAAAGACCGACAGTAGCAGAATATCCACTGCAGCCGCAATTGCTCCCACGACCGAAGAGACGGTAAACACCCATCGCCAAGGCAAAAATATGGACAACAGGCTGGCGCCCAGAGGCCCCACATAGCACGCCGCACTGAAACCGGCGCAGATGAGCCTGGCATACTGTACCTCGGTATTCTCGGCGGACACCTTGGTCAGCGTCCCCCGTATCATAGACAGGCAATAGCCCATCACAGCAAAACAGACAAAGTGCAGCACCCGGTTTTCCGCAAGCGGCACCAGAAACAGGCACAAGCAGCTGGTCTCCATGCCGACGGTCAGCGTCACCTTATAATGAATACGATCGCAGATAAACCCATTGATAAACTGACCGACGGCGTAGAATATAAAGTAAACCGAGGACAATGCTCCGATGTACTCTGTCGAGAAAAAGCTCTCCCTGATCATATTAGGGGTTGCGACACTCAGCACATTTCGTAAAACATAATTGAAGAAGTAAAATGATACGCAAACTGCGCCGATCTTCAGCGCCTTATGACGGTTTTTTCCCATAACGATTTCTTTCTCCCTTTTGTTGTCATAAAATGTAATCTGCCATCATCACTTTCCGAAATGCAACAATTTCATCCGGTCGGACGCCGATCTTTCGGACGATAGATACGACCTTATCCCCGAATATTGCACCCACAAACGAGTTAATAAACCCCACAAAATCCCTCCATGGCGACACCAAACGAGTACGTATTTCATGCACACGGCTGAAAGAGGTCAGCTCATAATCCATTTCGAAATCCGACAAAGATACGCCCAGCCGCCCCTCCAAAGCAACGCAAAGAGCACCGGTCGATCTCACGTCGTATTTTCAAAAGATCCAGAAACAGCCGCCGATCCTCCTCGGTGAAAACAACCTTGAAGTTCGTTCCGTTCGGTTCAGAGCCCGCAGAATCTTCCCATACTTCACCGTACCGCCCACGCAGGCCAGCCGCCCCTATCCCGGATATTGAACGCATCCCCGTAGGCGCGGATCATCCGCAGCTGCCCGGTAGGATAAACGGTTCCGCCGGCGATCGGTCTGCCGCCGCCGTACCCAAATATTGAATCTTCATATATAGCCCTGCACGCCTTTTCAATAGGTTAGCCAGTCATCCGAGCGCCTGACGGAGCTGCTCCGTCACCACTCCGGCGAGCAGCCGATATCCCTCCGGCTCGTAATGGAACCCATCTGTCAAGCGGATATCCGGCTTGTCTTTGGCAGCGGCATACAGATCGTCCAGGAGCAGCGCATATTTTTCCGCCAACGCCCGGAGCGCATCGTTTCGCTGCTCCACCGCCCGGTTGAATGCCGCCGGCACATCCAGAGTGCCCTCCTCCATCACCGGCGTCAGCAGCGCCAGCACCAGCTTTGTCCGGGGCGCCGCCTGCCGGATATGGAGAATGAGCTGCTCCATGCCCGCTGTATAGTCGTCGATACCGATATGCGCCCCATGCAGCCCATTGCTCAGATGGATCAGCGTATAATCGAATTGCTGCAAAAAGCAATCCAACTGCATCGCCAGCGCCGGATTATCCGTCGCCGCAGAGGTGGCCAGCTTATCCACATGATAGGTTCCGGCGAAATTCTCCTTAACAAAGTCATAATAGCCCCTTGTGATCGAATCGCCCATCAGCAGAATGCGTTCACCGGCTTCATTGGCGTCTTCACACCACAGATCCGACCATTCGTATTTTTCCAGAACAGCCATAAGTCTTTACCTCCAATTTGTATTGTACAGAAAAACAAAAGTAAAAACCGCTCAAGCATTTATGTCTAATGGTTTCACCGGAAAATACATTTTTCTACACACAAAGAGCGGTTCTTCCGACGCAACTATACCACAATGCTTATCAAGAAGCAACGGCAGCAATTGCTACCATACATGAAATTCAGCTAAACCGACATGGGATATCTCCGTTTTTAACCAACGCATTGAATCGCGCCAGTGCTCGACGGTGTGCGAAATCAACCTGTCCGTGTATTCGACCGATCCCATGGTACATCCCATTAAAAGCCGTCGTTCCCAACCAGCTTGTCAATCAAATCTTTCATCAACGCATCCCGGGCAATGTAGATCACATAACTCATCACAGCATCGTTATCCACAGGATGATAACTCCGGTCATAGCCGGGCAGCCGAGTCTTTTCAATGCGCGTGCCCATAAAGCGACCGTTTTTGTTCAACAGCCATGCCACCGCCGTCACATCCCAAATGGGTCGTGACCACGGCTTTCCGGCGGCATAGGCATCCGTATCCGACACCGCATACCGGGCAAGATAATCCGCCAGCGGGTTTTTATCGTACAGCCAATACTCCAGCTCGGGCTTGCTGATGCGGAATTCACTCACCACGCCGTTGCAGGGGAGCTGTACAAACGGCACCCCGCAGCCCATCACCACCCGTGCGCCGGCAATATCCTGCTTCATATTGAATTCCGTCGGATCGCCGATCTCCCAGGAGTGTCCCCCCAGCCACACGACCACGATATTCTCCTTGATCTCCGGTTTCATCAGCAGAGCCGACGCCACGTTGGTGATGGCGGCAATTGCCACCACATACAGCGGATTTTCCGGCGAATACCGGCTTGCCAGACGGCAGATATTCTCCGCAGCCGGAGATGCGACCGGCGTTTTTTCGTCCTTCAGATACTCCCGGCTGCCTTTGTAGACAATACCTTTCAAATCAGCACGTCCGGCCAGCTCAAGCACGTGCAGGATCTCATCGTAGCTCTTTTCCATACCGTCCTCCGGACCGGTACTCTTGGTATTGAAAAACGGTGCCGCATTGATGGCAACCGGGTGCAGCTCCGGAGAGCGCAGCATATAGGAGATGGCAAACTGGTCGTCCACCTCATTGAATGCGTCTGTATCCAGAATCATATCCACCGGACCGGCAGGCGTTGACAGGTTCTTGATCCACTGTTCTCTGTTCATAATTCCACCCATTCCCTATGTCCAATCCGAATCGGGAGCCCCCTCGGCTGACACAGTTATTGTATTTTTTTGTTTTGCAGCGTGATGGCGCAAAGACCGACGATCACTTCCTGGGACAAGGTGCGCAGCGTGATGCTTTCCACCGGTTCCGGCAGCAGCCGCCAGCTGACGACACATGCCCGGCAGTTATCCCCCAAACGAATCTGCTCCGGCGGATCTTCCGGCAGGCAGAATGCATCCGTTTCATAGCTATAATCATTGACCCCGCTTTGATCCGCTACCATCCCCGCCCCGTCATAACCGCAAAGGGACCAGAAGTTTTCCGGATGGACCAGGTCGATGCTTTCCGTTTTTCCGGAAGCATACTGTATCACCAGCTCTGCGTTGGCTATGCCGCACTGCATCGGATTGGTGCTTCCGGCGACCAGAAAATGGATCGCCTCCGCCGATGTCCGTATCGGAAATTCAACCTCGGACGGCCAGCTGCTCCAAAGGGAGGTAAACGCAATGTTGCGCTTGACACCGTTCCACCGGAACGGGATTCCACGCTCCGAACGGACCGTCCCCGTCTTTTGCAGCTCCGGCCGCAACGAAATCTCCGGCGGTTTCTTACCCCAGAAGGTAAAGGTCCACGGAGAATACCCATCCGTTCCGATGCTCAGCCGGTTGATATCCCGGAAAGGAGATTCGTACCTCTGCTTAAATATGCGCTGCACCGCCCCGTTACACCCGGCGGCAATGGGCCATTCGGTAAAGTCCCCATGGCTCACATCCACCGATGC
>CAKUAQ010000075.1 GCA_934636435.1 uncultured Eubacteriales bacterium
CCGTCATCCACCGTCGCCATCCTTTCCTCTTTCCGCCTTTTGTCCGCAGCACACCGAAGCCCCACAGCGCTCCGACGGCGCTGCAAATCGCCGGCAGCACCACGCCGATGTGGACGATGCCGTTCTCGAGCGGCAGCAGCGACCAGACGAGCAGCAGCAAACAGGCCACGCCGCACAGGCGGCGGGCGACCGCCCTGCCCCAGCCGGCCGGACGGGATTGTCTTTTCCGCTGATTCTCCCGCTTCTTCATGGATGTCACTTCCAGTTAAACGTGGCCAAGCCGTAGACATACAGCCCCAGCACCACCACCGGCACCACATAGGCAAATACCGGCTTCATCCAGCTTTTCACCTTGAGACCCTTACCCTCGTTGGCCTCCGCCATAAAGCTGTCCCAGCCCCAGCCGAACCGCCGGTTGCAGCAGAACAGAGCGATGACCAGCGACCCCAGCGGCAGCAGATTGTTGCTGACGATGAAATCCCACAGATCCAGGAAGGCGCTGCCCTCCGCAAAGGGCCGGAAACCGGAGAGGGTGCTATATCCCAGCGCCGTGGTCAGCGACAGCAGGAAAATACCGGCGGCGCAAACAAGGCAGCCCACCGGGCGGCTCCAGCCGGTCATCTCCCGCACACAGGCGAGGATATTCTCGAACACCGCCAGCACCGTGGACATGGCAGCAAACACCATAAAGAGGAAGAACAGCGCGCCCCACCAACGGCCGCCCTGCATTTCGTTGAATACCCGCGTCATGGTGGTGAACAGCAGCTCGGGACCGGCGCCCACCTCCAGATCGTAGGTGAAACACGCCGGGAACAGGATCAAACCGGCCACCAGTGCCACAAACGTGTCCAGCAGGATCACGTTGACGGACTCTCCCAGCAGAGAACGCTCCTTACCGATGTAGCTGCCGAAGATGGCCATGGAGCCGATGCCCAGACTCAGGGTGAAAAATGCCTGGTTCATAGCGCTCACGATCACATCGCCGTTCAGCTTGCCGAAATCCGGCAGCAGATAGAAGGACAGCCCCTCTTTGGCGCCGCCGAGGGTGCCGCTGTGCACCGCCAGCACCACCATCAGCACCAGCAGCGCCACCATCATGTACTTGGTCACCCGCTCCAGACCGCTCTGCAGCCCGAAGCAGAGAATGCCGAAGCCCAGCACCACCACAATCGCCAGATAGCCCACGTTCAGCCCGGGATTCGTGATCATGCCGCCGAAGGTCAGCGACTGGTTTTGCCCCGAGACAAATCCCACGAAATACCGCAGCATCCAGCCGGTCACGACCGTGTAGAAGGCCATCAGACAAACATTGCCCACCAGCGCCGCATAGCCGTGGATGTGCCATTTCTGCCGGGGCTTTTCCAGCCGATAGTACATTCGCACGGGGCTGGCCTGCGCCGCCCGTCCTACGGCAAACTCCATCGTCATCACCGGCAGACCCAGCACCAGCAGACAGATCAGATACACCAGCACAAAGCTGCCGCCACCGTTCTGCCCGCACATCCAGGGGAATTTCCATACGTTGCCGCAACCGATGGCGCACCCCGCCGACAGCAGAATGAACCCCAGCCTCGATCCCAGTCTTTCTCGTTCCATCCGTTCCACTCCTCATACAGTTTAACAATTTACCAGATGATACCATAAATGCGCGCATCCGTCAAGGCTGGAAATTCCACGCCGTGGCGCGCGGCATACCCGTGCCGACAATTTTTCCGATTGACAAACGGGACAGATTGCGGTAAACTAACGGGGCGAGCGGGCTGAGCAGCCGCGCAGGAGCGATCCTGTGAGGAAAGTCCGAGCATCACAGGGCAGGATAACGGCTAACGGCCGCCGGGGGTGACCCCAGGGAAAGTGCAACAGAGATATACCGCCGCTTATGCGGGCTTTGGCCTGTCGCCATTGAATGCGCCTTTGGCGCTGCCCCGCTGCGGTAAGGGTGGAAAGGCGAGGTAAGAGCTCACCGGCGCACCGGAGACGGTGCGGCCCTGCAAACCCTATCCGATGCAACGCCGACCGAAGCGATACATTGGCCCGATGTGCTTCAACGGGCGGCTAGAGCCGACTGGCAACAGTCGGTCGAGATAGATGGCTGTTCACGACAGAACTCGGCTTACAGGCCCGCTCCATTTTTGCTTTTCACCGCGCGGGGAACGCCCCGTCATGACCGCTCCGCAGCAGAAGACCGTCCGCCCGGCAGCGGACCCGGGGACTTTTCTGCATGACCCGACCGGTACGTGTGCGCCGCGATTTTCCGGTTCTTGACAGAGCACCGCGCCCGTATTATGATAAGGTAGAGAATCGGCAGATGCTCCGGCAGATGCCGCGATCCTGACGGAAAGGTGGTTACCGATCATGGAGGAACAGGGCATATTTCGCTCCGCTCTGGGGGGATTCAATAAGGCCGACGTGCTGACCTATATTGATGAGATCACCGCCCGGTGGGAGGTGGAACGGCAGCAGCTGCAGCAGGAGCTGAACGAGGCGCAGCAGGCGCTCACCGACGCCCGCCAGCAGACCGCCGAGCAGGCCGCACAGATCGAAGCGGCACAGGAGACCGTTCGCCAACAGACCGATTCGCTCAACACGCTGCGCGGTCAGCTGGCGGAGCAGACCCGGCTGGCGGAGGAGCTGCCGTCCCTGCGGCAGCAGCTCGCCGTGCTGGAGGCACAGCGGCAGGAGCAGGATGAGGCCGCCGCCAGAGCCAGCGCCCGCTGTCGGGAGCTGGAGCAGACGGCCGCGCAGATGCGAGAACAGCAGGAGCGGGCCACGGCGGAAATGATGGCGGCGGAAGAACGTCTGAGCGCCCGTACCGCCGAGCTGACCGCCTGCACGGAGCAGCTGGATGCCGCCCGCAGCCGCATCGCCCGCTATGAGGCGGTGCTGGGACGGGCCGACGCCATGGAGCGGCATATGGACGGTCTGGTGCGCCCGTTTTTGGAGGAAACTGCCGCCACCGCTGACCGCAGTCTGGCGGAGACCCGTGCGGCGCTGGAGGATATACGGCAGCGACTGAACCGTCTGTCCGATGAACTGTCCCGCCGCCAGAATGCCCTGTGCAACACAAAGGCAGCCACCGACGAACGCCTGAAAGCCGTGCTGACCGACTGGCTGCTGGCCGCCGGCGGCAGCGGCGACCCCGCCGACGCAGACACATCGGCGCCGAACGGCACTCCCGACGAGCGCTTTTTTCGTTAAGCCGCCCGTCCCTCTGTCCGTGCGACGGAGGGTGTCGAAGGGCGGCGGCAACACACCGGCATATCTCACGGTGAGCGACCGCCTTCCCCGCCGCCGAACCGGGTTTCTGGATCGGCTGGAGCGCTGGCTGGCGCGTCACTGAGGAGATATCCCGCCATGTGCGCCGGGCGGCTGTGCCGTCGGCGCGCCGTATCGGAACGGCGCGGCGTTCTCGCCGCTGTACCGTTCCCCCGTATTGTCAACAATTGGAAAGTGAGGAATATTACCCATGGCAGAACTGAAGTATGAAATCGTAAAGGAATGCGGCATATTGTCTCAATCCCCCACCGGCTGGACCAAGGAGCTGAATCTCATCAGCTGGAACGACAGGGCACCGAAATACGACATCCGGGACTGGGCGCCGGAGCACGCGAAAATGGGCAAGGGCGTCACCATCTCGGTCGATGAGATGATCCTGCTGCGGGATCTGCTCAACGAGCTGGATTTGTAAGCGTGTAAGTGCTTACATAATCCGCCGCATTCCGCCGCCGGAGCGCTTCCGGCCATTCTAAGGAGGGATTCATCCATGGCATTCGTGGAGATACTCAAGGCGATCGTGCAGGGCGTCATTCAGGGCATCACCGAATGGCTGCCCATCAGCAGCACCGGACACATTCTGCTGCTGGACGCTGTATGGAAGATGGACGTGTCGCCGGAATTTTTCGATGTATTCAAGGTCATCATCCAACTCGGCTCCATTTTAGCGGTGGTGGTGCTGTACTTCCATAAACTGAATCCTTTCTCCCCGAAAAAGGATGCGGACGAAAAGGCCGACACCTGGAAGCTGTGGCTCAAGGTGCTGATCGCCAGCGTACCGGCGGCCATCGCCGGGCTGGCGCTGGACGATCTCATCGACGAGAAGCTGTCGGTGCCGGTGGTGATCGCGGCCGCGCTGATCCTCTACGGCATCGCGTTCATCTGGATGGAGAGCCGGAAAAAGCAGCCGGTCGTCACCAGTCTCAAAGATATCAGCTATTCGCGGGCGCTGGGCATCGGCGCATTTCAGATGCTGGCGCTGATCCCCGGCACCTCCCGCTCCGGTTCCACCATTCTGGGCGCCACCCTGTTGGGCACCGCCCGCCCGGTGGCCGCCGAGTTTTCCTTCTTCATGGCGATCCCGGTAATGCTGGGCGCCAGCGGCCTGAAAGTGGTCAAGTATTTTCTCCTCGACGGCTATCGGTTCACGGCGCAGGAATGGGCGGTGCTGCTCATCGCCACCGTGGTGGCCTTCGTGGTGTCTCTGGCGGTGATCCGGTTCCTCATGGCTTTCATCAAGAAGCACAGCTTCAAGGTGTTCGGCTGGTATCGGATCGTTCTGGGCGTGATCGTGCTGCTGGTATGGTTCTTGGCTCCCGGTCTGCTGGGCCGCTAAAATCGGATAGGCATATAGGAAACTCCCCCGTCGAACTGAACTGCACCCCATTTGTTAGACAATGTGATATAATGTCTAACAAATGGGGTGATTTTTATGCTCAAGGGAGTGCCCAACAAACGATACACACCGGAATTCAAGAAGCCGGTCGTGGAAACTATGCAAAAAGGGAAACTGAGCTGCCGCGAAGCAGCGAGACAGTTTGAAGTAAGCAGTGACACTCGGATCAGAGACTGGGAACGAATCTATCTGACCGAAGGTCCGGAAGGGTTAGCCATCGGGCGGCGCGGCCGCGGGAGTAAAGGGCGTCCGCCGAAGCAGCTGCCGAAGAAGGTTGAAGAAGATCTGCCGGCAGAGCGTGAGCCGCAAGGGGAACTGTCCGGACAACGCAGTGATCGAAAACTTCTTTGGCTTACTCAAGAGCGAGCTGCTGTATTTGCAGAATTTCAATCCATGGAACACTTTAAGCAGGAGCTGATCGAATATCCGGATTATTACAACAATCACAGATCGGTGCCTACCAAAGCGAAGTCCGGTCGCTCATGGCGAGAGACAAAGAGCTGGATCGTATCGTCGAAAGACTGTATGAGGATAACCTGTCCGGGAAAATATCGGATGAGCGATTCCAAAGAATGTCCGCCAATTACGACAATGAGCAAAAGGATCTGCGTGAACGGCTCACACTGCTTAGCGACCTGTTGGACGAATTGAACGGGAAGTCCTCATCAACGGAGAAATTCGTCAATGCCGTGAAGAAATACACCCGGGTCAAGAAGCTGACCGCACGGATGGTCAGTGAGCTGATCGACCATATCGAGGTCCATCCTACCGAAAAAGTCGATGGTGTTAAGACGCAGACGCTGGTTATTTAGTATAACTGCATAGGCGCCATCGAAATCCCGGATGATGTACCGATCCCCGAGGCCGATATTCCCATAAAGACCCGTAAAGGCGTGGAAGTGACCTATACGCCGACCGCCGCATCAGTTGCTGCCGTATGAACCAAACAACGACCGGAGAATGTGAATAAAAAAAGCAGAGCGCCCTTACAGAAACCCGCTCGGTTACTATAAGAACACTCTGTATGGTCGGAGTGGCGAGGCTCAAACTCGCGGCCTCCGCATCCCAAACGGACCTATGAAGGCAATTTCCGCTAAAAATAGCTTTTTCCGCCCCTTTCCGCTCGGAAAACCGCACTCTTCGGCACTCTTATCTCCACTGTTTCCGAGTGCTCCGAAACGGTAGGTGGTCTGTTATGTGGTCAGCAGCAATTTCCGCAGAATAATACACACTACACGCCTTTCGTTATCACTCGAGAGGCGATTGCTTTTTTACGGTTATTATAACTCTGAACAACAGTTTGTTCAAATCAATTTTGTGCAGACTATTAGCCGCCGGTTGCGCAGCAACCAAATATGGTGTATTATATTATCAATGAAACATTTTTGGAGGGAAGTTTATGCCAAACGGCAGTTTTTCCAGTCATTATGTTCCGCGGTTGGTTTTGCGGAAGTTCAGTAATAGGCTTTGTACCTACAAC
>CAKUAQ010000076.1 GCA_934636435.1 uncultured Eubacteriales bacterium
CTCGACCTTACGGATGCGAACCGTACGCTCTCCCAGCTGAGCTACGCCCCCAAACGCAAGTGCTATCATATAGCATTTTTTCGGATTTGTCAAGAGAAAAATCGAGGTTTTTCTCAGTTTTCGGAATTTTCGCTGTCTAAAGGTTGCCCCGCAGCGGCAACCCGTCCAGAGAAACCACCTGTGCGCCCAGTGCCGAAGCCTCCGCCGCCACATGTGTGACCAGCACCACCGGCACCGTTTCGGCCCGGGCGAGGATTGCCGGCAGCACACGCCGCCACGATTCCTCATCCAGCCCTGTAAACGGCTCATCCAGCAGCAGCAGTTCCCCCGGCATAGCCAACGCCCGTGCCAGTGCCACCCGGCGGCGCTGACCGCCGCTGAGCGCACCCGGCCGACTGTTGCTTTCAGCCGCCAACCCCACCGCTGCCAGAGCTTCCGACACCCGGTTCGCATCTGTTTCGGGGGACAGCGCCACATTTTCTGCCACCGTATACCAGGGCAGCAGCCGATTCTCCTGAAACAGCACACTCGCCCGCTCCGGACGGCGCACTCTGCCGGAAGTCGGGTGCTCCAGCCCCGCCAGCAAACGCAGGATCGTTGTTTTTCCGCAGCCGGACGCCCCCCACAGGCATACCACACCCCGGTGGGGCAGCGTCCAGTTCACCGCTTCCAGCACGGGCGTGGCCCCATATGCAAAGCTCACCCGCTCCAAACCGTAGCTCATTCGCCCGTCTCCTTTTTCTGCCCCAACACCAGCAGCAGCACCTGCTCCAGCAGCACACTGAGCAGCAGCACCGTCACCGTCCAGGCAAACACCTCCGGCGTTTCCAGATACACCTTTGCGGTTTTCAGTTCGGTGCCGATAGCCATTCGCGGACTGCAAATGACCTCGGCGGCGATACCGGATTTCCACGCGAATCCCAGCCCCGTAACACAGGCCGCCCGAAAATACGGCTTTACCGACGGCACCCAGATATGCCGTAACGCCCCGAAAGGGCCGAGGCGGTATACCCGCGCCATTTCCAGCAGCCGCCGATCCGTCTGCTCGATGCCGCTGCTGACATTCAGCCAAACCAGCGGCAACACCATCAGTCCGGCGATGAATCCGGGCAGCAGCTGCAACCGGATCCACAGATACGCCAGAATGATAAAAGACGCCACCGGCACCGTGCGCATCAGATGCAGCAAGGGGCTGCATACCGCCCGCAGCAGCGAAAAGCGGCTGGTCAGCACGGCCAGCACCGTGCCGAGAACGACAGCCGCACCGTATCCCAGCGCGATGCGCAGCAGAGAGCTGCCCACCGTCCGCCAGAAAGCGACGGTGACGGCCAGCCGCCCCAGAGCCTGCACCACCGCCCGGGGGGAAGGCAGCAGCAGCTCCTCCCCCACCAGACGGGCCAGCATTTCCCACACCAGCAACCAGAACAGCGTCACCGCCAGATGGGTCAGAAATTTCTTTGTCTTATTCGGCACACTCATCCCGCATAGTAGAAATCGTCGGCGGGCATCGCGCCGCCCACCACCTTGGGATTCGCCTGGAACAGCACCTCCAGATAGCCGGAGAGCTGCTGCTTCATGGTCGCGCCGGTCACAAAGGTCAGCCCGCAGCGGGGAATAGCCTGCTGAGCGATGGCGGCCTTGGGGATGATCCCGTAGGTCTCGCACCAGGCGGAGGCCGCCTGTGCATCACCCTTCACCGTGTTGATGGATGTCTCATATTCTTTCAGAAAGGCCTTGATCGCCGCGCCGTTTTTCTCCACGAAATCCTTGCGGGCGATGACGCATCCCATCATCAGGGCGCTGCTGTCTCCGGCCACCTTATTCCATTCGTCGGTCATGTTCAGCGCCACGGTGGGAACGGTCTTTTCCGCTGCCTTCATCTGCGACAGACAGGCGGTCACCTTCGG
Organism: uncultured Eubacteriales bacterium; assembly: GCA_934636435.1. Taxonomy (GTDB): domain Bacteria; phylum Bacillota; class Clostridia; order Oscillospirales; family Acutalibacteraceae; genus UBA5905. Next base: position 1,908 of record CAKUAQ010000076.1, read on the forward strand.
CTCCGGCACCATAGCCACCTTGGCGGTGCCCTGCACCACCGCTGCGGTCAACGCGTCATTGTCCTCCACGAAGTGCAGCGTCACATCCTTGTCCGGATCCAGCCCGTTCTTCGTCAATATATACCGCAGCACATATTCGGGGTTGGCTCCCTGCCCGGAGGAATAGATCTCCTGCCCCTTGAGATCCGCCACCGATTGGATCCCGGCGCCATTGTCCAGCATATACAGCACGCCCAGCGTGTTGACCGCCAGCACCTGCACCTTTCCCTCAGTTTTCTTATACAACGTAGCCGCCAGATTGGTGGGCACCGCCGCTATGTCCGTGGAGCCGTTGGTGACGGCAGCCACCGCCTTGGAGGGGTCGTCCACCACATCGAAGGTATACGCGTTCGCGGATTTTTGTGCGTCATTCTGCGCCATAAGCTGTGCCATTCCCACACCGGTCGGCCCGGCAATGGTGGTGATGTGCACCTGCGCTTTTTCCGTTACCGCCGAAGAATCCGGCTCCGACACCGCCGGCGCCTTTCCGCAGGCGGTCAGCACCGCCAGCAGCAGCAATACAGTCAATACGAGAGATCCATACTTTTTCATTGATCCGTCATCCTTTCCTGCATGAACCGTCCTTGGTTCATGTCTGTGTTTCCCGGTTCTCTATGAGAATGATCTGCTTTTTCCCCCGGCGTACCACGCCGGCGGCCAATAAGGTGTCCAACGATCGGTACAGGCTGGAACGTCCCATGCCCAGATGCTCTGCCAATCCCGCCATGCCGTCCGGAAGCTCCACGACCCCCGCCTCATTTCGATGCGCCTGCAAATACCGCCAGAGCCGGTCATCGGTCTGCCCGGCCGTAAGCGTTGCCAGCCGCCGGTTGAGAAAACGAATCCGCTCGGACAGAAAACGAATGTAGTTTTCTCCGATGCGTGGATCGTTCTCCATCCAGACAGACACCGTCTCCTGCGGAATGAACTGCACCCGGCAGTCCGTCGCGGCAACGACCGCCGACGGGTAGTCTTCCTCCGCGCCGAACAATGCCGCGGCGCCGAATACGTCCCCCGCATACAGATCGTTCATAACCACCCGGCCGTGCAGCACCCGCAGATGCCCCTCCAGCACCCAGGCCAGTGCACGGCGCGCCCGATGGCGGTCATAGATAACCTCGCCTCGGGAATAACGGCGCGGTTCCTCTCTGATGGCGGATAGATGCCGCGTCCGCTCCCGGGGGGATAACCCCTGCAATAAGAACAGGACAGGCTCCTCCGTTCGTTGTTTCATAGCCACCTCCAAAATGTCCCAAACGGGACACTTTAGTAGCATTATACCATAGATTCCGGAAAAATCAAGTATTTTTTCTCTCGCGTGGCCAGCTTGCCCGCCGATGGAGCATGAAAACCCTCACCGGCGGGCCGTTTTCCGTTATTCGCGTCCGCTGCCCTGCACCCGGCTCACGAAATCCGCGATGTAGTTGGAGCCGCGCGCCGCCAGCAGACCGGTGAGCACACAGCCGGTCAGCCGGCCGCCGAGCGCCACCCCCAGCACGCCGAACAGATCTGCGCGTGCCAGCAGACAAAGAGTCACCGACAGCCCCAACGCCGTCAGCTGGATCCCCAGCGTTTTCCAGCCGCCGCTGCGACACCCCTCGATCAGCGTTTTGGCGTATTCCACCAATGCCTCCACAGTGATCGCCAGCACCGTCACCAGTGCAATTCCCGTCATACTGTTATCCCCCTTCCCCTTCCTTTGCTTCCAGGATGCGCAGCCGCTCCTGGGTGTTTTTGAGCGAGACCTCAACCCGTGTGACCCGTTCCTTTACCTCCCCCAGACGGGTGCGAACATCCGCCATGAGCACATCGCTTTTGTCCACCTGTCCCCGGATGTGTTTGATATCCGAACGCATTTCGGTCAGCTCCGTTGCCTTGCGCTCGTCCTTTTCCCGCAGCCCCCGCAGATTGGTGATCAGCGCCACGATCACGCCCAATGCCGATAAGACCGACAACCAATCGGTGAGGCTCCATGCGGTCATGCGTCCTCCCCGGCGGCGGACCGACGGCAGGCCTCCAGCTGATAGGCTACGATAAGCTGCCGCAGCAGCGTCGGATCGTACAGTTGTTCCTCTTTCATAGACGTCATTCCTTTCCTTCCGCACGGCGGCGTTCGGCGGCAAACCGGGACGGCGCAGCAACACCGACCGCCGGCGGCCGCCGAAATTCCTTATCCTTCCGACCCATCTGTGAAAAGCGTGTCCCGCCGCTTTCCGTAGGGACCGCCGGTGTGGGCGGCCGCCCGCTCATAGAGCGCCTGAAACTGGGCATAGGGCTTTTCCCCGTTGTTGAGACAGAGCAGCATCGCCACCCCGTATGCCATGGCGGGCAGACAGCGCCAGGACAGCAGCAGCGGCCGCTGTACGCTGTCCAGCGGCTGAAAAGGGGCGGTATGCTCCCGATACCACAGCTCGCTGTATATCTGGTTGACCGCCACCAGCTCCTGTTCGCCCGCCCCGGCCGCCCCCTTGGGATCATCCAGCAGCTGATACGCCTGCTTGAGAATTGCCGTTCCTGTCAATGGATCTTCCTCCTTTTCCGGATTCCCCGGCTTCCGAAAGCTCGGAAACCGGGGAAATCCATCGGATATCAGAACGTATAGGCGTAGATGCCCTTGGCCAGACCGTTTTTCAGCACCACATCGTAGTAGAGACGGTAGTCCATCTTCCAGGCATCCGCCTGGAGGTTGTGGGCAGGATCGAAGCAGCGCACCTGCTCGGTCTTTTTGATGAGCGCGGCTGCCCGGCGGGGGATCAGCAGCAGGCCGATGCTCTTGGCGGCGGTGGCGGGGGTAAAGCCGCCGCCCTCCTGCCCCTCGGTCGTGCCGTCGTTGAAGGTGTAGGCGGTTTTCATCCGGCTGTCCGGCACCGGCAGGATCGCCACACCGTTATAGCTGGTCACCTTGGTGTTCAGCTCCCCCTTAGAGAAATCGCTGAATACCAGCGTGCGGGTCAGATCGGTGCTGTTCTGCAGCGCCGACCACATGGTGCTGTCCACAAAGGCCACCAGCTCCTCATCGTAGCCGATGTCGTTCTGCGCCTTGGCGATGGCCTTCTGCAGCATTTTCACCGCCTCGGTAGAGGGAGTGCCGGTGATGGTCTGGCTTTTGGTCACGGCGTACCCCGCCAGCTTGGACAACACATAGGCATCGATCTCCGGCACCACCTGCGTACGGACAAACTCGCCGAGGATCTGCCCGGCCAGGTCGGCCACGCCGCTTTCGTCGTGATCCTCCCGGTCAAGCTGGAAGGAGCGGCCCCGATCCATAGCGAGGGTGAAAGGGGTGGCGGACACCGACACGGTGCCGTTCACAAAGCCGGTGTCCCGGTTGTAATCCCCCAGCCCGGATACGTTCATTTCGGGGATCATCACGGTTTTGGCGCCCACAAACTTACCCCGCAGGTTGTTGTCGGCAAGGAAACCGGTGACGGGCTTTTCCACCACGGCCTTGTCCAGGGCGTCGGTCATCTTAACGGAAATGTTGGTGAGATTCAGGCTCATATTGAGTACTTCCTTTCTTTTGTTTGACGGTGTGGTTGACGAACGGCCGACCGGTATCGGTCAGCGCAGAGCCCGCCGGAAAGAGCGTAGGAAAGCCCCCTCCTCCGGCGGCTTTTGAGCCGCTCCCTCCCGCAGGGAACCGGGGGAGCAAGCCGCCGCACGATGGCGGCGCTCCTCCTCCCGGCGCACACGCTGCTCCTCCTGCCAGCGGTAGCGCAGGAATGCGTCCATCAGTGGGATATGCTCCCGTGCGGCGGTGTCGAAGATCTCCGCCGCCAGATCCTCCGGGGCGTGCAATCCGGGCACCTCCGCCTGCATGGCGATGAATTCCGCCGCCAGCCGGTGGGTGATGTCCGGCTCAGCGGCGACGGACGGCATTTCCGGAGCTTCATCCGTCGGAACGGGACCCTTGCTTGCGGATGGCTCCGCCGTTTCTTCCGGCGCGCAGACGTCCTCCGGCTGCACTGTGGGGACGGCCGGATGCTCCGTTTCCGGCGCCTCAGGGGTCAATGGGGCTTCGTTTTCCATAGCTGCTCTCCTTCCTTTCTGAGAAAATTGGGACGTTTTGCGGCGGCGACGGCACAACTCTTTTCCCGCCGAGGATGCCGTAAAACGCCGGTTGAAAGGGATATCTTTCAACCCATCCTGCTTTTACTGTC
>CAKUAQ010000077.1 GCA_934636435.1 uncultured Eubacteriales bacterium
CACTTCATCCTTTCCATGATTTAATATCTATATGAAAAATGCAGTCCTGTCCCTATCGAACAGAACTGCATGAAAAGAAAATTAAAAGAAGAAATACTTCTTATATTCGTAGTATACCAAGATAAAATTATTGTCAAGCAAAACCATAGAATGTTCTAAAACAAGTGAGCATTTTGCAAAAACGACGATTTGTGCAAACAAATTACACTTTTATACACTAAATGCGACCCTATTTTGCTTGACGCAAAAGCGTTTTTCCTTATCCTATGATGTACATTGAATATTGGTCGTCAGTTTTCGGTATCAACCCAGACGAGCAAGCCTTCTATGTACCCGCTTTGCATAGACAAATGCAAAACGGTCTACACTATTGCACGGGAGGATTGCCTATGATTATTCAGATGGATAAGGAAAATAAGTTGGCTGAGGTATGGATGAGCCGTGCGGATCAGCAGGACCCAGCGCAAAAAAAGCGTGCGGAAGATTTCTACCGTCAGTGCCGGGAACAGCACATTTTTGTGGCTACCTACGAATCCGGTCGTGGAGATGTAGCCGAAAACACCGCCGCATTGCTGCATTACAATTGTTGTTAAGCTCGTATTATCCCAATTAAATAGCCGTATTCCGCCTGCCAATTCATTTGCGGGCTTTTTTGTTTTCAAAATGCTGCTTGCATTTCTGATTGCCCTGTGATACAATGTTGACACACCACGCGCCGAAAGGAGTGATAACATTGAAAATCGCCGGATACGCCCGTATTTCCGTGGATCTCCAGGAGGACAACCAGGAAAATACCAGTATTGAAAACCAAAAGCGCATAATTGAAGACTATGTTGCCACATATTTTCCGGACGCCGAATTGCACATCTATGAGGATCGTGACCGTTCCGGCTATACCTTTGCCCAGCGGGAAAACTACCAGATCATGCGCCGGGAATTGATGAGCGGCTCCGTAAAAATACTGATCATCAAGGATTTTTCCCGTTTTTCCCGTCGTAACGGTCTGGGACTGTATGAATTGGAAACCCTGCGAGACGCAGGGGTGCGCATCATTTCCATCGGTGATGGCATTGATTATCCTACCAGAGACGAATGGATGCTCATTCAGGTGAAATTTCTGGTAAACGAGATGCCGGTCACGGAAACCTCCAAAAAAGCCCGCCAGATCATTGCGAACCGACAAAAGAACGGTAAATGGATCTGCGCTGTGCCGTATGGCTACCGCATCACAAACACGAAGGAAATGACCTATGAGATTGATCCCCCTGCCGCCGAGGTCGTGCGGGAGATCTTCCGCTTATATACCAATGGATGGGGCTACAAAAAAATTGCTAACTACCTGACGGAGCAGGGCATTCCGACCCCACGGGCTAACGAGATTGCCCAAAAGGAGGCGGAGGGACTCCACACAAAGCTGAAAGCGAAGACCGACTGGAGCATTGTCACCATCAGCAGCACATTGCAAAACGATTTTTATATCGGCACGCTGCGCCAGAAAAAGTATACACGCAAGGGCATCAACGGCAAGGATATGCGTGTGGACACGGAGGAGCAGATCGTCTTTGAAAATGTCCACGATCCGATTGTGGATACACGCACCTTCCTCTATGCGCAGGAGCAGCTCAAGCAACGCTCCAAAAGCAACTATCGGGGAGAGAAAAAGTACGCCACCGACTATTCGGGGGTGCTGTTCTGCGGGGATTGCGGCAGCCCGATGTTTTCCATGTCCCGCCCGGATCTGGCGCCCGCTTACACCTGCGGCACCTATCACCGCCGGGGGCGCAAGGGCTGTACCTCCCACCATATCCGGGTGGATCAGCTGGACGAGCTGCTGCGGCGGTATATCCGGCGGGTACAGGATAACAGTGCCGCTATGCTGCAGCAGCTAAAAGCCGCTATCGCCGATCAGCCGGATCGGGAGGAACAGATCGGCTTGACAATGGAAAACCTGGACCAGCAGCTGCAAAGCGCTAAAGAACAGCTCAAGACAATATACAAGCGCAAGGTGCTGGATTCCATGGGAAAATCCGAAAGCGAAGCGGCCATTATTACAGAAGCCTATGCAGATATTGAAAAAGAACTGACCGGGCGTATTGAAGGCTTGGAAAAACAACTGCTGGAAACCAATGATCGGCGCAATATGCTGCTGGAGACCAATCGCAAGGCGAAAACGGTAATGGATGTCTTCGAGAATATCCTCCGCAAGCCAAAGCTGGATCGACGGGATATCGGGCTGATCGTGGAGCGTATTACCGTCTATGAGGGGCGGGTCTGCATCCGGCTGCGCTCGGATGTGGATACCCTTCTCCGGCTGGATACGCCGACCGCCGGGGAGGATACCGTAAATTTTCCGCATGACAGTAAGGATATCGTAATTACCCAAAAGTCCGCAAAGCGTGCGGACAAGGTCTTTACTGTCAATGTTATCAATAGCGGCGACCCGCTGGAGATTTTCACAGAAAAAGACGGCGAGGTAGTCTTTAAGAAGTATTCCCCCGTGGGTGAGCTGTCCCCCTTTGCGGTGCAGTATGCCGACGTGCTGTCCCGCGCCTGCAATATGACCGTGCTCATCTGCGACCGGGATCACGTCATCGCCGCCGCCGGCAACAACCGCAAGGATTTCTATGACCGGCGGGTGTCCGCACAGCTGGAGGAGGTCATGGACAGCCGCCAGGTGTACGTGACCCATGCCGGGGCTGCCAACCGTCTGCAGCCGGTGGAAGCCATCAGCCGCTATGCCTCGGTAGCAGCGCCCATCGTCGCCTCCGGGGATGTGACCGGCATCGTTTGTCTCCTGCAGCCGGAGAGCGGCTCCATCCCCTCCGAGGGGGATGTGCGGCTGGCGCAGGTAGCTGCCGCTTTCCTTGGCAAGCAGATGGAAGAATAACCCGGCGTGCCAAAAGGACGCGGCGCTCCGCAGTCCGCGGACAGAAAATGCCGATCAAGCCGATGTGAAAAGCGCCGCCGCAGAAGCCCGGACACACAGCCCGTTCATCCTCCACCGGATGCCGTCGGCGCACAGCCCGCTATGCGCCGGCCCCTTAAAGCAAAAAAGCAACGCCCGACACCGGGATCCATGCTCGGATCCCAGCGTCGGGCACTGTTTTTGCATTCAACTGCCGGTCGGCGTCTATCAGCCGGCGTTCAGCTCGGTATCAATATAGTTCTTCGTTTCGGTGATCCAGTCGGAGACCTCATCGAACCAGGCAATCATCTCGTCATACTTCGCGTCCTCCAGCTCCGTATCCCCCTGCAGGATCTCGGTATACTGGTTGAGCAGATCGCTCATCTGCTGATAGGTGTCGATCATGTCGCTGTCGATCACTTCCTTGTTCTCGTTGATGAGGGTAGCAACCTCGTTGAACGCCACAGCAACCTCCGTATGCTTGTCGATGGCTTCCTGCTTTTTTTCACTTGCGCCGCAGCCGACAAGGCCGATCATCAGGATCAGCGTCAGCACAACGGAGAGAACGGTCAGGGTCTTTTTCATCATTTTTCCTCTTTTCTTTTTTTCAGGTATGTATTCCGCCCGGACGACATGACGTCTCTGCTGCTCGGCAAAAACTCCGATCGCGCGGTGATTCTCAGTATAGCACACTCATTTCCATAATGCAAGGAAAATATAGCCCACTGCGATATACGCCCGGAACATCCGGCATACCGGAGCGCAGCGGCCTTTCCCGCCGATGCCGTCCATAGACAAAACGATCCGGGTACAACCGCTTCTGAAACGGGGTATTGTCCCGTTTTGTTTGTCTCATCACGCGCAATACGACCGTATTGCCCCGTTCCTCGACTGACCATACAAAAATCTCTTCACGTATCCGGTCGAAGATTTTCGGCAAGCCGCGTGTTGTAGCGGCGGGTTGCCCCACCGGAGAATACTGACGTATGCTGAGCGGAAAGCAACAAAGCCGCTATACGCGCGCGTAAAGCCGACAAAGCGATCGCAGCCGGATCGCTTTGTCTAACCCTTCCCGCCGCCCACAGCTTTGCAAAAACCGCAAGGATTCATGTTGAATATGCAATGGCTTTTGCAATTCCCGTGTGCTACACTGGGACAAAGCCGGCAGGACACGATCGGCTATCATCCCATAAACGGAGGGGCTTCATATGCGTCAAACGGTTCTTCATGCCATCCGGCAGCACCGACTGGTCGCCATTGTGCGGGGCATCCCGGAGACAGCTCTGCCCGACACCTTGGAGGCGCTGTATGCCGGCGGCATCCGGCTGGTGGAGATCACCTTCAGCGCCGACAAAAGCCGCTCCGACCGGGACACCGCCGGAGACATCGCCCTGGCGGTCGAACGCTTTGCGGGACGGCTGCTGGTGGGCGCCGGCACGGTGCTGACGGTACAGCAGGCGGAGCTGGCCGCATCGGCAGGCGCCGGGTTCGTACTGTCTCCCAACACCGATCCGGCGGTGATCGACCGCACCCGGGCACTGGGGCTGGTGTCCGTGCCCGGCGCACTCACCCCCACCGAGGTACAGGCCGCCGATGCTGCCGGCGGCGACATCATCAAGCTCTTCCCGGCGGCCAGCCTGGGCAGCGGCTATCTGGCGGCGCTGCGCGGACCGCTGCCACAGCTGAATATCATGGCTGTGGGCGGCATCACCCCGGACAACATGGCGGAGTATTTCGCCGCCGGGGCAGGCAGTGTGGGAATCGGCTCAAATCTGGTCAACCGCGCCCGTGTGGCGACCCGGGATTTTGACGGGATACGAACGCTGGCGACCCTCTATGCGGCACGGGCGAAAGGGGGATCCCATGTACTGGCACATTGACGGCGGCACCACCAACACCCGCCTGTACCGACAGGACAGCACCGGTGTGCGGCTGGCGGCCGCCGCTCCCGTCGGTGCCGGAAACCCCGCGGGGCTGACCGGGTTTGTCCGCGGAGCGCTGGCACAGTTCGTCCGCGCGGGAGACACGGTGCTGGCCTCCGGCATGATCGGCAGCGAACAGGGGCTGTATCCCATGCCGCACCTGCCCGCTCCGGTCGGTATCGCCGCGCTGCACGCCGGTATCCGGGCAGCGACGCTGCCGGACATCGCCCCCTTCCCCCTTCATTTCATCCCGGGGGTGAAAACCGCCGCCGACGTGATGCGGGGAGAGGAGACCGAGCTGTACGGTCTGGAAACGACGATCCGCCCCGACGCGGTCTATCTGTTGCCCGGCACCCACACCAAATGCATCCGTACCGATCCGGACGGATGCATCGCGGATTTTTGCACCTATATGACAGGAGAGCTGCTCCGCGCCTTGCACGAGGGCACGATCCTGGGCCGCAGCTTTTCCTTCTGCGAAGCGGTCGATCCCGCCTACCTGTGTCGGGGATTCGAGTGCTGCGACAGCGCCGGCATCAACCGGGCGCTGTTCCGGGGCCGAGTGCTGGACACCCTGTGCGGCTGCTCCGGACAGGAGGTGTACAGCTTTCTGCTGGGGGTCGTGCTGCATGACGAAGTACGCGCCGTCGCCGCCATCCCCGCCAACGCATACATTCTCGGCGGCAAGCCGGAACTGGCCCGGCCGGAGCGGTATCTGTTGGAACGGTATTATCAGAAAAGTGCTTGCTGCCTTGCGGAGGATGTCTGTGCCTGCGCTGCCACCGTGGGCGCGATCCGCATCTATGAAAATCGATAGCGCCCGCTGCCGTCGGGGTATTCGTAAAACTCCATATTCCACGAGTAGGGGTTACGGTCGGCAGCCTTCAGGGCGGCGGCTGCTTTCCCGGCGATATCCTTATCGGTGAATTCGTATTGTAAACTTAAATGAAAGTTGAGAACCTCTCATCCCTTTTGGTCTAATGGTTTCACCGCAAAACGCATCTACTTCCAAAAGAAAGGAAAGGTTCTCTGATGAAATCATATCCCATTAGGTGCCCGAAAAGCAACAACAATCATTCATTTTATCGTTACGGCAAAGCTTCAAATGGTTACCAAAAGTATCTCTGCCGAAACGGCTGTCATCAATTTGCACCCGAACGACCGAGGTCGGACGGG
>CAKUAQ010000078.1 GCA_934636435.1 uncultured Eubacteriales bacterium
GCCGGGCCCCCGCAGTTTCAGATCCTCGTCGGCGATGCGGAAGCCGTCGGTGGTATCGCACATGACCTGCAGCCGCCGGCGGGTTTCCTCCCCGTTGTGGTCGGAGATGAGGATGCAGGTGGAGGGGTATTGTCCGCGCCCCACCCGGCCCCGCAGCTGGTGCAGCTGGGCCAGGCCGAACCGCTCCGCGTTTTCCACCACCAGAATGACAGCGTTGGGCACGTCCACCCCCACCTCGATCACGGTGGTGGCGATGAGCAGCTGAATTTCTCCGGCGGCGAAAGCGGCCATGACCCGCTCCTTTTCTGCCGGACGCATCTTGCCGTGGAGCAGCCCCAGCCGATAGCCCCGGAACGGCCCGTCGGCCAGTTGGGTGAACAGCTCGGTGGCGGCGTGCAGGTCACTGGGTTCCTCCCCCTCTTCCACCAGTGGGCAGACGATGAAGCCCTGCCGTCCCTCATCCAGATGGCGGCGCACATAGCCATAGGCACGCTCCCGCCGCCGGGAGGATACGGCGAAGGTGGCCACCGGCTGCCGTCCGGGGGGCAGCTCGTCCAGCACCGACACGTCCAGATCGCCGTAGACGATCAACGCCAGCGTGCGGGGGATGGGGGTGGCGGACATGACCAGGAGATGGGGATTGCAGCCCTTGGCGGCCAGCTTGGCCCGCTGTCGGACGCCGAACCGGTGCTGCTCGTCGGTGATCACCAGCCCCAGCCGGGCGAACCGCACTGTGTCGGACAGGAGGGCGTGGGTGCCCACCGCCAACCGGATATCCCCCGTCGCCAGCGCCTCCTGCAGCTCCCGCCGCCGAGCGGTGGGCAGAGAGCCGGTGATGCAGGCTACCCGAGCGCGGTCCCCCAGCAGGGTTTGGAGTGTGGCGGCGTGTTGCTGGGCCAGGATCTCGGTGGGCGCCATCATGGCCACCTGCCAGCCCTCCCGGATGGCGGTGTAGGCCACCCCCGCCGCCACCGCTGTTTTGCCGCTGCCCACATCTCCCTGCACCAGACGGGACATGGGCTGTGGCCGGTGCATATCTTCGATGCAGGCGGCGATGGCGCGCCGCTGCGCCCCGGTGAGGGCGAAGGGCAGCCCGGCGGCATAGTCTGCGGTATAGTCCCCCCGGATCACCGCGCCGGTGGCGCGGCGGCTGCGGCGCTTAAGCCGCAGCATCCCCAGCTGGAGCAGATACAGCTCCTCGAACACCAGCCGCCGCCGGGCGGCCGCCAGCGCCGCCTCGTCGGAGGGCTGATGGATGTCCCGCAGAGCGGCGGCTTTGTCGGTCAGCTGCAGCTGCTGTCGCAGCGTCTCGTCCAGCACCTCCGGGGGTGGGCATTGCCGCAGCTGCGCCAACGCCTCGACCACATTGCTCTCGATCATGCGGCTGGTCAGCCCCTCCGTCTGCCGATAGAGCGGGCGGATGCGCTGACCGGTGACGGCGCTCTCGATGAGCGGCGAGGTCATGTCGTATTGCCTTCCGTTGGCGGTGACGGCGCCGAACAGCAGAATTTCCTCGTCCCGCCGCACCCGTGCCGCCGCAAAACGGTTGTTGAACAGAGTCACATTGACGGTGCTCTGTCCGTCGGATACGCGGAATTTATAGAGGGTCATGCCCTTGCGCACCCGGTGCTCGGTGGGAGCGGCGGTCACATATCCCCGCACACAGCAGGGCTCTCCCGGCGGTGCGTCGGCGGCGCGGACACACCGCGACCAGTCCTCGTATGCCCGGGGATAGAAACCCAGCAGGTCGCCCACGGTGGCAATGTGCAGCTTTTCATAGGCGGCCGCCCGCTTGTCCCCCACGTGCTTCAGTGTGCGAACCGAGTCGTTGTATCCCATGGCCGATCCCTCCTTTTCTCCGTTTTCTTCATTATATCCCGCTTTCCCGCCGCTGGCAAGGGGGAAATCCGCCGGGCAGGGTTGCACGGCGGTTTTCCGCTGTCGGCTTGGTGCGTTCCTCGCCGCCCGACGCACCCCCCGCCATTCGGCACACCCCGCCCCACTCCGCAGCGCACTCCCGCCGCTCAATGTAACCCCCACCGTCCGGCGTATCTTCGTCCGCCCGGCACAAGCATGGTTGCCCGGCGTTTCCACTCCCCGCCGTTGCCCGGGCGAGTTTGGCTTTACTTTCGGCAAAAACGTGCTATAATGGGGACAATGCCCATTGACCGGGGCAGAGCGCGGGCCGTGCGCGGCTGTGCCGGGCAGAAATGCCCCGATTCTGCGCCCGCCCCCGGCAACGGGGCAGGATCGCCTGCAAATTTTGATACGGGAGCTGTCTATGAAACCACTGACAAAAGCGCTGACCCCGCCCCGGGTGATCGCGCTGGGCTTTATTCTGACCATTTTCATTGGCTCCGGGCTGCTGATGCTGCCTGTCTGCGTGCGCCCGGGGGTGGCGCTGCGCTACATCGACGCGCTGTATACCGCCACCAGCGCCGTGTGCGTCACCGGGCTGATCGCTGTGGACGCGGCCGACACCTTCACCGGGCTGGGGCAGGCGGTGCTGGGACTGCTCATTCAGGTGGGCGGGCTGGGGGTGACCACCGTAGGCGCGGGGATCATCCTCGCCACGGGGAAGCGGATGGATCTGCGCAGCCGCACCATCTTCCGGGAGGCGGTCAATCTGGATTCCTCCAAGGGCATTGTGGGGCTGGTGCGGGAGATCCTGCTCACCACGCTGATCGCCGAGGGGGTTGGGGCGCTGCTGTGTCTGCCCTCCTTCCTGCGGGGGAACACGGTGTGGCATGCCGTCGGCATCAGCCTGTTCCATGCGGTGGCGTCTTTCAACAATGCCGGATTCGATATCCTTGGCGGCGGCACGAATCTTATCCCCTATCGGGACGACGTGGCGCTGAATCTCGTGACCTGCGGGCTGGTGTTCCTCGGCGGTATCGGGTTTCTGGTGCTGCGGGAGCTGCGCCAGAAGCGGCTGCGGTGGAAGCTCCTGTCCATGCACGCCAAGGTGGTGCTGTCGGTCAGCGCCGTGCTGACCTTCGGCGGAATGCTGTTGCTGAAATTAACGGAAAACCTGTCCTGGCTGGGGGCGCTGTTTCACAGCGTGTCCGCCCGCACCGCCGGATTTTCCACCTATCCGCTGAGCGGATTCACCCAGCCGGGGCTGATTTTGATGCTGTTTCTCATGCTCGTCGGCGCGTCTCCCGGTTCCACCGGCGGGGGTATCAAGACCACCACCCTGTTCGTGCTGCTGACGGGGGTGCGCGCCGCCGCCACCAACCGCTCGGAAAAGGCGTTCCGCTACGCCGTGCCCCGCACCGCCTTTCGCAAGGCGGCGGTGATCCTATTGTTGGCGCTGGGGATCGTGCTTGTCAGCACCTATCTGCTGACGGTGCTGGAGCCGTCCCTGTCCCTGCGGGATGCGCTGTTTGAGATGACCAGTGCCTTCGCCACCGTGGGACTGTCCACCGGCATCACCGGCGGGCTGGGGAACGGGGCAAAGCTGCTGTCTGTCGTCGTTATGTATATCGGCCGTTTGGGGCCGCTGACCGTCGCCACGCTGTGGTACTTCTCCCGGGGGGAGCGGGTGCGCCTCCCCGAAGGGGATATCGCTGTGGGATGATCGCTGATAAGTGGAAGGAGAGCGCGTTATGTTTCATCGGAGTAAAAATGACCGGGAATCCTACGGCATCGTGGGACTGGGACGGTTCGGCACGGCGCTGGCGGTTCAGCTGGCCCAGAGCGGCTGTGAGCTGCTGGTGTTGGATCGGGATGAGGAAAAGATCCGCGAGATGCGGGAGTTGACCGACAATGCCTATGTGGTGGGGAATCTGGATAAAAAGACCCTGCAGGACACCGGTATCCAGAATTGCGATGTGGCGGTGGTGTGCATCGGCTCCCATATCGACGTGTCCATTCTCACCACCCTCAACCTGGTGTCCATGGGCATCCCCACCGTCATCGCCAAGGCCACCAGCGCCGACCACGGAGCCATACTCGAAAAGCTGGGGGCGCAGGTGGTCTATCCGGAGCGGGATATGGCCGTCCGGCTGGCAAACCGGCTGGAAAATGCCCGGATGCTGGACTTCGTTCAGCTCAGCGAGAAGATCAATGTGACAAAAATGCGGGTGCCCGCCCAGCTGGTGGGTAAGACCGTGGCCGAGGCGGATCTGCGCGCCCGGTTCGGGTTGAATATCCTCGCGCTGGAGCATCAGGGTAGCGTGGTGGAGACCGTTCGCCCGGAGCAGATGCTGCAAAAGGGGGACATTCTCTACCTTTCCGGCAGCCGCTCCGGGATCGCCAAGCTCAACGACTGGGCAGCGGAATGACCGCTGCCGGGCCGATCCGCTTCCGCCCGGCCTTCGCGCCTATTTGATAGTGAGGAGAGAAAAACCCGCCCTATGGAACAGAACCAGACCGTCGGAAGCGTGCCGAAAAAACTGCTGTATTTTCCCCTGCCGTATCCGGAACTATATCCGTCAAAACAGACAGTGAAAAAGCACCTTCTGTTGTAGAATAGAAGCTACAACAGAAGGTGCCGTCATGTCCGGACGATATACAAGGGTAGAGACGCTCAGCGAAGACGTGTTCCGACGAAAAGCCGCGGAAAACGGCGGTCATCCGGAAAAAGCGCGGAGCCGCACCGTGAAAACCGCCGAAAGTGCCGAAAGTGCCGAAAGCACCGTGAAAAAGTCACGGCAAATCCGCCGGGTTCAGAACATTTTTTCGCTGCCCATCGTGCCGTGTGTATGCGCCGCGCAACGCCGGAACACCGCAGCTCTGTTCGGTCAGGCGCACACCCGACCGTCGGTGGATTTGCGGGCGGCATGGCGGCGCTCCTCCGCCTCGTCGGAGGCCAGCTCGAAGGCCATGCGGCTGCGAATCAGCTCCCGCTGCCGTCTGCGTCGTTGCTGCTTGTTGCGAAATCGCACCCGATCCCGGCGCACCATCCATCCCGAAAAAGTCAGGATCAGCCCTTGCAGCACCAGCAGTATCGTCGATAGCACCGGGGTCAGGGACGGAGCAATCACGGATACGAACGACCCGTCCAGCACCGCCGTCAGCAGCGGCAGAAGCGCCATCTGCCGGGTTGTCCCGTATTTTCCGCCCACCAGCAGTACGATCGCCGCCAGTGCCAGCGCCATATCCATCCATATATTCAGTCTATTCATGTTGATTCCTCCCGAACGAACGCTTGTTCTATTTTCTATTATATCGACGATTTTCAAAAATGCAAGCCTTTTTTGCAAAAATCCGAAAAAATGTTCGTTTCCGCTGCCGCAATCAAAGCTTTTGGTGTGCAGAGGGGGCGGCTTTCGGCGATTTCTGCCTTAGTAAAGAAATATGTTGCGGCCACCATCTGCAATTGGTTCAAAGTATCTTTTCGGCAGAGCAGGTGTTAAGTTGATCTCATCTGCCGGTATGCAGGGCGGTCCCATC
>CAKUAQ010000079.1 GCA_934636435.1 uncultured Eubacteriales bacterium
GCTGGATAGAGCACCTGCCTTCTAAGCAGGGGGCCAGGGGTTCGAGTCCCTTCAGGCGCGCCAATATATGGTGGGTGTAGCGTAGTTGGCCTAACGCGTCAGTTTGTGGCACTGAAGATCGTGGGTTCGAATCCCATCTCCCACCCCAAAAAGATCGGACACCGCATTTGCGGTGTCCGATCTTTTTGGGTGGTTGGGTAAGCAGAAACCACACTACTTTTTGCGGCGGGGCGCAAAAAGTACAAGCACACAGCGACGGCAGGACTCCGAATCGGCGAATCCTCTGCTCTCACTGTGTGTGGGGGGGCAGGATCCCATCTTTCTACCTGCGGAATGATCGTCATTCATCCGGATGGCGCGATTGTGCCTTATCCGGGGACGGATGCGTTGATGCTTTCGGACATATAAAATGTCCTGCTTCCTCCCATCGTCGCTATGTGTGTTTTCTGTGCGGATCTTTTCTAAATTGTCTAAAAACCGAAACGGACCTTTCATATTTTTTTGTATTCTAAGCAATTTGCTTGTATTTTTGGCCGCATACTTCTTTACAATGGAACAAAATTATGCTATACTCGATAACTGAGAACCGGATTCGGCAATCTTAGAGCTTTCACGCGGTCGGACGCGCCTCTTAAAGAGAGCCGGCGGAGTTGGGCAAAAACGCAGAGGTTGGGTGGACATCGAATGAGAAAGGATTCGCTGTATAGAAAAACGATCGACAGGATCCGTGCGGCTGTTGTATCGGATGATACCAGGCGCGAGTTGTCCTTTCATCTGTTGAGTGTTGCCCTCACCGTCATCTCCCTCAGTATGAGTGTGATCAATCTTGTCACAGAGGAGTATGTTCTGTTTGCGGCGGCCTTCATATTCGGTCTGCTGTGTCTGATCAATACATTGACCATCAACTTTACGAAGATAGATGAGAGGATCGTGTATGGCGTATTTGGCGCTGAATCCCTGGGGGTGTTGGCGTTCTTCTTCATCACCGGTATTCCGAACGGCTTCAGCGCCCTCTGGATATGCTTGATCCCCAGTTTTGCGCTGCTGATTTTCGGTATACGGGTGGGGAGCGCTTTTTCGGCTCTTGCTCTGGGAATGATGGTTTTTCTGTTCTGGATCCCGTTTGGAAGATCCCTTTTACTATATTCCTACACAGAAGAATTTATGCTGCGTTTTCCGTTCCTGTATTGCTCCGTCTATCTGATTTCCCTGCTGATCGAGGGGATACGAAGGGAGACCCAGAAGCAGCTGGAGCTGATGAAAGAGAGCTATGGCTATCTGTACCGCCACGATGCTTTAACGGGGCTGTATAACCGATATGGCATCCGAGAATATCTGGATAGAGCCTTTTCTTCCGATAGAGCTGCGCAGGACCGCATGGCCGTTATCCTGTTTGATATCGACAACTTCAAGTACCTCAACGATGCATACGGTCACGAATGCGGCGATGAAGTGTTGAAGCAGGTTGCGGCGATACCGCCCAGGATCATGTGCGGGCACTGTCAATGCTGCCGCTGGGGCGGGGAAGAGTTTTTGCTCGTCATGCAGTGTGCGCACGATGCGGCGCAGGTCGCGGAGGAGCTTCGCAAAGAAGTGGAACAATTGGTAGTTCTCCATAAAGGAATAAGGATTACCGTGACGATCAGCGTGGGCGTTTGTGTCGCTGAGAGCCTTTCCCGTTTGAGCGTACACGATGTGATAGACAAGGCTGACCGCGCCATGTATGTTTCCAAGAAGAGCGGGAAAAACCGCGTGACTGTTGACGCAATTTGATTGTCATTTTCGGGAGGCTCGGGATGAACTAAAATGAAAACATATCTGTGTTCCATGCTTCTGACTCAGCTCTCATTGTTCACCTTGATCGTGCTGGTCACAAAGAATAAGTCCTTGCGGAATAGCAAAAAGCTGTGGTTCATACTGTCATCCATTCTGATCATGGTGTGTGCCTTGCTGGAATTTTTCGGAGTGCTGCTTGAAGAAAACTCCGCGTCATTCCGTACGCTTCTCATGATAGTGAAGTTTATGGAATTCAGTTCGGCTCCGGTGATCCCGGTTGCGTTTGCAGCTGCCTTTTATCCGATCCGATCCTTGAAAACGGCGTTCATACCCAGCGGGATCCATGTTCTTATTGAAATCGTTTCCCTTTTCGGCGGATTTATATTTTATATTGATGACAATAACGTCTACCATCACGGCAAAGCGTACTTTATCTATTATGTGTTTGTGCTGATCAGTATTGTGTATCTGTTCCACACCGTCGTAAAGTATGGCGCGCAGTATCAGAACCGAAACAATCTGCCATTGATCATGATCCTCATTTTTGTGCTGGTGGGGGTCGTGGCGCATATTGTCGACCGGGTGATCCGAATGACATGGCTTGCGGCGGGCATGGGCATGATCCTGTTCTACGTTTACTACTGCAACATGGTCTATCAGATTGACGTTCTGACCGGTTTGCTGAACCGTCGCGCCTTTGAGGTGCGGGAAGCAACCTTGAAAAAACGCGCATATATCGTGTTTTTTGATGTGAATAACTTCAAGAGTATCAATGATCGCTATGGGCATTATTCCGGCGATCTCTGCCTGAAATATGTAGCGTCGGCGATTATGAAAGTATACCAAAAGAACGGCTTGTGTTATCGGATCGGCGGTGACGAATTCTGCGCGATCTTAGACCGAAGGATCCACTCTTGCAGAATCGACGAGTTGAACGCACTGTTTGAGCAGGAGCTTTCCGCAAAGGAGACCGACGCTTTCCCGATGCCCTTGGTGGCCATCGGATATGCTTTCTGCGAGTCGGGCGTAACCGCAGTGGCCGATGCCGTGCACCAGGCCGATACACGGATGTATCTGGATAAAACGCAAAAAAAGGAGAATAAAAGTTCTTCTTGTATTTCACCCGAATATTTGTTATAATCACCGTAGAGTGTCCAATGCAGAATATCGGCAAACCGGTCGAAAGGCCGGGACGCAAAGTTTAGTGTCTAACCGGAGTGATTCCGTATGATCGACTGACCGCACAATATCCGGTGCGGTCAGTTTTTTTATTGAGGTGATCGCTTGAACCGCGTTTTGCGAAAAGAAAAGAAGTTTCTGATCAGTTTGGATGAGTTTATCGCACTTTCCCACAGCGTAGGTCAGGTGATGCTGGCCGATCCCCACAACGGCACCCATGGCTATACCATTCGGTCGCTGTATTTCGATACGGTGTATGACGGGGACTATTTTGAAAAGCAGGCCGGGATCGAGCTGCGCCGAAAGATCCGTCTGCGCTGCTACGACCCCGGGGCGGACTATGCCATGCTGGAAATGAAGCAGAAGCAGGGCGTGAATCAGCTGAAGCGCTCGCTCCGATTGCGGCGAGAGGACGCGGTGCGGCTGACACAGGGGGATTATACGCCGTTGCTTTCATACAGTGAGCCGTTTGCGGCGGAATGCTACGGTTTGATGCACACCCGATGTTATCTGCCGCGAACCATCGTCGAGTATAACCGCAAGGCATTTATTGCCAAGGAGAATAAGATCCGCGTTACCTTTGATAATCGCATCGTTTCCACCGAAAGCTGTTTTGATCTATTCAGCCGGAGTTTGAATATGAATCCGGTGCTGGATCCATACAATGTGGTGCTTGAGGTCAAGTATAACGGCTTTCTGCTGGAATACATCAAACGCATGATCAATCCCGTGAATCGTAGCGAACTGTCGGTCAGCAAATATGTGCTGGCCCGGCAAAACGGATATCAGACCAGAGTATAGGGGAGAATACACATGAGAGATAAAATCTACAGCCTGTTCAACAATCCCAGCGACATGACCTGGCAGCAGATCCTGATGAATATTTCCGCAGCGGCCGCGCTGGGGTTGTTCATCTTCCTGTCCTACCAGATATCCCATCGGGGCACCATTTACAGCAGGAAATTCAATGCCTCTCTGGTGATTTTGACGGTGCTCACGGGCACGGTGATGACCGTGATCGGGAACAACCTGGCTCTTTCGCTGGGCATGGTCGGCGCACTTTCCATTGTGCGGTTCCGCACGGCTGTCAAGGATTCCCGGGATACGGTGTACATTTTCTGGGCGATCATCGTCGGCATCTGCTGCGGGGTCGGCGATTATCTGGTGGCATCCATCGGCAGTGCCGTTGTCTTTGTGGTCATCCTGCTCCTCGGCTGTATCAAAAGCGACAATCGGATGCTGCTGATCGTGCGCGCCGACCGCTCCAAGCTGCCTATGATCCAGTCCCAGGTTTACAAGCTTTTTTCCGGTAAGGCGGTCCTGCGGGTGGAGAACACGACGTCGGACACGGTGGAGCTGATCTATGAGCTGACCCAGAGACTTGTCAGAAAAGCGGAAAAGAACGAACGGAATATCCCGGACAGCATTTATAGGCTGGAAAACATCGAGTATGTCAATCTGGTGATGCAGAACGATGAGATATCCAACTGACGGAGGAGGACTCCATGAGATATAAAGCGATCGGGGCAGCCGCCTGCGCGGCGGTGCTGCTGGTGGGCCTGCTGAACTGGAATGTGGTGTTCGGGCAGACAGCGCCCGGGCGGGTGCACCAGCATCTGTCGGCACAGCCGAAGCGGACCTGCACGCTGGCGCATGAGGAAGGGGCGCTGTGCACGCATTTGCCTCTGATCTGCATCGACACCGGCGGACAGGAGATCCCCGGTAAGGGCTTGATCGACGAAAACGGCCGACGCATGGGATTTTCGACGACACCGGACGGGAGCGACCGTATCACCGCGTCGATGCGGGTCATAGATTCCGAAACGGACTATAACCATCCGACCGATGCGCCGACGGTATCTTCGGAGATCGTCGTGCACGCTCGCGGTAACAGCTCCCGGTATTTCGAAAAGCTCGGATACCGCATCAAGCTGGTAGACAGCGCGGGCAACAGCGCGCCTCAGTCACTGCTCGGCATGGATGCGCACCAGGATTGGGCGCTGCACGGCCCATATTTGGATAAGACCCTGATCCGAAATTATATGATGTACAATTTGTCCGGAGAGGTGATGAGCTACGCGCCGAATGTGCGTTTCTGCGAGGTCGTGATCGACGGCGCATACGAGGGCGTGTATGTGCTGACGGAGATAATCACTGCCGGCAAGGACGGCGCACGGCTGGATATGGCTATCAATGTAAAGTATAATACCTACACAGGCTATTTACTGCGATTGGACCGGCGAAATGAGATCGAGACGGATCGGGTCAACAATCTGACCGCCTATACCCTGAGAGCCGATGCGGATCTGAAGCTGGAGGTGGAATACCCCGGCCCGAAGAAACTGACGGAATCGCTGAAGCGCTCGATCGAAGCGGATTTTTCGGGCTTTGAAAAGGCGCTGTATTCCTATGATTTCAATAA
>CAKUAQ010000080.1 GCA_934636435.1 uncultured Eubacteriales bacterium
TATTGTCTGGACATGACAGCACCTCCTGTTGTAGCTTCTATTCTACAACAGAAGGTGCTTTTTTCACTGTCCGTTTTTGAGGGTACAGTCCAGAATCCTGGCAAATAGATTTTTGTTTTTTGCCTGTCTACTTGACAGGGAGCGGTTCAATTCACAAACAGCAAGCCCTTTCGGTTGCTTGAACAATTTTTATCCTGATTCTTTGTCTAACTTTTTGGGGTGCCGTTCACACAGCCGGGGGATCTTTATTAGGATGCTTTTGTTACATATCCAGGACAGGCTTGCCGTCCAGATAGTTTTTATACTGCGTAATGAAATCCTCTACCGTGCTGGCCTTCGTCGAGAAAGTTTCGCCCTCGGAGGTCTCCACGCAGTAGAGACTGCCGCTGACGGGATACAACTTGACGCTCATATATTGCTTTCCGTCGGTGGTATACAGTGAGAAGGCCAGATTTGCTTTTCCGGAGGGGGTGGTATCCTTCTCCGTGTACCGATAAAAGCTCATCATCCGCTGATACAGCGTCCGGAAATCGGGGGTGCTGTACGTTTTGTCACCCTCACTGACGATCATGGATTGATCGTTGTCCTCCGCATCGGCGTGGTGGGTCAGGGTAAAGCTGTGGGTGGTGCCGTCGAGGGTGATATCCACCCGTCCCAGGGTGGTGATGTCCTTGATGAACAGCAGATTGCTGACGGTATTGGAATATTGCCGCTCTACAAGCATCTGCAAGGACGAGGCCGGCACAAGGAACACCGCGTCGGTGCCGTCCACCGCGCAATAGTAGTTGCCATCAGCATCGGTCTTGCCGATGCGCAGGGTGGCGGTGACGGAGTTATAATATATGGTGGCGGAACTGTCGCTATCCTCGGAGGAGGAGGTGGTGGTTTCCACCGCCAGAGTGAGCTTGACCAGCGTGCCGGGGCTGTTCAGCCCGTAGGATTCCCGCTGTGCGGCGGTGGGATGCAGTGCCACGGCCTCGGAGGCGTACAGAGCGGTGAGATTGGCCAGCGAATTGGAGACCGATTCCGACACGCCCCGATAATAGGGCTTGGTCATCACATAGGAGGAATAGGAGACCTCGGTGCTCTCGCCCGATTCCGCCCGCCGGATAGACAGCGCCGGATTGTGGGCGCTGCCGGATATTTGCAGCTCCCGCAGGATGGCCTTGCCGCTGGAATCGTCGCTCTTGACCGTGGGGGTGGACAGAAGCACCGTGGAGACCAGCGAGGTGGCGGGCTGCAAGAACGGCTCCATCGTGGAGGTATTGCAAATATAGACCGTGCTGTCGTCATCCAGCGCTACATAGTAGCCGCTGCCGGAGGGGACGGCATTACCGATGTGCAGCACATGGGAGGTACCGTCCTTATAAGTGGCCGTGATGTTGACGGGCTGATCTAACCCGTAATCCGCCGCATCTCCTTCCGTCTCCAGCTTGGACGAGGCATTCAGCGCCGTCATCGCCTCTGTGAGACCTTTCACGGTGGTGCTGTCCAGCGTCAGATCTTCGTAGCCGATCAGCTTATAGCTCTGCTCTCCGGTATCGTATTTCAGGGTATAGTGATCCTTGGAATTACGTACCTGCAGATCGGCGACGAGACCGGTGTCTGTGGATGATCCTTTTTGAATCAGCGGGTAGGTGGTTTCTTCCACCGCTGAACTGACGGAGGAGGAGCCGGGCTGCTCGCCACGGGGCAGATACAGCACCAGCAGTAGGATCGCCGTGAGCAGCACAACGCCGCCCAGAGCGATGAACAGGGTGCGCAGACGGGGGTTCAGACGCTTTTTTGCCGGTTTCTGTTTTTCCTCCGGACGCACCGGCCGGTCAAAAGCGCTGAACCGATCCTCTGAAGCATCGGCCGCAGAGGCCCCTTCATCTGCCGGAGACGCATCCCCTGCGGAGGAAATTTTTTCTTCCGCAGGAATCAGCGGATCTTTTTCTTCGTCCAAACTCATAGATTCTTCCTCCGGATAAAGACGATCAGGCAAATCACCAGGGTCACCAGCGGCAGTCCGACGGTGAACACGCCCAGCCCCAGAACGAGCTGCGTGGCGCCGGAGAATGTCACCTTGTCGGTGGTCAGGGACTTGTTGGAGATGGTGATGCCGCTGTCGGCACCGGTCATGGTGTTGACGGTATCCAGCAGCAGTTCTTCGTTCTTGAAGACGGCATTGCCGGTGATCTGTTCATAGGCCATGGTGGAGCAGCCGCTGACCACCACCGAGCCGGATACACTCTCCTGAGTATTGTTATTGAAGGTGTCGGTCACGCAGGCAATCATGCTGGTCAGAGGATACGCGTCCTTGTCGGCGGCAAAGGCGCCGTCGGCATTCTGATTGCTGATATCCTGCAATTTGATGAGCCGGGCGCTGTCCGGATAAGAGGTCAGCCGGACTCCGTAGGTGGATATGCCGTTCTCGCTGTCCTTTTCCTGCAGGGTGGTGGTCAGACGACGGGATTGCAGAGTCAGCACCTTGCCGGTGCTGGCGGAATTGGGGGTCAAATCCGTGGAGGGTACGTCGCACATGGCGTAGAGCTGGTTGTAGTTCTGCACCCGGTTCAGATCGGTCTCCAGCAGCAGCTCGTCCGTCACTTGGATTTTATACTCGACATTCAAAAATTCATACAGGTTCGGGCAGGAGGCGGTGGGGCTGGTGAACACCATCAGATGCCGCCCGTAGTTGCCGTCGTTGTAGTACCATTGCTGCACCCGCTTGATCTCGGTATCGGAATAATCCTTTTCCGGAGCGGCGATGAGCAGGATCTCGGCGTCCTTGTCGAATTCGGCCGAGCCGGTAACGGTGACCTCCTTGAAAGTATAGCCGTTCAGTTCATATAGGCTTTTCAGTCCGGCGATGGTGTTGCTGTCCTCCTCATGACCCACCAGCACCTGCACAATGTGTTCCTGACCGCCGGTCAGATTGTAGATGGCGGAGGCCAGCGTCTTTTCCACCTTGGACTCAAAGGAGTAGCTGCCGGTGGAGTAATAATTGGAGGTATCCAGCGCATACAGGTCGCTGACCGAGCAGATTTTGCTGCGTTCGCCATAGAGGAACAGGATGTTCCCGGCCTGCACGTCGTAGGCGGAATATTTGGCAAATTGTGTGGGCTGTTGGTCGGGATCAATGAAGGAATAGGTGATATGCCCGTCGGATTCCGCACGGAACTGCCGCAGGGCGTTATAAAACTCTTTCATGGTGGTGTCAAACTCCGATACGCCGGTCTGCGTACCGGCGGAGGGCTCGGAAAAGGTCTTTTCGTCGGCAAATACCACGATCTCCAGATCCTCTTTCACGTTCCCGGCAATCTTGGCGCTTTCATCCGAGATGGAGAAAATCTTGTCCTTGGACAGATCCAGCGATATGGGATATCGGTCGGCAAGAATGCCTACCAGCACGTTCAGCAACACCACGGCGGCAATGACCGCCGCCGTTACGGCGGTGGAAGCCGCTCCGTAGCGCAGTTTCCGCAGATTCCGTACCTTTTTGTCTTTGGAAGTTTTGGGAGCCGTTTCTTTTTTCTTGAATATCTTCATAGTGTGCATCCTCCTCTCAGTTCCAGCGCTTGCTGTCCAGCACACGCACGGTCAGGAAAATGAACAGTGCCTGGATGGTCAGGAAGAACAGAATGTTGTCGTACTGGATCAGCCCGGAGGTGAAATCCGCATACCGGGTGCTGAGAGACAGGAATCCGGTCACGCTGGAGATCCAGGTGACAGAGGAGAAAATGGAGGACAGCACATCCACGCTCAGCAGCAGCAGAGATACTGCCAGTGTGCCCAGAGCGGCGATGACCTGGCTCTCGGTGCAGGAGGATATGAGCAGCCCGATGGCAATGACCACGCCGCCCACCAGAAGCAGCCCCAGGAAGTTGCCGATGAGCACCAGCCAGTCGGGGGTCGTTTGGATGGCGATGACCACCGCATACACCAGCGTGATGGAAACGGCGATCACAAACAGCAGCAGCGCCGCAAAGAACTTGCCCATAACGATACCGGTCAGTCCGGTAGGGGCGGTGAACAGCGCCTGATCGGTTTTTTGCCGCTTTTCCTCGCTGAAAGAGCGCATAGTGATGAACGGAATCGCCAGCAGGGATACGGTGAATAGACCGCCGTATACGCCGGACAGATCCGCCATACCGCTGTATAAGTTATAGGCATAGAAAAAATACCCGGATACGCAGAACAGCACCGCCAGCACCACATAGCCGATGGGGTTGGTGAAAAAGGACTTGAATTCCCTTCTGAAAACAGCGCCCATTATCGGACACCTCCGTTCTGATGCATGGTGAGATTGATGAAGATGTCCTCCAGCGACATAGCCAGCGGCTTGGAAGCCAGCAGCGGCCAGCCCCGCTTGGACAGCCGGTCAAACAGATCCCGGCGAATGTCGGCGCCCGGCTCGGTCTCGACGGCGAATTCCTCCACGCCGGTCTCCCGGCTGCCCATGGACTGCACGTCCACTACGCCCGTGATGGAGGCGATCAGATCGGCGGTCTCCTTTGCCGGGCCGGCGATGGAAACCAGCAGGCGGCGATCCTTGGAGAATTGATCGGACAGGTTGGCAGCGGTATCGTCCGCCACGATCTTACCGGCATTGATGATCACCACCCGGTCGCACACCGCCTCGATCTCCGGCAGAATGTGAGAGGACAGGATCACCGTGTGGTGTTTTCCGAGGCTCTTGATCAGCCCCCGCATTTCGATGATCTGGTTAGGGTCGAGGCCCACCGTCGGCTCATCCAGGATCAGCACCGGCGGATTGCCGATGAGCGCCTGTGCCATGCCGACCCGCTGCTTGTAGCCCTTGGACAGGTTTTTGATCAGCCGTCCGTAGACGTTTTCGATTTTCATGACCTTGCAGATCTCGGTGATGTGCTTGACCCGGGGGAGGGCGCATTTCTTCAGATCGTACATGAAATCCAGATATTCCCGCACCGTCATGTCCGGATAGAGCGGCGGAATTTCCGGCAGATAGCCGATGTTGGCCTTTGCCTCGTTCGGCTCCTCCAGAATGTCGTGTCCGTTGACGGTCACGGTACCGTCGGTGGCGGACAGATAGCCGGTGAGTATGTTCATGGTGGTGGATTTGCCGGCGCCGTTCGGCCCCAGGAATCCCAGAATTTCGCCCTCGTCCACGGTAAAGCTGATGTTGTCCACCGCACAGTGGCCGCCATACCGCTTGGTGAGGTTTTTGACTTCGATCATAAGCAGTTGACCTCCGTTACTATTGATTTTTACACGAAAATATTGTACCGGTATTTTCCGGAGAGTGTGTAAACAGATTGTGAAACCCACCGATGAAATGTGTACATTTCGTGTATTGTGTCCGGGATTGCATCCGCATTTCCGGCACGAACAACACAAGTATAC
>CAKUAQ010000081.1 GCA_934636435.1 uncultured Eubacteriales bacterium
GCACCCATTGTACTCCCCGGTCGTCTCGACTTCCTCAAAGAAGTCGATGAGTGTTGTTCTGTCCATGCCTACAGTATTCCGCTTTTTCCGTGATTTGAAAGTTGATTTCCGTGCCGCAGAAGGTGTATTCGGTACCTGCCTTACAGACGGTCGGACACGGCGGCGAACTGCTCCAATGTCAGCTCCTCCGCTCGGGCGGTGGGTGCGACCCCGGCGGCCTCCAGCGCCGCCAAAACCGCCTCCCGGCCGAATCCGGCGGCAGACAGGGAATTCACCAGCGTTTTCCGCCGCTGACCGAAGCCTGCCCGAATCAGACGAAACAGCTGCTTTTCATCCTTCACGGCGCAGGGAGGCTCCGGGCGTACCGTCAGCCGGATTACAGCGCTGTCCACATTGGGGGCGGGCATGAAGCTGCCCCGGGATACGGAAAACAGCGTTTCCGCCCGCGCATAATACTGCACCGCCAGCGTCACTGCGCCCGCCTCCCGGGTTCCGGGACGGGCGCACAGCCGCTGGGCCGCCTCCTTTTGCACCATCACGGTGATATTGGTGACCGGCAGACGGCTTTCCAGCAAATCCATCAGGATCGGCGACGTGATGTAGTAAGGCAAATTGGCGCACACCGCCACCGGGCGGTTGCCAAACTTTTTGCGCAGCAGCGCTGCCAGATCCAGTTTCATGCAATCGCCGGAAATGATCTCCACATTATCGCGCCCGATTAAGGTTTCTGCCAGCACCGGCGGCAGGCGGTCGTCCAGCTCAATCGCTACCACTTTTCCAGCCCGCAAAGACAATTCCCGCGTCAGCACCCCGAATCCGGGACCGATCTCCAGCACGCCGGTATCGGCAGTACAGCCGCAGGCCTCCGCCATACGGGGACACACGGAGGGATTGATGAGAAAATTCTGGCCCAGCTTCTTAGAAAAGCGAAAGCCGTGCCGCTCCAGCAGCGACCGAATATACCCCATATCGGTGAGCCGTGGCTCTGTATGCATCGTCATAGGCACCCCTTTTCAGGAGCGGGGCGGCTTCACCCGCCCCAGCCGATCTTTCTGCCGCCGCCGGTTATACGCAACATTGAGCACCACATAGCCCACCAGCAGCAACAGCAATACGCCTACCCCCAGCAGGAACCACACGGAGGTAAAGAAATCGGACACACAGCTCCAGGCGTACAGCAGCCAGCTGCGGTTGATGGTCTCACTGGCTACCAGCGGCACCTCGCCGATCTTCTGATCCACATTAACGATCAGTTCTACCTTGCCCAATACTGTTCCCTTTTCCACCGGTGCCGTCACCTTCTGCTTATTGACCGTGATCTTCTTGATGATCTGATCCGCCTTCAGATTGGATTCTACCACCGTGGCGTACTCCTCCCGGGGCACCAGATTCACCCGGTCGGTGCTCCACGCCAAATCCACCTTGACGGTGGCCAGTATCTCACTCTTCGCCAGCACAGTGGTATAGCGGAAGCTATTGAATGCCCAGCGGAACAGAGTGCGGGTATCCCGATAGTGGACGCCGTTCTCGCCGGCATCGTTCTGTTCCGGTGCGCTCATCACCACCACCAGATATTCGTATCCGCTGTCCCGCGCCACCGAAGCGCAGGTACGTCCCTCATGCTCGGACAAGCCGGTACGGCTGAATACCAGCGGTGCATAATAATACAGGCTGGAGGACTGCTGCATATGATTCATAGATACCAGCGAACGCTCTTTCCCCCCGGAAACCGGTTTGACCGTATATTGCCGGGTGGAAACCAGCCCCTCGAAGGCGGAAAAGCTCTGGGCATACCGGATGATTCGGTACGTATCCCGGGCAGTGGTATACTGGCTGAGAGAATCCACCCCGGTCACATTGCCGAAATGGGTATAATCGCATCCCAGCGTATCCGCCAGCCGGTTCATACCCTTCACGTATTCCTTCACACCTCCGTCTATGGCAAAGGCCAGCGTCGTCACCGCATCGCTGGCGCTCTGCAAAAACGAAGCCGCCAGCAGATCCCGCAGCGTCCAGGTTTCTCCGTACTGCATATTAGCGGTGGGCACTCCGGTGCCCGCCACAAAGCCGTTGAACATCTCCAGCGTATAGGTGCCGGTGGCCGTGTCCATATCCAGCCCCAGTTCCTGAATCCGGGAAAGAGCATACGCCACCACCATATAGCGGATCATAGCGCCGGGGGCGCGCACGGTGTCAGCCTCGCGGGCATACAGCACAGTGTCCTGTTCCATCCGGCTGCCCAGATTGACCAACAGCGCCGTATCGGAATAGACCGGGCGATCCTCCGGCAGCGTATAGCCGGACACCTGCTTTTCCACCGACTCGGCGCCGACCGAAATTCCGGCGGTCAGGCCGATGATCAGTGCCACGCACAGAAAAAATGCTGTCAATCGTTTTTTAAGCATAGACAATCCCACCGTGTTCGTAGTATAATGATAGAGAAGCAAACGTTCATGCACCAGTATACCATAAATTGGCGGCGGTGCAACCTGTTTTTTCAAAAAAAGGAGGTTCCCCCATGATATATGTTACCGGCGATATGCACGGCGATCCCGGCCGTCTGTCCGATCCGGCGCTGCGCCGGCTGAAAAAAGGGGATATTCTGCTGGTATGCGGCGATTTCGGCTTCGTCTGGGACGGCACGGCCGCCGAGCAAAAGCTGCTGCGCCGCATCGGAAAGCTAAAATACACCATTGCCTTTCTGGACGGCCGACACGAGAATTTCGACCGGCTGGCCGCCTATCCCACCGAGGAATGGCACGGCGGACAGGCGCAGATCCTCAACGACCGGCTGGTGCATCTGCTGCGCGGCGAAATCTACACGCTGGAGGGGCGTACCTTTTTCACCTTCGGCGGCGGAGAGAGCGACGACCGGGAATTCCGGGTGCCGGGAAAGACCTGGTGGCCGGAGGAAATGCCCACCGAGGCGGAAATGCGCCACGGGATCGACCGCTTGGCGGCGGCAGACAACCGGGTGGACTACATTCTCACCCATATGCCCGCCCGCACCGCGGCAGCAAGACTCAATCCCCGCAGCACCATGGACGGTGTCAGCCTGTTCTTGGGCGGCATCGAGGATACGGTGCAGTGCCGGGAATGGTATTTCGGCGCGCTCCACCAGGACCGGGTCATCGGCTCCCGCCGTCGGGCGGTATTTCGCGAGATCGTGCCGGTGGAAACGGAACCGGGCTAATCGTCCCCGAACCACAGCGCGGTGTGTGTGCAGACCTCCCCGATTTTGTCCCGCAGAGACAGAAGATCGGCGAATGCGTCCGGCTTCTGAGCCGTGTTACGCAGCAATGCGGACGGATGATAGGTGCCCATCATCCAGATACCGCCTTTTTGCACCCACTGTCCATGCTGGCGGGTCACGCGAAAGTCGGGGTCTACAATGCGGCAGGCGGCGATCCGCCCAAGACACACGAGAATCTTTGGACGCAGCAGCGCCGTTTGCTGACGCAGCCACGGCAGACACGCCTCCTGCTCCTCCGGCAGCGGATCTCGGTTGTGAGGCGGTCGGCACTTGACGATATTGGCAATGTAGATGTTATGGCGGCGATCCAGTCCGATCCCCGCCAGCATTCGATCCAGCAACTGTCCGGCCAGCCCCACAAACGGCTCTCCCTGGGCATCCTCATTAGCGCCCGGCCCCTCGCCCACAAGCAGCACCTCGGCATCGGTCCGGCCGACACCGAACACCACCTGTTTTCGCGTAGCGGAAAGTGGGCAGCCCGCACAAGCGCGGCATTGCTGCTCCAGCTCTGTCCATTCGCGCATTCTCCCCTCCCCTTTCTGCCGCGATCCAGCATACTGTTTCCAGTATAACACAATATTCCGGATTTGTATAGACAAAACCGCCTGTATGCACGGAAATCAATTTTCAAATCACGGAAAAAGCGGAATACTGTAGGCATGGACAGAACAACACTCATCGACTTCTTTGAGGAAGTCGAGACGACCGAGGAGTACAATGGGTGCTTTTGCAGCATCGCGGAAGCCGAAAGGAAGTCGAAGCTGACGGCAAGCGCACCGAAGAGTGGCACTACTACATTTCCAGCCGCAAGCTGTCGGCGGAAGAGCTGCTTCATCATGCACGAATGGAGTGGGCCGTGGAGTCGATGCACTGGTTGTTAGATGTTCATTATGGCGAAGATTACTGTCGGATTGCCTGCTGGAACTTGATCTTTTGTGTGCGGTCTTGGAAACTTGATTTCCGTGGCTGCATCCCAAGGAAATCAAGTTACTGGCACTTTCAAAAGAGGAAAAGCCCCGTTGGTTTTGTACCATGACTTGAATTGCTTGTTAAAGCATTCGATTCAATAATACCTCAAAAAAATTGACTTACTCGCCATTTTATGATATATTGAAAATAGTTGTATAAACAGAGTGACCGTGTAACTCTTTCGCTATAAAAATATGTACACTAGGAGAACGTATGGCAGTCACAATCTATGACATTGCGAAAAAAGCTGGATGTTCACCATCAGCGGTATCATTAGCAATCAATAATAGCAAAAAGGTCAGTGAAACAACTAGGCAACGAGTCCTTAGAATCGCCTCTGAGTTGGGATATACACCGAACTTTTCGGCACGAAGTCTTAAAAGAAGTCAAACCTATATGATCGGTGTAATTGCGCCAAATTTAGACAACCCGTTGTTCTGCACTATGATTAGCGGTATTACGCATGTGGCGAACAATCACGGCTATAGCATTGTTTTGGGTCTATCAGCCGGGTCGCTGGAAACCGAAAAGTATAATATCAATATGCTTAGCGAAAGAAGAGTGGACGGCCTGATTGTATTTCCGTCCTTTCCTGATTTTATTTTTCCGTCCTTCATTGATGGAATTGATAACGAAAAAATTCCTTTGGTACTATGCGGTCTATCAAACAAATCCAAAAACGCCATTAACTACGTAAAATGCGACAACCACAAAGGCGGGTATATTGCAACCGAGCATTTGATTAAAAATGGTTGTAACAAGATTGCGTGTATATGCGCCACAAACGAAAAGACGCAAGCGTCAAGTCGTATTGCCGGTTATAAGCAAGCGCACAATAACTATGGCATTCCCGTTGATGAAAATTTGATTCTGTTCTGCCCCACCGACTCGCAAAGTATATACGACAGTACCATTGATTTTGTCAAGAAATATAATGTTGACGGAATTTTCTGTCTGTACGATTTTATGGCACTGCCGGTTATGCAGGCTGTCCTGTCGCTTGGAAAGAGGATACCCGAAGATGTAGCCATCATTGGGTATGACAACAT
>CAKUAQ010000082.1 GCA_934636435.1 uncultured Eubacteriales bacterium
GTAGACACCCGTCCCGAAACCGGTCTTATGGCAAGACGGGTTTCGGTTCTGCGCCTATGCGGAAAGATTGACAAAACATCATCATATCGTTGGTAGTGAGAAACAGAGTATCGGATCGGAGGAACTGTATGCCAGAACAAAAGAAACCAACCACACAGACCGGAGAGAAGCGCTCCCGGCCGAACAACAACCGCAAGCCGGCCGGGCAGAAACCGGCGACAAAGACCTCTGCCCCCGTGGCGGAGAAGAAACCGGCGACAAAGCCCTCTGCCCCTGCGGCGGAGAAGAAACCGACGCCCCCCCGCGGCGCGAATCAGCGGCCGGGTACCGGTCGGGGAGGCCGCCGTCCGGCGTCTGCGCCGCAGATGCCGCAGGCGGCGCAGACGGAGCAGGCCCCAAAGTCGAATACCCGGCGTCCTGCTCCCGAGCGTCCGGCCGTCGAGAAAAAGGGCGGCCGCGGTCGGCGGTCACAGTCCCAGGCGGCGTCCGGGCTGCCTATTCATTACACCATGCTGGGCGGTCTCAACGAGATCGGTAAAAATATGGCGGTGTTCGAATACGGCGACGATGCGTTCATCATCGACTGCGGTATGTCCTTCCCGGACGAAGATCTGCTGGGTGTGGATGTGGTGCTGCCGGATTTCACCTATGCGCTGAAAATTAAGGATAAGTTAAGGGGCATCTTCATCACCCATGGTCACGAGGATCATATCGGCGCTCTGCCGTATTTTCTGAAGGAGCTGAATCTGCCGGTATTCTCCGGCCGTCTCACCGTAGCGCTGATCGAATCCAAGCTGAAGGAGCACAATCTCTCCGGCAAGGTGAAGCTGCATGTGGTGGAGCCGGGCGGCGTCGTGACCGTCAGCAAGAATCTGTCGGTGGAGTTCATCCATGTGAACCATTCCATTCCGGATGCCATGGCGCTGGCTATCAAGACCCCCATCGGATATGTGGTGCATACCGGTGACTTTAAGATCGACAGCACGCCGGTGAGCGGCTCCATGATTGATCTGACCCGTTTCGGCGAGCTGGGACGGGAGGGTGTGCTGGCGCTGCTGGCGGAATCCACCAACGTGGAGCGCCCCGGTTATACCCCCAGTGAGCGGGTGGTGGGCGAGAGCTTTGCCAACCTCTTCCATCGGGCGGAGGGCCGCCGCATCATCGTGGCTACCTTCTCCTCCAACCTGAACCGGATCCAGCAGATTATGTCCGCCTCGGCCCGGGACGGGCGCAAGGTGGCGGTGTCCGGTCGCAGTATGCTCAACTGCGTGTCCATTGCCCAGGAGCTGGGCTATCTGCACATTCCGGACGGGCTGCTCATCGACATTGACGAGATCAATCATTATCCCAAGGACCGGGTGACGCTGATCACCACCGGCAGTCAGGGGGAGCCCATGTCGGCGCTGAGCCGTATGGCGTTTTCCGATCACCGCAAGGTGGAGGTGGGCCCGGAGGATTATATCATCATTTCCGCGACGCCCATCCCCGGTAACGAAAAGACCGTGGGGCGGGTGGTCAATGAATTGATGAAGCGGGGCTGCGAGGTTGTGTACGAGAAGATGTACGATGTGCACGTGTCCGGTCACGCCTGCCAGGAGGAGCTGAAGATCATCCACGGGCTGACCGACCCGAAGTTTTTTGTGCCGGTGCATGGTGAGCAGAAGCATCTGGTCAAGCACGCGGCTCTGGCCAAAACCATGGGTATGCCGGCCTCCAACGTGCTGATCACCGATATCGGCCGCACCATTGAGATTACCCCCAATAAGATGGCGGTGGTAGGCACGGTGCCGGCCGGCCGGGTGTTGGTAGACGGTTTGGGTGTGGGCGATGTGGGCAGCATCGTGCTGCGGGATCGCAAGCATCTGGCGGAGGACGGTCTGATTGTGGTGGTAGCTACGGTGGACAGCGTGTCCGGAGAACTGGTTTCCGGCCCGGACGTGGTGTCCCGCGGCTTTGTATATGTACGCGAGGCGGAGGGCACCATGGACGAGATCAAGGTGTTTGCCCGCCGGATCATGGACGATGCGGTGCGCCAGTCTCACGGGGATTGGGGCATCATCAAGACCCGTGTGCGGGATGAGCTGTCCCGCCGGATTTTCCAGAAAACCAAGCGCAGCCCCATGATCCTGCCGATCATCATGGAGGTTTGATTCCGGCCTCTCGCACCTGTTGTCCGATCGAACACCCGGGGAGGTGTATCCGATGCTAAAACTGAAACGTCTCTTTTTCTGGCTGTTCGGCTGTGTGTTTACGCTGGCGTACGGCGGATGTCTGTACCTGTGGAGCTTTGCTCCGTGGGCAGCGCTGGGCGGTGCCGGGACGCTCACCCTGCTGCTGGCGGGATTGCTGGTGCTGCGCGGTGTGGCGCTGCGCCGCGGCCGCCGCACGATGGAGCTGTTTTCAACGGCGCTGGACGCCCGGCAGCAGACGCTGCTGGAGTCCTTTCCCATGCCGGCGGCGGCTTTTTCAGCGGCGGGTGAACTGGTGTACTATAACGATTCCTTTCGGCAGGATATTCTCGGTGGGGAGAGCCCGGAGGGCGCGACGGTCGCCACTCTGTTTGCCGATCTGTCGATGGAGGAGCTGGAAAAGAAGACCTGCCTGGATGTGCGGCACGGCAGTCAGCAGCTGACGGCGTATGTCAACCGCATTCCCGGCGATGTGACCGGGACGGTGGTGCTGTATTTCTGCGATACGACCGCCCTTAAAGAGGTGGCGGCGGAATACCGGGCCTCCCGCCCGGTGGTGCTGCTCATCTGCATGGATAATCTGGAGGAGGCTACCCGGGAGCTGCGGGACAGCGACCGGGCGAGGATCGCCGGACAGATCGAGACGGCGCTGGACGATTGGATTGCCGGTAACGGCGGCATCCTGCGCAAGCTGTCCTCCGAGCGGTTTATCGCCGTGACGGAGAACCGCCGTCTGAACGAGATGACCCGGACCCGGTTCCCGATCCTCGATCGGGTGCGGGAGGGATTGGATAACGCTCCCGGCGGTATCACCCTGTCCATCGGCGTCGGGCAGGGGAAAACTCTGTTGGACAGCGAGCGGATGGCGCGGCGGGCGCTGGAGATGGCGCTGGCGCGGGGCGGCGATCAGGCGGCGGTCAAGACCGCGAACGGTTTCGATTTCTACGGCGGAAAATCCCGGGGTGTGGAACGGCGCACCAAGGTGCGCACCCGCATGGTGGCGCAGGCGCTGCGGGAGCTGATCCTCGGTTCCGACCGGGTGATCCTCATGGGACATCGCCTGTCGGATCTGGACAGCCTCGGCAGCTGTGCCGCTTTGGCGATAGCCATTCGCCGCATGGGCAAGGATGCCTATGTGGCGGTGCGGCGGCGGGCGACCATGGCGGGCGAGCTGATTCGGGTCTATGAGGAGGCCGGACAGAACGGCCTGTTTTTGGAGCCGGAGGAGGCTATGGACTGGCTCTCCGAGCAGACGCTGCTGATCATCACCGATACCCACAGCGCCTCGCTGCTGGACAGTCCGGAGCTGTACCGTTCCGCCCGTAAGGTAGCCCTCATCGACCACCATCGGAAGATGGTGGATCACATCACCGATGCGGCGCTGGAATACCACGAGGCTTCGTCCTCGTCGGCCAGCGAGCTGGTGACGGAGCTGCTGCAATACATGGGGGACGGTCTCATCGGCTCGGCGGAGGCGGAGGCGCTGCTGGCCGGGATCATGCTGGATACCCGCGGCTTCGTGCTGCGTACCGGCTCCCGCACCTTTGAGGCGGCGGCATATCTGCGCCGCCGGGGGGCGGATACGGTGTCGGTGAAGCGGATGTTCGCCGACAATCTGGAGACCTATCGGCGCAAGTGCGATCTGGTGGCTTCGGCGGGGATGTTCCAGGGTATGGCTATTGCCGTGTCCGAGGAGGACTTCTCCCAGTATCGCACGGCGGCGGCACAGGCGGCGGACGATATGCTGTCCATCCGGGGGGTGACGGCATCTTTCGTTATCTGCCGCATGGGACGGGATGTGAATGTGTCCGCCCGTTCTTACGGCGCCTGCAATGTGCAGGTGATCATGGAGGCGCTGGGCGGCGGCGGTCACATGACCATGGCGGCCGCCCAGTTCCGGGAGATGTCGGTGCGGCAGGTGGAGCTGAAGCTGCGGGAGCAGATCGAAGCCTATACCGATCGGAACCGGGAGATTCCCGCAAACTGAATCGGTATATCGAATACGGTGTATTCTAACCAAAGGAGGTTTTTTCGATGAAAGTGATATTGAAAAAGGATGTAAAGGGACAGGGCAAGGCCGGCGAGCTGGTGAATGTGTCCGACGGATACGCCCGGAATTTCCTGTTCCCTCGGGATCTGGCCATGCAGGCGGATGCCCAGGCGCTCAGCGAACTGCATAGCCGGGAGGAAGCGGCCCGGTATCACGCCAAGGTGGAAAAGGAAACAGCACTGGCAACGGCAGAAACCCTTAAAGGGAAAACCGTGACCGTGCACGCCAAGGCCGGTTCTGCCGGACGCCTGTTCGGCGCGGTAACTTCCAAGGAAGTGGCGGCGGCGCTGAAGGAGCAGTTTCAGCTGGATGTGGATAAGCGGAAGATCGTTATGGAGGATATCAAGGCCTTCGGCGGATATCCGGCGCAGATCAAGCTGCTGGCGGGTGTGACGGCGCAGATCACGGTCATGGTAACGGAGTGACCGGGTCGCCGACAGGTAAATGAGTACATAAGAATTCTGAAAAGGGCGGACTTTGGTTATGGCGGAGAACAAAGAGCAGGTGAACGACGGACTGGGTCTGCCGTATAGCCTGGAGGCGGAGCAGTCGGTGCTGGGTGCCGTGCTGGTGGAGCCGGACAGCATCAACCAGATCGCGGATAAGCTGCATAAGGAGGAGTTTTATCTTCCGGAGCATCAGGCTATCTATGAAGTGATGGTGGAAAAGCTCAATAAGAACCAGACCATTGACTTTGTGACTGTGCTGGAAGCGCTGAAATCCAACGGCTATTTTTCCACGGAGGACGGCAAAGCGTATCTGCTGAAGCTGGCCAATAT
>CAKUAQ010000083.1 GCA_934636435.1 uncultured Eubacteriales bacterium
CAGCGTCAGCTACCGGGTGACCCTCACCGACGGCAGCGTGGTGATGGTGGATAATCCCACCAATTACCCCGATCCGGCCACCATTGCCATGGCGGAGGAACCGATTGCCGAGGCGCATATCTTTGCCCCCAATGACTATGTGGGGAATATTATGGAGCTGTGCCAGCAGCGGCGGGGTGTGTTCAAGGATATGAAGTATCTGGACCCCACCCGGGTGGATATCCACTATGAGCTGCCCCTCAACGAGATCATCTACGACTTTTTCGATGCGCTGAAATCCCGCACCAAGGGCTACGCCAGCTTTGACTATGAGCTGAAGGGCTATGTGAAGTCCGATCTGGTGAAGCTGGATATTCTGCTTAACGGGGAGCCGGTGGACGCCCTGTCGTTCATTCTCTTTTCCGGCAATGCCTATGCCCGCGCCCGGAAGATGTGCGAAAAGCTCCGGGATAACATCCCCCGGCAGCTGTTTGAGGTGCCGGTGCAGGCGGCCATCGGCGGCAAGGTCATCGCCCGGGAGACGGTGCGGGCCATGCGCAAGGATGTGCTGGCGAAATGCTACGGCGGCGACATCACCCGGAAGAAAAAGCTGCTGGAGAAGCAGAAGGAGGGCAAAAAGCGGATGCGGCAGCTGGGCAGCGTGGAGGTGCCTCAGGAGGCATTTATGGCGGTGCTCAAGCTGGACGATGAATAAGGAGAAGTTTGCATATGCCACACTTCAAAAAAGCGATCACCTTCAGCTATGACGACGGCACGACCCAGGACCGGCGGCTCATTCCCATTCTGGACAAATACGGATTGAAGTGCACCTTTAACCTCAATTCCGGACTGTTGGGTGCTGCCGGCGGTCTTGTCCGGGAAGGGGTCACAGTGGCACACGTCAAGTGGCATCCGGAGGAGGTTGCGAAGATATATAAAAACCACGAGATCGCTGCCCACACCGTTCATCACCCGGCGTTGATCCGGCTGTCGGACGAGGAGGTCATCCGGGAGGTGGAGGAGGACCGGCTGGCGCTGTCGGAGCTGGCAGGCTATGAGGTGGTGGGGATGGCGTATCCCTGTTCCTCCGAAGCGGCGGATGAGCGGGTGCAGCGGCTGGTGCGGGAGCGCACCGGCATCCGCTATGTGCGCAACACCACCGACACCGATTCCTTTGCGCCACAGACGGACCTTATCAACTTCTGCCCCACCATCCACCATCATAACCGGTGGGCGGATCTGTTCCGGCTGGCAGACGAGTTTCTGGCGCTGGATGAAACGACGCTGGAAGAGCCCCAAGTATTTTATATCTGGGGTCACTCGTTTGAATTTGACATTTATGACGATTGGGATGTGTTCGAGCTGTTCTGCAAGCATATCGCCCGCCGGGAGGATGTGTTCTACGGCACCAACCGGCAGGTGCTGCTGGGAATGGATTGAGATGTCTGTCGTTGCGGGTCATCTGCACACAGACGGCGCTCTCGGATGCTGCCAAACCGAAAACAATGCCCCTTGCGCCGGGTACGCAAAACCCGGTGCAAGGGGCATTCTGTATGGATTGGCGCTTTCCGATCCGTCCGCCGCTCTCCTAACTCCTAACTCCTAACGACTAACAGCTAACGACTAACGACTAATGTCCACTTTTCCCGCTCCCCGTGCACCGCCGCAGTCTCCGGTGTCGTCGGTGAATCCGAAGGAATAGAGCTTTCCGTGCACATCCAGCTCCAGTCGGAAGGGCGTTTCGTTCAGCCTGCGCAGGTCAAAGCCGGGGAACACCACCGGCTGATGGGTGCTGTCCCCCGCAAACGGCCGGGAGACCGCCAGCACGGCGCCGTCCGGGGAAAGCAGCCGCACCGAAACGGCGCCGTCGATGTTGACCAGCATACCGGATTTGCCGGTCATGCACAGCGGCCGCGTGGTGAGCCGCCCGTCGCCGTCCATGGATACGAAGCCGTCCCGGCGCAGCGTCGCCAGCCCGGTGGCGCCGTTGCGGTACATCCCGTTTTCCGTCCACGGGCGGCCGCTGTAGGCGGGATCGCCGCCGAAACCGACATAATAGATCCACAGCTCGTCGCCGTGGATCACCAGCACCCCGCCCACCGACTGGATATAGCCCCGATCCCACGCCCCCGGATGCATGGAGGCGGGAATGAGACTGTCCCGGCAGGGACGGGAGAAGTGGTAGCCGTCCCGGCTGTACATGGGGATCAGCTCGGTGATCTTCGGCACGCCGTATTGCTCGCATAGGTGGTTTTCCGGGCCGTACATGATCTGGAACATTCCCAGCATGAGGCTCTCATAGCCCACGCAGTCCACATTATACAGCTGGGGCGGAAAGTCGATGTAGGGGTGAGGCCGATCCAGCCCGTCGCAATAGAGCCAGGGCCGGGCATCGGCCGGGGTCCAGGCCGCGCCCTCCAGATAATCGGCGCATTCCCGGTATCGCCGATAGCGCAATAACCGGCTGTCCGGCTGAGCGTCAGCTGCCCGGATGCTGTAGACCCATTTTTGACGGAAGGGATTGTAGAATACGGTGCTGCGGTCGAAGGTGTCCCCCGTCCGGCGGAACCGCGTGAAGTGGATGCCGTCGCCGCTGACGGCGGCCAGCCCCGGCATCTGCGCCCCGGGATTGCGCAGGAAGAGCTTATACCGTTCATCCGGAGGGGCGGCATCGTCGATCCAGACGGTGGTGGAATCCGGCCGCAGATAGGTGGTGTCGCCGGGGGTTATATCCAGCGCGTCCGGCCGGGGGGCATAGGGCAGGATCTGGTTGGTCCCCGCCACGATTCCCAGATCCGGCCGCTCCCATGTGAGACCGTCCGTCGATTCCGCATAGGCCAGATGCCGCAGCCATCCGGCCTCGTACCACATCTTGAATTTCCGCTCCCGCTCGTCGTACCATACACCGCCGCTTTTCGGACAGGCGCAGGGCGCGCCGTCCCGCTCCCACGGGGTTTCCGGAAACAGCACCGGCGCGCCGGTCTTTCGGGCGGTGTGGTATGCGGGCTTCAGATCGGTGCGGTCGATGAGAAAATCGTCCACGAACAGCTGCCGTCCCACCGATACGTCGATCACCGCGGGCGGGTGCTCCAGATAGGGCACGTGCCGGGCATCCGACGGGGCGTCCGGGGCGGACAGCAGAATATTGTTGTATAACCGTTCCATACGCTGTGTCTCCTTTTTCACCGATTATAGCATACGTCCGGCCGTCGTTCCATTGCATAATCGGCGATCCGTATGGACATTCTTGCACAAGGCGCCGTCAGCGCGGCGCCTGAGAGGGGGCGCAGCCGTAGGTCTTTTTGTAGGCGCGGAAAAAGGCGGAATACTCGGAGAAGCCGCTTTGAGCCGCGGCGGTGGCGGCGGTTTCGCCGGAGCGGATGAGCTGGCGGGCGTACACCAGCCGTTTTTGCAGCACATATTGATAGAAGGAGAGGTTCAGCTCCCGCCGGAAGCTGTGGGAGAGCTGGGAGGCGGATACAAACAGCGCCGCCGCCGTCCGGGTCAGCGTGAGCGGCTCCCGGTAGTGGCTGTTCACATAGCGCAGCGCCCGGCTGATGAGGGAATGCTCGTCCCGGGATGCGGCGGCGGAAAAGCCGTCCGGAGCATCCTTCACGGCGAACAGCAGCTGCACCGTCGCCGTGCGGAGGAACAGCGCCTTTTCCTCCTCCGGGGCGGCGCACAGACAGTCCCGCAGCCGTCGGAACAGCCGGTCGATCTCCGGCGTGGGGGTGTGCAGGATGCGTATGCGGTCCATGCACGGGCGCAGCAGACAGCTCCACTCCGGCACGTCCGGAAACCAGAGCCGACACCGCCGGTAGGATTCCTCCCGGGTGAATTTGAAGTTGTGAAAGTGCTCCTTCGGGATCAGCAGCAGCATATCCGGGTGGAGCGGCACGCTCTCCCCCTCCGAGAGGAACTGCCCCTCGGCTTGGAACAGATACAGAATTTCGTGCTCATTGTGGAATTCCTCGCCCCGCATGACGGAGCGTCCCTCCGCATACCAGCCGTGCACCGGGTCGGCGTATAGCTGTTGACAGAATGCCATGGCGTCGTTCCCTCTCTCTCCGTGCGGCGCGGCAGCCCTTTTTCGCCGCGCAAAACCCGCAGCTCCCGCTGCGGCCGATTTCCCGTCGCACCCTTTTGTAGTTCAGTATAGCAGAAACAGCCGGAATTGCAATATTTTTTTCGTATCTGCGTAATACATTGCAATTTCCGTTTGATGACCGGCAGATTTTTCGGCGGCGGAATAAGCCGCCGGAAATGTGTGCATACTGGAGAAAAAGGGAGGTGATCCGTAATGGCAACGCCCATGGAGGTATCCATTGATCGGGACGGGTGCATCGGCTGCGGCCAGTGCACCGAGATCTGTCCGGCGGTATTCCGTATGGCGGAGGACGGACTGGCAGAGGTGTACGCCGTCCCGGCAGCCGCCGAAGAGGACGCGGTGCGGGAGGCCGCCGACTCCTGTCCGGTGACGGTGATAGAAGTCGTTAGTCGTTAGTCAGCAGGTATTAGGAGAACGGAGCGGAGATTGTGCGGGGGGCAAGATAGGCGCACTGATTTTACCCGGACAGGAGCGGATACAGTCGTTAGTCGTTAGTCAGCAGGTGTTAGGAGAACGGAGCGGAGACTGTGCGGGGGGTAAGATGGGTGCGCCGATTTTACCCGGACAGGAGCGGATACAGTCGTTAGTCGTTAGTCAGCAGGTATTAGGAGAACGGAGCGGAGACTGTGCGGGGTGTAAGATGGGTGCGCCGATTTTACCCGGACAGGAGCGGATACAGTCGTTAGTCGTTAGTCAGCAGGTGTTAGGAGAACGGAGCGGAGACTGTG
>CAKUAQ010000084.1 GCA_934636435.1 uncultured Eubacteriales bacterium
TCCAAAGAACAGATTACCGTAATATTCAAAGGCGGTCTTAAATCGGTGCAGCCGCTGACCGAATGACAGCGGCTCACCGCTGCCCCTAACCTTGAAAGTTCAAGATTTTTCGTAAGGGAACAAATACTCCCACAAAAAAGGCGAAAAAATCTATTTTATAGTCCTCCCACAGCTTCTCCCGGGATGCCTTTGGTGTATCCCGGGAGAAACTTTTGTATGGGACGGGATAGGCAGAAACGCCATGCATTTGCCGATACGGGAAATGCGGTGCCCCCGCCCGAGGGGTACCCTGTGGCATAGTGGTGGCTGTTCCGGGCAACGGCAAGGGTTCTAAGTCTTCTCCCACATACGGAGTATTCTTATCGGATTTGAGATCCTTTTGAGAATGCTCCTTTTTTCGTGCTTGTTCTTCGAGTTTGTATGCCTGTGGTGTCATCAGGCGCGGTGAACGGAAAATCCGGCGGGGAGGATCGGCCGAGCGATCCCGGACGCGGGAGAGAATATGACTGCGGCGCGGCTCTGCAGAAAATGTCTCGACGGCGCTGCCTTTTTTGTTGACTGACGGACAAAAATGTGGTAGAATAAAGAAAAATACATACTTGATACGAAAATACGGTTTTGAAAAGTTGTATGCTGAGTAGATATCCCGCTGCTGCGGGTGAGGGAATCCGGTTTGAATCCGGAACAACCGCCATTACTGTATTTGATCGTAGGGAGCGCGTAACCATTGAAGGACCGGGTGAGCTTTGCTGATCCTTTGAGAAGGGTGCTCCCGTGCAGGGCTTTTCTGCCGTCATAAGTCAGGATACCTGCCGTATTTTCGAAAAGGTTTCCATTGCTTTGGCGTGAAGGGTGCAGCCGATTGGTCAGGAGTCGTATGACGGTCTTGCTCCGGCGCGCTTTGGCGTTGATCCGGGCCTTTTTCGCCGTACCCTTCGACGGTCGCTGTACCCTTCCGAACCTTTCGGAAGGGTATTTTTGTTGGGGGTGATTTTTCTGAATCCGGAGGAAAAGCGGGATTACGCGGTGCAGCTGCTGCGAGCCAAGCAGGATGCTTTGGGTCGCAGGCCGAAAAAGGAGGATTTCCCCGAGGCGGAGCGCTCCCGCATCAAGGCTTTTTTGGGTCCCTGGCCACGGGCGTTGGAGGCGGCGGGACTGAAAGAGCCGGGGCAGTCGGCGAATTGCAGAAAGGTGACACACAAAAGAAAATCGCGAGAAAGGCAAGAGTGAACATGAAGAATAACTGGAAGAAGATCTTATCCG
Source organism: uncultured Eubacteriales bacterium (assembly GCA_934636435.1). Taxonomy (GTDB): domain Bacteria; phylum Bacillota; class Clostridia; order Oscillospirales; family Acutalibacteraceae; genus UBA5905. The sequence continues at coordinate 1,264 of CAKUAQ010000084.1, forward strand.
TATTTCTGGTCGTGGCAGCGATTGTATCCCTGCTGTCGGTGGCGGCTCTGGCTGAGGATGGGGATATGACCCTCACCATATCCATGGAGGGGGCGACGCTGGGACAGGGCTTCTATGTGGAGCCGAAGCAGTATACCCTTTCCGAGATGAACAGCCTTTTGGCCGGAGAGGGCTACGGTCCGTATACCGAGGAGACCCTGACGGCGGGCATGGCGACGCTGGCGATGCTGCTGGATCAGGGGCTGGAATACACCAATACCGGCGCCTGGGAGGATTCGGTGTATTTGTCGGGTGTCAAGGGGATTGACAAGGGCGAATTGCATATCCCCTCGATCATCAGCGAAAACGGCGGTCCCAGCGATGAGGAAAACGACGGCAACGAGGATGAGTACCTGGGCGAATTTGATTACAGCCAGATGTCCGGATGGATGATCACCGTGGATCATCACATGATCGGCGTGGGCTGCGGGAATTACAATGCCGCCGAAGCCGAGGCGGAAGGGCATACCTTCGGGGACGGCTCGGTGATCCGCTGGCAATTCACTCTGTATGGCTATGGGCTGGATCTGGGTGTGGATAACGGCTGGGGCATGGGCGATCCCTATTACACCGCCGCAGACAAGGGCGCGCTCTATCGCAGGTATGCCCAGCTGAACGGCGACGGATTTTTCGCGACCCATGCGCAGGCAAAAGCCGACGCCCTTGCGGTGATGGAGGATCTGACCGCCACACAGGAGCAGGCGGACGGCGCGCTGGCAGCACTGGAAGCCGCCGCCGAAAAGACGGAGGGGGCTCTCGATGCCGCCACGGTGCTGAATGAAACCATGGCGCAGCTGGCCTCTACCGTATCCGCTCCCTCCTTCGGCACGACGGCCGGAGAATGGTCGGTGCTCGCTCTGGCGCGGGGCGGCTTTTACGACAAGAACAATGCCTATTTTACCGACTATTACGACCGCATTGTGCAAGCCGTCAATGAAACGGCGGCATCCGTCGATCTGAACGGAGCGCTGCATAAGGTGAAATCCACCGAGAATTCCCGTCTGATTCTGGCGCTGTCGGCTATCGGCAAGGATGCGCGCAAGGTGGGGAATTGGAATCTGGTGCAGGCATACAGCGCCAATGGCTTCGACTGGATCAAAAAGCAGGGGATCAACGGCCCGGTTTTTGCGCTGCTCGCGCTGGACAGTAAGCAGTATTCGACTGCCGATACCACCATCCGGAGCCGGTGCGTGGAATACATCCTGTCCAAGGAGCTGGCCGGGGGCGGCTGGGCCCTCAGCGGCGCGGCGGCCGACCCCGACATGACGGCGATGGCGCTGCAGGCGCTGGCTCCGTACGTGTCCGATGCGACGGTTGCGGCGGCCTGCGAGCGGGCGTTCGGCGTGCTGTCCTCCATCCAGAAGGATACCGGCGGATACGCCTCATGGGGTTCGGTGAACTCGGAGAGCATCGCTCAGGTGGTGGTGGCCTGCACCGCCCACGGCATCGACCCGCATACCGACCCGCGTTTTGTCAAAAGCGGGGGATCCGCATTGGATGCGCTGCTCTCCTTCTATGTGAAAGGGGACAAGGGCTTTGCCCATGTGCTGGACGGCAGCAACACGGCGGTAAACGGCATGGCCACCGATCAGGCGTGCTATGCACTGGTTGCTTACAAGCGCTTTAAGGCCAATGAGAACCGTCTCTACGACATGACCGATGCCTTTGATCCGGCGGAGCCGCTGAAGGCGATCCTCGCCGCCCCGCAGAAGGTCGGCAGCACGAAGGGAACGAAATTCAAAGCTACCGTCAGCATCAATACCTGGGATAACGAGGCGGGGTATAAGCTGCTGGATGCCGTGATGAGCATTCCCGACGGCGTGACCGTCACCGATGTAACTCCGTCCGCCCGTCTGTCCGGCGGCACACTCAGCTATCATCTGGAAAGCGCCTCCGGCAAGCTGCGAATCGTCTATTTTGATGCAGCCGGACTGACCTCCTTGACGGTGGGCGACGGGGACTATCCCGCCGAGCTGTTTTCGGTCTCTCTGGAGCTGGCAAAGGATCTGGAGCCTGCCGGCGAACAGACGCTTTCGCTGGAGAGCCTGTCGCTGAAGCTCACGTCCGATTCGTCGGATGAGGCGGCCGCCTGCGCGGCGGATACGTCCGATGCGACGGTGCGGTTCGCCATCGTCCGGGGTATCTCTCTGACGGCTGTATGTATGTATGCCGGAGACGGGGTGGACTGGATTCCCGAAAACCGAAAAGCGGTGGCGCTGTTTGTTTCCGAATTGGCCGCGCCCTGCGGACTGACCTATACGCCCGATGCCGGGGTGGAATTCTTCTTTAACCGGGCGCTGACCGACAAGAGCGGGCTGGTCACGTATGTGGCGGTCGTTCCGGCCGCTCTGCCTATGGAAGAGCTGGTGAAGCTGGAAAACTTCACCTTTGCGGAGGGCACGGAATGCGGCAGCGTACAGTTTGGCGATGTGAATGACGACAGCGTGCTCAATGCGCAGGACGCTCTGAATACGGTGAACCTGTGGCTGCGGAGGGCGACAAGCGTATCCGACAAGCAGATTCTCTGCGCCAATGTCAATTCCGACAGCCGCATCAACACCTTTGATGCTCTGGGCATCGCGGAATCCTATGTGAACGGCACAGAGTTTGCGGTGATTCTCAAAACCGTGAATAAGATGAATCCCTGAGAGCGGATCATACAATGAGATAGGGGACGGGATACGATGGACAAGGAAACACAATCGAAACGGAAAAAACGGCTGTGGCCGGTGATCGGGATTGTGTCGGCGATATTGGTGGCAGTCATTCTGTGGCTGTGCCTGTCGCGGGGCGGTCTCGTATCCCCGTCCCCGACACTGAAGATCGAAAGTCCGCAGAAACGTGCCTTTGGGGACAGCGCCCCCTTCACGGTGGATGTGACTCTTTCCGCGCTGGGGGAGGCGCTGTATCCGGCGGCCAGTCTGTCGGTGGATTTTGACCGTTCCCGGCTGGAGTTTCTGGGGGTTGAAGAGGGAAATCTTCCGGTCACCGACGGCGCATCCGGTGAAATGCTGCCTGCATGGAGCGTGGATCCGGAGCAATGCAACAAGAGCGGGATCATCCGCATCATGTATCTGGATATGACCGGCGGCAAGTATGCTTTTTCCGAAAAGCTGGTTGACGGGACGGACAATGTGGTGCTGCGCCTGTCCTTTCGGCTGCGCGGCAGTGCCCGGCGTGGAGATGTCTATGAGCTGAATGTCGCCGATGCGGTGTTCGCCGCCAATGAAGAGGCGGAGAGCCTCGCCTCGATCCGGGGCACGCTGAAAACGGTGAACGGAAGAATTGCGGTGGAAAAATAAAGCGGCCGGAGAG
>CAKUAQ010000085.1 GCA_934636435.1 uncultured Eubacteriales bacterium
TGACCGGCAGAAAGGAGCTGAATCGGATTATGAACATCTTATTCGGCGGCGACTATAACCCGGAGCAATGGCCCCGTGAGGTCCGGGAGAAGGATATGGAGCTGTTTCGGGCAGCTTCAGTGGATACGGTAACGCTCAATGTTTTCGCCTGGGGGCTGCTGCAAAAGGGTGAGAACCAATATGATTTTTCGGCCTTGGATGAAACAGTACGGCGGCACGCCCGGGCGGGACACCACATCATCATGGGGACCTCGACCTCGACGGTGCCGGCGTGGCTGGCCCGGCAGCATCCCGAGGTGCTGCGCTCCGACTATCGCGGGGTGCGCAAAAAATTCGGCAAGCGCCACAACTTTTGCCCCAACAGTCCGGTATACCGCCGGTACGCCGGGGCGCTGGTGCAGCAGCTGGCTGCCCGCTATAAAAACGAGCGTGCCATCGTGTACTGGCACATCGGCAACGAATTTGAGGGCGAGTGCTATTGCGAAAACTGCGAAAAAGCCTTCCGGGTGTGGCTGAAAGAGAAGTACGGCACCATCGGGGCGCTCAATGCGGCGTGGAATACCGCCTTTTGGAGCCACACATTTTACGATTTTGACGAGATCGTGGTGCCGAACGAGCTGGCTGACGGCGAGGCGGGGCTGGCCTTTATGAGTGCCATCAAGCTGGACTATGCCCGGTTCAATACCGACTCGCAGTTGGCCTGCTATAAGGCGGAGCGGGACATCATCAAGGCCGAGATCCCGGATGCCAAATGCACCACCAACCTGATGGGCACCTGCCGCACGATGGACTATTTTCGCTGGGCGAAAGAGATGGATATTGTCTCGTGGGATTGCTACCCCGGCTACCGTGCCCCGTGGAGCGAAACGGCCATGACCCACGATCTGATGCGGGGGCTGAAGGATGCGCCGTTCCTTTTGATGGAGCAGGCACCGTCCCAGCAAAACTGGCAGCCGTATAATACGCTGAAGCAGCCGGGCGAGATCCGGGCGCAAAGCTACCAAAGCATCGCCCACGGCAGCGATGCGGTGCTGTTTTTCCAAATGCGCCAATCCGTGGGCGGGTGCGAAAAATTCCACAGCGCCCTGATCTCTCACGCCGGCCGCAGCGATACCCGGGTGTTCCGGGAGCTGGCGGCGCTGGGGACGGAGCTGAAAACGCTGGGCGGCGAAACGGTGGGAGCCACCACCCGCGGCCGGGCGGCGATCGTGTTCGATTGGGACAGCTATCAGGCGCTGGAGATGAGCATCGGCCCCAGCCGGGATCTGCGGTATGTGCCGGAGGTATGGCGGTTTTACGATGCCCTGTACCGGCGGCATATCCCGGTGGACTTCATCCCGGCGGATGCTGCGCCGGAGACGTTGGCGGCTTACCCGCTGGTGCTTTGTCCGGTGCTGTACATGATGCAGGGCAGCACGGCCGAAAGCCTGACCGCCTACGTGCGGCAGGGCGGCACGCTGGTCACCGGCTATATGAGCGGCATGGCCGACGGAAACGATACGATCTATACCGGCGGCTACCCCGGTCCGCTGCGGGAGGTGTGCGGCCTGTGGCTGGACGAGCGGGATGCGCTGCCGCCCGGTGAGAGCCGGGCGCTCAGCATCGGCGGCGAGGGCGGCTATACCTGCGGGCTGCTGTGCGACCTGATCTGCCCCGAGGGCGCCGAGGTCAAGGCAAAGTATGAGAGCGGCTTCTATGCCGGCACGGCGGCGGTCACCGTCAACCGGTACGGGCAGGGACAGGCGTGGTATTTCGGCACCAAGCCGGATGACGCCGCCTTTGACCGGCTGATGGACGAGGTGGTGCAGGGCAGCGGCGCACGGTCGCTGATCGAGGAGCCGACCCCGCTGGAGATTACCTGCCGGGAAAAGGGCGGTAAACGGTTCTGGTTCGTGCTCAACTTTACGACCGAGCCGCAGCCGGTGCCGCAGGCGCTGAGCGGTCTGCCGGATCTGCTGTCCGGCAAGATCGCAGGAGAGAATACACAGCTGCTGCCCTATGGGGTGCTGCTGCTGGAGGAATGAGGAGGAAAAGCAATGAAGAATATCGTCTTTCAGGGCGATTCGATCACCGATTTCGGGCGCAACTATGCCGATCCGTACAATGTCGGGTCGGGGTATGTGCTGTTTATCCAGGCAATCCTGAACCGCAAATATCCGCAGCAGTATACCTGCTTTAACCGGGGGCATAACGGCGACCGGATCAGTGACCTGTACGCCCGTGAGCGGATCGACGGCATCTGCCTGAAGCCGGATGTGGCCAGCTTTTTGGTCGGGGTAAACGATGTGTGGCACGGACTGGATAGCGATAACGGCACCAGTCACATCCGCTACCGGGATGTATATGAGATGATGCTGGAGGATTATCTGCGGGAGCTGCCGGAGCTGAAGGTCATCATCCTGGAGCCGTTCATGCTGCCGGGTGAGAACACCGCCGCCACACCGGAGCGGCTGAAGGCCTTTACCGAGGATGTACACGAGCGGGCACGCATCTCCCGTGAGGTGGCGGATAAATTCGGCGCAGCGTTCATCCCGCTGCAAGAGCGGTTCACGGCAGAGGCCGAAAAATACGGTTCCGGCTATGTGCTGAATGACGGCGTGCATCCTACCGTTTTTGCCAACACGATCATAGCAGAGGAATGGGTCAAATGTTTGGAGCGAGGGTAAGGTCTTGAATAAAAAAAGATTTGTTTGGAAAACACGGCCGCTGGCAGCAGCGGAAAACATCGTGACCTGCGGCAATGTGCGGGTCACGGTGTTGACCGACTGCCTGCTGCGGATCGAATACTGCAATACCGGCCGGTTTGAGGATCGGGCGAGCCAAACGGTGTTTTACCGTGACTTTGCTCCTTGTACTTATCAAACGGTACGGAATGATACATGGTTGACGGTGGAAACGACGGCGCTGCGGCTGTGCTGCCGCACGGATGTGCCGTTCTCCGCCGATACGCTGGCGGTAGCACTGAAAAATGAGCCGGCCTCCTATTGGCACTATGGGGACGAGCCGGAAACGCTGAAAGGCACCACCAAAACACTGGACGGCGTGAACGACGGGATCCCGTTGGAGGACGGGCTGTGTTCCCGGCTGGGCTATGCGCTGCTGGATGACAGCAAAACCATGCTGCTGGGCGAAGACGGTTGGGTGATGCCCCGCCCGGCGGGGACGACCGATCTGTACTTTTTCGGCTATGGTTACGACTATCGCCGCTGCATCGCCGACTATTACCGCCTGACGGGCATCCCGCCGATGCTGCCGGCTTATGCGCTGGGTAACTGGTGGAGCCGGTACTATGCCTATACACAAGAGGAATATGAGGCGCTGATGCTCCGCTTTGAGCGGGAGGACATCCCTTTCTCGGTCGCCGTGGTGGATATGGACTGGCACACGGTGGAGGTACCGGAGGACAAAAAGCCGCCCCGCTCGGATTTCGAGCAGCAATGCGATCTGCGGGAGGGCTGGACAGGCTATACCTGGAATGAAAAGCTGTTCCCGGACTATAAAAAGTTCCTCGCTTTTCTGCACGAGCACCACGAAAAGGTGGCGCTGAACCTGCACCCGGCGGGCGGCGTGTGCCCCCACGAGGTGCAGTATCCGGCGATGGCTAAGGCCATGGGCATCGACCCGGATACCAAGGAGCGGGTGCGGTTCGATATCCTGTCGCCCCAATTTATGGCGCATTACTTCGATATTCTGCACCACCCCTACGAAAATGACGGTGTGGATTTCTGGTGGATGGATTGGCAGCAGGGCACGGATTACCGCTGGGTACATACGAAGAACGAGCCCGGCGAATATGCGGATGAACGGGAACGCTTGGATCCGCTGTGGATGCTCAACCATCTGCATATTCTGGACATTTCCCGCAATGGCAAGCGGCCGATGTTCTTCTCCCGGTACAGCGGGCCGGGCAGCCAGCGGTATCCCATCGGTTTTTCCGGCGATACCGTAGCCTCGTGGGATGCGCTGAAATTCCAGCCGTATTTCACGGCCACCGCCTCCAACATCGGCTATGGCTGGTGGAGCCACGACATCGGCGGCCACGCCGGCTACACCGATCCGGAGCTGATGACCCGGTGGATCCAGCTGGGCGTGTTTTCGCCCATCCTGCGGATCCACTCCGGACAGAGCGCGTTTTTGCGCAAGGAGCCGTGGAGCTTTTCCGGTGAATACCGACCGGTGATCGAGCACAGCCTGCGGCTGCGATACCGCCTTTTCCCGTATCTGTACACGATGAATTACCGCTGCCACAATGAACTGCGGCAGCTGGTAGAACCGGTGTACTACGCTTATCCGAAGTGTGACGAAGCCTACCGTGTACCGAACCAATTCATGTTTGGCAGTGAGCTGATGATCGCCCCTGTGACCACGATGCGGGATAAAAAGAGCGGGCTGGCAGAAACTGAGGTATGGCTGCCCAAGGGTGATTGGTTCGATCTGGCGAACGGTCTGCACTATGCGGCGGCCGATACCCACCGCTGCATCCGTACCTTCCGCCCGATCGACGGGTATCCGGCGTTCGCCAAGGCCGGTGCCATCGTGCCGATGATGGTGCAGCCGCCC
>CAKUAQ010000086.1 GCA_934636435.1 uncultured Eubacteriales bacterium
GAAATACATATGGAGGATATTCGTACAGGGGTGGTGGAGCTGCTGCGGCGGGCGGCAAAAGCGTACCATATGGATGCGTTGGGCGTGACCAGCTTCGGCGAAACCTTTGTAATGCTGGATGAAACGGATACGGTGCTGGCACCCTCCATGCTGTATACCGATCCCCGCGGAGCAGAGGAATGCGTCGATTTGTGTGCCGCTGTGGGGGAGGATAAGCTGACACTGCTATCGGGTGTGCGACCTCATCCTATGTATAGCATTGCCAAGCTCCTGTGGATGAAACGGTATCGTTCGGAGGTATACGCACGGTGCCGAAGGATCCTGCTGGGCGAGGATTTTATCGTCTATACCCTAACCGGTAACCCGCAGATGGATTATTCCCTGGCTGCGCGAACCGGGGCGTTTGATATCGAGAAAAAGGCGTGGATCCCGGAGGTGCTCCGGGCGGCCGGGGTGGATGCGTCTCTTCTGTCGCGCCCGGTTCCGAGCGGTACGATCGCAGGACCGATTCGCCCGGAGATTCAGAAGGAATTGGGGATTGACTATACGTTCGCCGTCGTCAACGGCTGTCACGATCAGGTGGCAGCAATGTTGGGATCCGGGGTGTTCCGCACGGATTGCGCCATGGACGGCACCGGCACGGTGGAGTGTATGCCGGTGGTTCTCATGAAAAAACCGTCGGACGTGGACTTTTACCGGTGCGGGTATTCGGTGGTGCCGTATGTGGGTAACTGCTATGCCTGTTATGCGCTTTCCTTCACAGGCGGCGCGACGCTGAAATGGTTTCGGGATAATTTTGCGGAATTGGAACAGCGGGAGGCGCAACGGCAGGGCGGTAATGTATATGCCGCACTGGATGGTCGAGTGGGGGAACAGCCGTCCGGAATACTGGTGCTGCCCCATTTTGCCGGGGCCGCGACACCGTATATGGATGCGGATTCCAAGGCGGCATTTGTGGGAATAACGCTGGAAACCACCAAGTATGATCTATATCGGGCGCTGATGGAGGGCACTTCCTATGAGATGCGGCTGAATTTCAGCCGCATGCGGGCACAGACGGGTGAGATTCGGGAGATCCGGGCTTCGGGCGGCGGCGCCGTTTCCGACGTATGGCTGCAAATCAAGGCGGATATTCTCAATTCGGAGATCACGGCGCTGGCTGCCAGAGAAGTCGGAGCGGCGGGTACAGCCGCCTTGGCGGGTGTCGCCGTGGGGGCTTACAGCGATGTTCAGACTGCCGTGGCCGCTATGGCTCCGGTGCGCAAGGTGTTCCTACCCGATCCGCAAAAACAGCGCGAATATGACGCACTCTACGAACGATATGCAAAACTCTACGATGCAGTAAAGGAGGTCAGATAATGGACTATGTGGGAAACTCTCTGCAAACCCGCGGTGTCGAGCAGTACACGTTGCACGGCGGCAAGGGGGAGGGTATGCGCTTTCTGTACGTGCGCAATGGACTGGGATTGGAGCTGTGGCTGTCGCTGGATCGGGCGGGGGATCCTTCCCGGGTGACATTCGCCGGGGATAATATGGGGTATTTTGCCCCCTGCGGCTATGTGGCACCGCAATACTACGACGGCGTGGGGGCCGGTTTCTTGAAATCCTTTACGGCAGGTTTTTTTACCACCTGCGGACTGACGGCGGTGGGATCACCATGTACGGATGCGGGAGAGGCGCTGCCCTTGCACGGAACCGTTTCCCATATTCCGGCACAACTTATGGGAATCGCGGAGGACGAATATGGGCTGACGGTACGCCTGCAAATACGAGATGAGGTGCTGTTCGGTCGAAAACTGGTGCTGGACCGGGAGTATATCGTGTCCTATACGGAGAACTGTTTTGCGGTACGGGATACGGTGACAAATGTGGGGGATGCCGCTTCGCCGTACATGATCCTCTATCACTGCAATATGGGCTATCCGCTTTTGAACGAGCATAGCCTTGTACGGATCCCGCACACCGGGATCACGCCCCGTAACGCCCACGCAGGATCGTTCACCGAAACCGCCCAGATCCCGGAGCAGCCGCAAGCGGGTTACGAGGAGCGCTGTTATTACTATGACATGGAGACGCAGAATGGCGTCGCGCAGGCCGGAATCTACAATTCGGACATCGAAAAAGGGCTTGTCCTGCGGTATAATACGGCGCAACTGCCCTGCTTCACCGAATGGAAGATGATGGGCAGGCGGGATTATGTCCTCGGTCTTGAGCCGGGCAACTGCACCCCCGACGGACGGGATGTGCTGCGAAGAAATGGTACTCTGCGGTTCCTGAACGTAGGGGAGAGTGGACAGACGCGGGTGGAATTCCAATTTCTGAAGGGTCAAGATTTATTTGAAGGGGTGTTCTGAGTGTTAGTGACGTTAAAAGAAGTTTTGCAGATCGCCGAGGAAAAGCAGATCGCTGTCGGCTCCTTTAATACGCCGAACATGACCAGCCTGCGGGCGGTGATCGGAGCTGCGGAGGAGCTGGGGCAGCCGGTGATCCTCATGCACGCGCAGGTGCATGAGGAGATGGGATTGTGCCGCATGGAGGAGATGGCTCCGGTGATGCTGTGGTTCGCACGTAAAGCGACCGTGCCGGTATGCGTACATCTGGATCACGGTACCGATCTGGACTATGTGAAACGGGGGTTGGCGCTGGGCTTTACTTCGGTCATGTACGACGGCTCTGTGCTGCCGACGGCGGAAAATACTGCCAATACCTGCGCCGCAGTGGAGGCGGCAAAACAGACCGGCGCTTCAGTGGAGGCGGAGATCGGCTCCATGGGCACGCGGGAAGGCGGAGAGGGCGCGGCGGCATCCATCTACACCGATCCGGATGCGGCGGTGCGATTTGTAGCGGATACGGGGATCGACGCACTGGCCTGCGCTTTTGGTACGGCGCACGGATTCTATAAGGCGCAGCCGAAGCTGGATTTTGAGCGGCTGTCCACTATCCGCAGCCGCATCGCCGTGCCTATCGTGATGCACGGCGGCTCCGGGGTCAGCGAGGCGGACTACCGGGAGGCGATTCGCCGTGGGGTGCGCAAGGTGAACTATTATACCTACATGGCCAAGGCCGGCGGAGACGCTATCTCCGGCAAAACGTACACGCAGTTTCATGATGCGCTGATAGATGCAGAGCAGGCGATGCGGGATAATGTGAAACGCGCCATTACGGTGTTTGCCGGATTGGAGTAAGTCGACGGGGGATGGGAAACACACACTGTCGGATCGGACTGCGGAAAGCAACAAAAAAGCGTACTTGCGGAAAAACGCAAGCGCTGCTTGACAAAATGTCAAGTGAATTTTGTTGCTTGCGGTGCGGTATGTGTGCTATGCTATGGTCACTACACTATAAAAGGAAGTGGCTTCATGTTATCGGATAGTATTAGAGAGCATCGCAGAAGCAGTAGTATGTCGCAGGATGAGCTAGCGGAAAAGCTGGGCGTTTCTAGACAGAGTGTCAGTCTGTGGGAAAACGGACAAATGCAGCCCACCATTGACAACATCCTTGCTCTCGCCAGAATTTTTAATACGACTGCCGATGAGCTTTTGGGCAAGACGGATGATACGGACGCCGGAGTGCGGCTTGTGCAGGAGGGGAGCGCATCCTTAGACCCTACGAAGGGCAACCGGAAAAGGTCGTCCCGCACATGGATTCTCCTTGGTGGCTCGGTAGTGCTTTCTGCGGCGATTGTGCTGCTGGTGATTTTCGGTGTTAAGCATATGAAAAACGATGCTACGGAAAATAGCGCCGTCAGCGACCCCGCTCAGCCGGCGCAAGCCGCCGCTGCCGACGTGCAATCGACAGCCCCTACCACTTCTGCCAATGCGAAGAAGCCGGAGAGCCCCTCCAAAAAGACAAATTCTCAGCCCGCCGCCACCACGACATCTGCCCCCGCCAGGGTCGATTTGTATGCCTATTGCAGAGATTTTGCTATCAAGATCGGTCAGGTGAACGGCGACTATACGATTTATCAGCAGCCTGCTACCCGCTACGGAGGATACGAAAACGAGTATTTTTCCGTTTCCTATTGGGGCGACAGCAAGATGGTGGAGTTCTGCCTTCATTGCCCTCTGGATGAGACATACAGCATCAATTTTTATCTCCGTATGCGGGGCGGCTACAACGGAAAGTACGAGTACCTGTCCTCCCACTATTACCGGGATACCGGCGAAAGCCGGCGCAGCGCCGCCGGATATATCGACCCGGCTGTGTTCACCGACACGTATCCGTTGAACTGTGACGAATATACGGGCGGCGCAGACGGACAGAACGAATTTATGGAAGAAAGCCGCAAAGGTATGTGCGATCTCATCCGTTGCTTGAAACAGTTTGTGACCGTCGAAAATATGGAATGTGATTTTTCCGAATTTGGATTTGCGCACTTTTGAGCCTTTGTATCGACCGCAAAAAATCCCACGACCGTGAAGTGACCCCCAAAAGGTAGACAATGGGATACAATGTCTAACAAGTTGGGTGCAGTTTACTGGGGCGTGGGATTATTTGCAGTCAGTTATTTCTTTTTTGGACGGCTGTAACG
>CAKUAQ010000087.1 GCA_934636435.1 uncultured Eubacteriales bacterium
CATCATCTCATGTCCGCAGCCCAGACACCGCAGGCGAAAATCCATGCCGATGCGCAGCACCTCGAATTCCCGGCAGCCGCAGGGATGGTTCTTTTTCATTTCCAGTCGGTCGCCCAGACGAATGTCCATGTGCGCATTCTCCTTTAGCATACGATATCTTTCTCATTATACACCATTTCCCGCCGGTGTGCAATATTTTCCTGTGATTCGTCCGTTTCTTTGTTGTGCGACGTTGACTTTGCCCGGGAAATCGGTTATAATGAGCAGGCAAGGCGATCATGCCCCGATGGCTTTGCCGAACGGAACAAACCTGGAAGAGGTGACTACATATGCGCTATCGGTTTCCCCGTTTCCCCGGTGGTCGGGACAGAGCATTTACCGCCAGCTACGACGACGCCCCCGTATTTGATCGTCCGATGCTGGATATCATGGATCGTTACGGGATCAAGTGCACCCTGAATATCAATGATTCCTTTCTGGCGGACGATCCGGAGCATCATATGCCGCCGGCGGATATCCGGCAGCGGGTGGATGACGGTGGACATGAGATCGCCCAGCATACCGATCATCACATTGCGCCGGGGCTGACTTCGCCCTGCACGGTCATGCGCGAGGTGGTGGAGGGACGTCAAAAGCTGGAGCGGCGTTTCGACCGCATTGTGCGGGGGATGGCTTATCCGGACAGCGGCATCCGGAATATCGGACCCGGCATCACCTACGAGACGATCCGCCATATAGTGCAGCAGGCGGGCGTTGCCTATTCCCGCTCTCTGGGGGCGGACAATAACGAATTCCGGTTGCCCGATGACTGGTACAACTGGATCCCCACCGCGCACCATGATCATCCGCACATTCTGGAGTGGATCGACGAGTTTCTGGAGATCGATCTGTCTGCTCGCTATGCGGCGACGCGATCGCCGCTGCTGTTCTATATGTGGGGACACAGCTACGAATTCGATCTGCACCACAACTGGGATCATCTGGAGGAAATCTGCCGCCGGGTCGGCGGTCACGATACGGTCTGGTACGCCACCAATATAGAGATATACGACTATCTGACAGCGTATGCGGCGCTCGTTTTCGATGTGGACGAAACGAAGGTGTACAATCCCGGACGGGTGCCGGTGTGGTTCGCAACCGACGGGCAGCCTTACTGTGTGCAGCCCGGTGAGACGGTCTGCCTGTAATCGGGGAACCGGCGGGATGCCGTGAAACGAAAGAGCACGGGTGGCGTTATGCCGCCCGTGCTCTTTCGCTATGCCGGATTTACGTGCGTGCGTGCGTTTCCCGCCCCACCAACGGCATCAGCGCCAACAGTGCGATCAGGTTCGGGAATGCCATCAGCCCGTTGCACAGCTCCGCCAGATCCCATACAAAGCCTACCGGCAGGAACGCGCCTGCGCCCACGGCCAGTATATAGGCCGCCTGGAACAGGGGGCGGTGCCGCCGCCCGAACAGGTAGAGGAAGCATTGCTCTGCATAGTATTGCCACCCGATGATGGAGGAGAAAGCAAAGAAGATCAGACACAGCGCCAGCAGCGCTCCGGACACGGCCGCCGGCAGCGGCAGCCCCCATTCCCAGGCCAGCACCGATACGCCGAAGCCCTCGGCCGTCGGAAACCGCCATGCATCCGTGACCAGCAGCGTCAAGCCCGTGAGGGTGCACAGCACCACCGTGTCGATGAAGGTGCCGGTCATCGTGACCAGCCACTGTCGCACCGGATCCCGCGTTTTGGCGGCGGCGGCCGCGATGGCGGCGGAGCCGAGCCCCGCCTCGTTGGTGAAGATGCCCCGGCCGATACCCAGCCGCATCACGGCGCGCAGGGTCACGCCGGTGCCGGCTCCCAGCACGGCCCGGGGAGCGAAAGCCCCCCGGCACATCTGCCCGATGCCGCCCGGCAGCGCATGACGAAAGCGCACCAGGATCCACAGGGTGCAGCCGATGAACAGAGCCGTCATAACCGGCACCAGCACGGTGGACACCCGGGCAAAGCGGCGTACTCCGCCTGCCAGCACGGCCGCCGTCAGCCCGGCCGTTATGAGCGCTGTCACCGCCGTGACCCAGGTATAGGCCGTTCCGTTCACGGAGAAGGCGATGTGCTGCCGGGAGGGATCCAGCACCCGCTCCGCGGCGGCGGCGATGCTGTTCACCTGTGTGACCGTGCCGATGCCCAGCAGTCCCGCCAGCATCCCGAACAGGGCGAAAGCGGCCGCCAGCGGTTTCCACCGCTCTCCCATGCCCAGTCGGATATAGGCAAAGGGGCCGCCGCAGGCATGACTGCCCTGTTCCAGCCGGAATCGCACGGCCAGAAACCCCTCCGCATAGGTGGTGGCCATGCCCACTGCAGCCGCTGCCAGCATCCAGAGCAGCGCCCCCGGACCGCCCAGCGTCACCGCCGTCGCCGTGCCGACGATGTTGCCGGTGCCGATGGTGGCCGACAGCGCCATGCATAGCGCCTCAAAGGTGCTGACCTCGCCGGGCGCGTCCGGCTCCGACTGCACGGTATACCGCAGCGCCGTGCCCAGCCGCCGCCATTGAATCCCCCGCGTTGTGACCGTTGCATACACTCCGACCAGCAGGATCAGGGCAATCATCCCCACGCCCCATACCTGCCGATCCAGAAAAGCAATCCATTCCCACATGTACATCCCTCCGGACTATATCTATTCCGGAAGGGGACATTCTACGCCTGTTTACCGTGCCCGTTTGCCGATTTTTTCGGTTACGGACGGCGGTAGCGGCGCTTCGCACACCAGATCGGTCACATCCTCTGCCCGGCACAGCACGTCCATATACGTCTTTCCCAGCTTACTGCTGTCCAGCAGCATCACCCTCCGCCCGGCACGGGACATCATCACCCGCCGCAGATTGTTTTCCTCGATGGAGGAATCGCTGAAGGAGCCGTCCTCTGCCATGCCGCGGGCGGAGAACAGCAGCAGATCCGCATTGACCGCCGACACCATGGCTTCGGCGTGCCGACCCACATACGCCATGGTTTCGTTGATCATCTGGCCGCCGGTGCAGAAGTTCTTGATGCCCATGCGACCCAGCGCCAGAGAGGTTTTTGCTCCGTTGGTAATTACAATCAGATCCTTGTGCTCCGCCAGATAGGGCAGCACCGAAAAGGCGCTGGTGGATCCGTCCATGAGGATCACGCTGCCGTCGTGGATGAGCGCCGCCGCCTTTTTGCCGATGATGCTTTTCGCCGTGCCCTGGGCCTGCTCCCGCAGGGAAATGGCAAAGGCTTCGTCGGCGGCGTTCACCTTGGCCGTCACCCAGCCGTGGGTGCGGATGACCAGCCCTTTTTTCGCCATGGCCGTCAGGTCCCGGCGCACGGTCGGCTCGCTGACGTAGAGCCGCGCCGCCAGCTCGTGGACGCCGATGAATTCCGTCTCCGATAACACCCCGAGGATCTCCTTTTCCCGATCATGGTAGCTCATTGACTGTCCTCCTGTTCGTTTGATCATCTTTGACCATATTTTCGATCAAATTTTGATTGTTTGATAATGTATTCCGGAAATTATTGACACTTTCGATCAATTCGATATCATTATAGGTGCATTTTGCCCATTCGTCAAGAGGAGGGAATCCTATGTCCGAAATGCTGGATGTCGCCGTTATCGGCGGCGGTGTGATCGGCTGCGCCGTAGCCTATACCCTGTCCCGGTACGATTGCCGGGTGGCTGTGCTGGAAAGGGAAAATGACGTGGCCACCGGCGCCACCCGTGCCAACAGTGCCATTGTCCACGCCGGGTACGATCCGGAGCCGGGCACTTTGATGGCGCGACTGAATGTGGAGGGCTGCGCCATGGCCCCCGAGCTGTGTGCGCGGCTGGACGTGCCCTATGAGAATATCGGTTCGCTGGTGCTGTCCTTTTCCGAGGAGGATGATGCGACCCTGAAAACTCTTTATAACCGGGGTGTACAAAACGGGGTGCCGGGGCTGGAGCTGCTGGACGGGGCGCAGGTGCGGGCCATGGAGCCGCAGGTCAGCGATGCCGTGCGCGGCGCGCTGTATGCGCCCTCTGCCGGGATCATCTGCCCCTGGGAATATGCGCTGGCGATGGGGGAGGTCGCCGCCGAAAACGGAGTGGCGATCCATCTCAATTGCGCCGTCACCGGTATCACCGCTGAGGACAGCTGTTACCGCATCACCACCACCGCCGGGGAATATACTGCCCGGTATGTGGTCAATGCCGCCGGGGTGGAAAGCGCCGCCGTCCATGGGATGGTAGCCGAGCCGGATTTTGTCATCCGGCCCAGCCGGGGCGAATACTACCTGATGGATAAATCCGAGTGCGGCCGGGCGCACCATGTGCTGTTTCAGTGTCCCTCGGCGCTGGGCAAGGGGGTGCTGGTGTCCCCCACCGTGGATGGCAACCTGATTGTCGGCCCCAGCGCTATTGCCGCTGCCGAGCCGGAGCGGGTCAACACCACCGCCGACGGACTGTATGGGGTGCAGCAGGCGGCCGCCCGCAC
>CAKUAQ010000088.1 GCA_934636435.1 uncultured Eubacteriales bacterium
CTTTTCATGCAGTTCTGTTCGATAGGGACAGGACTGCATTTTTCATATAGATATTAAATCATGGAAAGGATGAAGTGAAATGTAGCAGTTAATCGGAAATGTGAATTGTATTCACATCTAAGTCAAATCAGTGTGCGGCTTGCGGTGAGAGAGCAAGCGGCCAAGTTTTCCTTTGGCAGCGTCTTACAGGACGCTTTGGCGATCCGGAGGGCAGCGTGTGCTGCCCTCCGGCGCACACAGTGGTGTGTGTCTTTGCCGGAGTTTTGGCTGAGGCTTACAGGCTGAAAGGCTGAAACAGTATCCATTCAACCGTCACACAGGCTGAGAATGTCTCCGCCTGTTTCTTTTTGAAAAGGGCAATAAAAAGAAACAGGCGGAAATAGTCCCGCCAGCCCTTGTGCCCCAAGGGCTACAAAAGAAAGTAAAAAAGAAATTCAGAAGAAAAAGGGGAGGGAAACCTATGAAAAAGAACATACAAAAGAATCAACCGCGCAGCTTTGACAACAGCAATCTGCTGCGCCAATTCAAAGCTCTGAACAAGCGCCAGCACCAAGCCAGCTTTGCCACCCGCAAGACCTACCGGCAATCCACCCGCAGCATTCTCCACTACTGTTATCAAACCTTCAACATTCAAAAAATTGAAAATATAAAAGATAAACACATCCGTTCCTACATAGAATCCCAGGAGGATAAGAGTGTAAGCTGCCTCAAGAAAGAACTATCCGGTTTCCGGTATTATGTGGATATGTTGGATCGGGACGGCAAGGAGTGCCATTTCCACGCCTTCGCCTTCTTTGAGAGTGACCGGCTCCGCGTTGGCCATGACTGTCATCTCTCCCTGAGATACGGCGATGATCTCGCAGTGATTATGCAGACCGGAGGGAAAGGTCAGATCGGTATATGTGTTATAGCGGTACATAGCGGGGTTCCTTTCCGATGAGCGGTTTTTGGAAATAAGACGGTTGTTGCTGTGGACAGTATAGCACGGGGAACAAAGAATGCAAGCGTCGTTCCCGCAGATAGCCAAAAAACAAAATAAACGAAGCAAAAATCGTATAATTGATCAATTTTCAAGTGCGAAATATCATTGTATGTACACTCTGAATTTGTATAATGAATGTGAAAATGCAAAAAAGGAGCGTATAACATGAAACGTTTTGAAGAGCAGCTGCGTGCATATTATCAGACGATGCAGCTGAGCAACTATAAAGAAAACCCGGCGTTCATCCTGGTGCGGTATCGGGTGTATACGGCAATGGATCGGTTTCGCAGGGAGAACCCGAACGCTTCCGCTGTCGCCCTTAAAGGGGAATTACATTGGCGGATCGCCGAGGAGTTTCAGCCTGTGCTGTTCGACGAGATCCCGTTTTTTTATGAGATGGGAGTGAAACCCTCGGATTGTTGGGGATACCCGATCCCCGGATTGCCGTCCTGCTGGAATTTCCCCGATCGGTACAGCAATATTGCCGAGTTTGATCCGGGCATCAATTCGATTTCGGCTATGGGTTGCGGTCCTAACCGGTTGGGTTGGTCGTGCGGTCATTGCTTTGATACCGACCACCATGTTCCGGGCTACACCAAGGTCTTTCGTCTGGGCATTGTGGGAATTTTGGCGCAGATTGCTGCGGAAAAGAGCCATGTGTCTCCCGAAAGCGCACCGTATGATTTCCTGTCGGCTGCCGAGAAAAGCTGTCAGGCGGTTCTGACGATCGCTCGGAAATTTTCGGAAGCGGCGGACGAGCAACTCAAGGATTGCACAGATAAAACAAAGCGCACCAATCTGACATGGATACGGGATATCGCCCGGAAAGTGCCGGAGAATCCGCCCGAGACATTTTTGGAGGGGCTGTGCTGTTTGTGGTTTATCCGGGAGGTGATGGGCTCCCTGGAGGGCGTAGGGTTGTCCTCTCTGGGCCGGGTGGATAAGCTGCTCGGCCCGCTGTACAATGCGGACATCTCCTGCGGTCGGCTGAATAGAGCGCAAGCCAAGCGCTGGATCGAAATGTTTTTGGCGATCACACACATCAAATTTGATGCTGAAAACGGCAGCTGGGCGGATTCCAGCACCTGTATTGAACTGGGTGGCTGCGATGAGGGGGGGACCCCGGTTTTTAACGAAGTAACCAAGCTGATAGTGGAGGTACACGAAGAACAGAAGTATATCATTCCGAAGTTGAATTGCCGGATCGCCGAAACGGGCGACGATGCGTTTGTCTCCTTGTTGAGCGCCAGCATTCTGCGTGGTCATAACGTGTATGCGTTCTTCAATGACCGGGCGATTATTCGGGCTTTGACCGGCAACGGCGTCCGGCTGGAGGATGCGCGGAATTACGTCAACGGCGGATGTCAGGAAACCACCATAGAGGGGAGTTACAGTGAAGGAATCTGGTTCTATTTCAATCCGGTTCGTATTCTCGATCAGACCTTGCAGGGAACGGAGCCTGCCGTTTTGCGGACGGTAACCGAAAAGGCAAAGCAATACCTGCCCAAGCAGCTCACAGCGCCGGTGTCCTTTGAAGAGCTCTACGACACGGTGCTGGAAAACATCAAAACTGCCGTCCGCTGCGCCGTTGACTTTCGGCTGGTTGACGGAAAGCGCTGGTCGGAGATCCACCCGTGTCCGCTGTTCTCGGCCACTCTGTCCGATTGTATCCAAAACGGTCGGGATTACAGCGCCGGCGGCGGTCGGTATAATCTGGCGACCGTTTGCATGACCGGCTTCGGTACGTTGGTGGATTCACTGTTTGCAATCCGAAAAGTGGTCTTTGAGGATAAAGCGGTATCCTTTGATACCCTTTGTTCTGTCCTTGCATCTGACAGAGACCGGTTGGATCAACATTTTGGACATTAACCTGCCCTTCAATCGCCATATGATGCCCGAAACGATTGGTGCTCTGGTGAAAGCGTTTATGCAAACCGGTGGTCACGCCATAGAATTCAACTATGTTTCCAGGGATGAGCTGGTGGATGCCACCGTGCATCCGGAGGCACATCGGGATTTAATTGTGCGGCTGTATGGATTGTCCGAATATTTTGTAAATCTCGGTTCGGATGTCCAGCAGGAGTTCATCACAAGGAATTTTTGCGATGCGTGACGGGATTGTGTTTGATGTGCAGCGTTTTTGCTGGCAGGATGGACCGGGGATACGCACCGTCGTATTTCTCAAGGGCTGCCCCTTGAACTGTGCCTGGTGTCATAACCCGGAATCCAAATCTCCGCTGCCGGAGCTGTTCTACGATGCCCAGCGGTGCGTGCGGTGCCGCCGCTGCGCATTGGCTTGCCCGCAGGGGTGTCACCGCTTTGAGGAAGATGCGCACATTTTTCTGCGGGAACGGTGTACCCATTGTTTTTCTTGCGCAGCAGAGTGTCCGACGCAAGCCCTTGCAATCTGCGGAAAACCTATGACGGTCGATGCCGTCCTGCAGGCAGTTTTGAAGGATCGGTCATTTTATGAGCAATCGGGCGGCGGCGTGACGCTGTCCGGGGGTGAACCGTTGCTCCAATATGCGTTTTCTCTGGAGCTGTTGCAGCGATTCAAAGCGGAGCATATCTCCACGGCGGTGGAAACGTGCGGATATACCGATAGACCGTTGGAGGCACTGAATGCATATTGCGATCATTGGCTCTTTGATGTCAAGTTGCTGGACGAGGAAGAGCATATCCGCCACACGGGCAGGTCAAACCGCAGCATTCTCCGCAATCTTTTGCGCTTGGACGAGTTGGGCGCTCATATTATTCTGCGTTGCCCGATCATTCCGGGGGTCAATCTGAACGAACGGCATTTTCGGGAGCTGGCTGCTTTATCTGCCCGGTTGCAAAATCAGTGTGAGATCCAATTGGAGCCTTATCATCCGCTCGGCATAGAAAAATCCATCCGTCTCGGAAAGAAACCGCCCGACCACCGGGAAACCTTTTTGTCGGAAGCAGAGCTCTCTCCGTTTTTGAAAATACTGAAACAGGGGACATCCGCCCCCATAACCATTTTGTGAGTGTGAGTTATATGAATGTATACAAGATCCATTTGACCGAAGAACCGGATAGCAGTCATTTTCAGCCGTATATGAAAGCGTATATTCTCGACTGGAACGAGGACGGTCCGAAGCCGTGTGCGGTGATCTGTCCCGGGGGCGCATACACATTCCTGGCGGAAAACTGGGAGGGCGAAAGAACCGCCATGGCGTATGCGGCGGCGGGCTTTCATGCGGTCATGGTTCATTATACCACCTCTCCCGGCGGCGTTTTTCCCTGTCAGCTCCGACAGGTGACGAGAGCAATCAAGTTGTGCCGACAAAGAGCCGAGGAATGGCAGATCCGTCCCCATCAGATCGCCGTATGTGGGTTTTCAGCCGGGACTATAACTGGTTTTCCATGTCGGTCGATTGGCTGGCCGATAGATTCGGGTTATAAACAGCACCGGGGTGCGG
>CAKUAQ010000089.1 GCA_934636435.1 uncultured Eubacteriales bacterium
GGGATACAACGTATGATGTGTGGTTGAACGGCGCATTGTTGGCGACAGGTCCGGCGGATGTGGGCGGGGATTTTCTCTTTAACGATGTTTCCCGCGATCCTTTCTACGCCACGGAGTTGACCGTTTCGCCGGAGAGCGACACCCTGGTGTTTTACGCCCGGGTGAAAATGCAGCCGGTGCGGATCAACGAATATTCCAAAGGGCGCGGCGGCTTTATGCTGACGGCGCATTTGACCCTTGAGGATAATACGGTGGCGGTCATCACCACCGACCGTACCTGGTCTGCCCGCCGAAACGGGCAGTACCCGGCACCGTGTCGGTTTGATGGGACGGTTCAGCCGGACGGGTATGGTTGTGCTGAGGAGATTCCTAATGTCTGGCATACGGAGACGGCACCGATCCCGGCGCGGACAGAAGAGCTGCTGTATCCGGATGGCGGAGTGATTACAATTCCTCCGCATTCCGGAAAAACTGTGCGGTTGGAGTATGACCGGGTGTATGGCGGCTTTTTAACTGTTTCCGTTAAAACGGCAGGCTTGCTGACAGTGGAGGTCGTATGCTTTGAGTTGGAGGAGCCGACCGGGCGTGAGGAGCTGACGTTTTCCGCAGATACGCAATACCGTGGATTACAGCTGCATAGTGTGGGCGGCTTTTCGGTGACGGCGGAGAATGCCTCCGATCAGGAGGCGGTTGTTACCGTCGGGTGTATTGCCACGTGTTACCCGGCACCGGAATGCTCTACCGTTACGACCGGCGATGCGGGGCTGAATCTTGTCCTGCGGCAGTGTGTGCATGCGCTTAAATACTGCCGCCAGACAATGCATCTGGATAGCCCACGTCATTGTGAGCCATTGGCTTGCACCGGGGATTATTACATCGAGAGCTTGATGACGGCTTTTTCCTTTGGAGATATGCGGCTGGCCGCTTTCGATGTGCGCCGCACGGCGGAATCATTGCGGCATCACGACGGACGGATGTTTCATACGGCGTATAGCCTGATTTGGGTGCTGATGCTGTATGATGTGTATGGGTTCACCGGCGACCGTACGCTGCTGGAGGATTCTGCAGACGGGCTTTGGTTTCTCCTGCACCGATTTGAAAGCTACATGGGAGATACAGGATTGATCGAGCATCCGCCGGACTATATGTTTATTGATTGGCTGGAGGTGGATGGATACTCGCTGCATCATCCACCCAAAAATCTGGGGCAAAGCTGCCTGAATATGTTTTACTACGGCGCTTTAGCCACTGCGGCGCAGGTGTATGCGATACTCGGCATGGAGGCGATGGCTGAGCAGTGCCGGCAAAAGGCAGCGGAATTGAAAGCTGCAATCAATCGTCTGCTGTACCATGCAAAAGCGGGGCTTTACTGCGAGGGGCTGTCGACGCCGACGCCGGAGGAGGAGTTGTATACCTACCTCCCGCAAAGCAACGGGAAAACCTACTATCGCAAACACGCCAATATTTTGGCGGCGTATTTCGGGATTTGCGATCCTGCACAGGCGCAGACGTTGCTGCGGCGGGTGATCGCCGATGGATCGCTGGGGGAGTGCCAGCCGTATTTTATGCACTTTCTGTTGGAGGCGGTCTATCGCAATGGACTGCGTGAGCTGTATACAGTGCCCTTGCTGGAGCGTTGGAAGCAGGCGGCGGCGGAATGTCCGAAGGGCTTGCAGGAAGGCTTTATCCGCCCGGGAAGCTACCCCTTTGATCTGAGCCACGCCTGGGGCGGCACGCCGTTGTATGCGCTCTCGAAGGCTCTGCTGGGGTTTGAAATGCTGGAACCGGGATTTAGGAAGATCCGGCTAAAGCCGGCGCTGCTGGGGCTGTCCTCAGCAACGGTGGAGATGCTGACCCCGTTTGGCAGGATCGTATGCCGACAAGAGGCGGGCAGAATGCCGGTGGTAGATGTACCCAAGGAAATTGAGGTCGCAGAATGATCCGGAAGGATAAAAATGTCGATCGAAACGATGAAAGGAACGCATGGCGATGTATAAGATCTCGGTGCCTCTGGTAAACGAGTTTATCAAGCGAAACGATCGGGAAAAGACCTGTGAAGAACTGCAAAAATTCGGCGCAGAGCGGGTATTTTTCGCAGCAGGCGTATACCAGACGGATGGCGAAAAGCGCCGCCGGATTTTAGCGGAGCTGGAGGACAACTGCCGCTATTTCCGGGAGCGGGGCTATGAGGTGGGCGCTTGGCTGTGGGCGCTCCAGGCGGAGGGGGATGCGTCGTTTGGTACGATTCGCACCATCCGTGGAGAAGAAGTCAAGATGGCAAAATGCCCGCTGGATGAGGAGTTTGTGGCATTTGCGGCGGGATATCTGCAGGATGTGGCCAAAACCGGTGTGGCATTGATCCAGCTGGACGACGATTTCCGCTATGGGTATTGGACGGAATCGCCGGGATGCCTGTGTGACCGGCATATGGCGGCGATCCAGCGGATCACCGGGAAAGCCATGACCCGTGAGCAGCTGTATGAGCAGATTACGACGGGTGGGAAGAACCCGTACCGGGATGCCTGGCTGCAGGTCAACGGCGACTCGCTGCGCAACTATGCGGCGGCTATGCGCCGGGCGCTGGATGAGGTCGATCCTACTATCCGGCTGGGATTTTGTACCTGCATGACCAATTGGGATATTGACGGCACCGATGCGGCAGAGCTGGCGGAGATCATGGCAGGAAACACCCGCCCGTTTGTGCGCTTGACAGGCGCCCCTTATTGGGTGGCCAACAGCCATTGCTGGGGGAATGACCTGCAGGATGTGGTTGAGCTGACACGTATGGAGAGCGTCTGGACAAGGCGGGGCGATATCGAGCTGTTTGCCGAGGGAGATCCCTACCCCCGTCCCCGTACCCGGTGTCCCGCCAGCTATCTGGAGGGCTTTGATACGGCGGTACGGGCTTCTGGCTGCACCGATGGCATCCTCAAATACGGTCTGGAGTATAATTCCAATGCGGATTATGAAACGGGCTATGCGAAGCGGCATATACGCAACAGCGCCTTATATCCGCAGATCGACGCAATGTTCGGGGATAAAACCGCCTGCGGGGTCCGGGTGTATGAGTCCATGAAAAAGGTGTCTGATCTGGTGATGCCTACGGCGGTCAACACCGAGGTGTCTTTACCGGATCTGTTCTTTCCCCGCTCCGCCCGCACACTGGCGTTCAATTCTATTCCTACTGTCTACGAAGGGACGGGTGTGTGCGGCATCGTATTTGATGAAAGTGCCCGACATCTGCCCCCAGAGGCGTTGGAGCACGGATTGATTCTGGACATTGCCGCAGCGGAGATCCTAACGCAGCGGGGTGTGGATGTAGGGGTTCGCCATATCGGAAAAGCGGTGACTGACGGCAATTTTGAGCGGTTTGCGGCGGATAATAACCATATTTTGGCGGACGGAATCCCCAGCTATGTGCTTGAACTGGATAAAAAGGTCGAGATCCTCAGCGACCGGGAAACCGCTGAGGGCGTTATCCCCATGTCGTACCGGTATGAAAACGCCGCCGGACAGCGCTTTTTGGTGCTGAATGTCAATACCCGCTCCAATAAGACCAATGTGCTGCGGCATTATGCACGCAGCCGCCAATACGCTGAAACAATCCCATGGCTGTCCGGTCGAGCGTTGCCGGCGTATGTGTACGGCAACCCGGCGCTGTATCTCCAGTGCAAGAAGAACGACACGGCGATGGCGGTGGGACTGTGGAATTTCTGGCCGGATATTGCCATGGATCCGGTCGTGCAGCTGGACGGCGAATACAGCGCCATTCGATGCCTAAATTGCACCGGCGAGCTGCGGGGCGATACGGTATATTTGAGCGATATACCGGCCTTTGGATTCGCTGCCATTGAAGTGCGGTGCTGATGGGGACTCGTTGCCTGAAATCATATTCTTAAAAGTGCAGAACCGACACGGCTATTACAGCTGTGTCGGTTCTGTGTGTACTGTGCCTTTCTGCCGGGCGCACGGAATGCAGAGGTCCTAATCAGGGGGCTATGCCTAGTTTTTTACTCACAACCCAATAGGCCGCGACCAAATATAGCGCGGCAACAGAATACGCCAACACGGTTGACAGGGAACGCCCGGTATTACCGCACAGGGGAATGAGCACATAGGCGCCGACCAGAGCGCCGCCCATCTGAAAGATACCGGTTAGAAACGCCGGTTTGTTATAGCCGATGCTGTCCAAAAAGAACCGCCATGGCATATACAGCGGCACTGCGCAGGAAGAGCATTCCCTTTGAGTTGCATCTGTATCCGGCGGGCGGACATGGCTTGCAGCTGGCTACGCAGAAAATCCTGAGGAACCGGTCGGTTTTCAGGCGGGACTATAACTGGTTTTCCATGTCGGTCGATTGGCTGGCCGATAGATTCGGGTTATAAACAGCACCGGGGTGCGG
>CAKUAQ010000090.1 GCA_934636435.1 uncultured Eubacteriales bacterium
GTCTTATCCAGCAGCTCTATGGCTTTGCCGACGGATTGCAGCGGCGTCTCCGGCGTCTGTCCGTCCGCCGTGTCCGCACCGCTGTCCGATACATACAGCACCGCAGCCGTGTTCGCAGCCTGTGTATAGATCGCCCCCGTCAGCGAACTAACCGTTACGGTCAGACAAAGGAGAAACGCTGCAAGCTTTTTCACTTTCATAATGCGTACCTCTTTTTCTTCTGAATTGTGGGTGCCTCTTATTTACAGAACCGACCAGTAGTTGGCGGCGATGCCCGCGGCCTTTACCGCAGCCGTGCCGGAGGTAACCGTACACTGCACGGTTTTTGTCGCTCCGGGAGCCACCACACCCAGCTTGGCCCGCGCCGCACCGAGCGCTGTTCCCGTCTCGTCCAGACAGGTCAGCGCCACATATGAATCGGCGTCGGATTCCCATACGGTCGAGGTGTTCTGCACGGACAGCGTGACCGTTGTGCCGGACAGCGTGACCGACTGCACCGTCAGCACACCGTCGGTTTTTCCGTCACCGACAAGGATCGTCCCCCAAGCCACCAGATCCCGAATGTCCACCGTGCCGTCCAGATTGATGTCCAGCGTTTCCTCCTCATAGCCGTCGGAAATACCCAGAAGAGCCCGCTGAAGCACCGTCCGGTCTTCTGCACCCATGCGGCCGTCGCCGTTCAGGTCTCCCGCCAGCCGGGGGGATGCAGCCGATACGGGAAAGCATAATAGCGCCGTCAACCATATAGCCAGCCATACCGCCGCCAGCCGCAGGGGTCGAAAGGTTTTTGCCTTCACAGAGATCCTCTCCTATCTATAAATTCGATCTTGTCTATGGCTCATACACGACCGCTGTCGGCTGTGCATCCACCATAGCGATCGCTTTCCGCAACGTCTCGGCGCTGTCGGCGGTCAGGGACGTTTTGCTGCCATCCTCACCGAGGATCAGCGCCACCTCTGCGTTTTTCTGTATATAGGAATTACCGGTGACCGTCGGCCCGACCCCGGATAGATTGGGACACCCGACGGTCAGCTGATTATAGCGGGGGCTGTCCAGCACGTTGCCGATCACGGAAAAGTCCGATGAGGGCATCCGGCGGGCATAGTTGCAGATATTGGCGGCATAGCGGGTGTTGCTGCCGATGCGGTTCTCGCTGCCGAAGCCGTAGCCGGCAAACCGCAGGATATTATTCTGATATACGGTATCGGTGATCCGCCCGTTTTCCTGGCTGACGTAATACTCGATGTTGTAGACGCAATACTCCACCAGATTGTCGCAGAACCGGATGGCGTTCTGCTTACATCCGTCTGCATAACTGGATTGGTGGGTGATGCCGGCATCGTAGCACTGATAGATCCAGTTGCCGGTCACCGTGATTGTGTCGGCGTTGTCCACGAATTCGATGCCGTTGCCATAGCGCACTGTCTCATTCAGCATACTGCCGCCGATATAGCCGATCTCGCAGCCCCGCACCGTGATATTCCGGGAGCCGTTGGAAAAGACGAGTGCGTGAGAGCCGGTATATTTGAGACACAGGTTTTCCACGGTGATGTCATGGGGGCGGTTCCTGCCCGCCATGAGCGGCGCATCGGCGCACAGCTCCATACGGGAGCACACCTCGCCGGGGTTCCCCTCGGCACAATACAGATACAGCACACCGGCCGCCCGATCGTGGTAGAATTCCAGCTCCGAGGAGAGCTGCCCGCTCAATCGTTTGGTGCCGCATCGCTTGCCGTTATCCAGCACGATGTTGCCGATATCCGGCAGATTGCCCACCGGCAGTGCCCACACACAAGGGGTCTCGGTGGCGCTCCACAGCTGCCCATAGGCACAGTTGCGGAGACTGCCGTAGATCTCCGGTTTGCGGCCTTCGCCGTAGGCGCCATAGGTCACGCCGGAGGTCAATGCGAAAGCGCCCCGATAGATGCCGCCCCGCTCAAACAGCACCACATCGCCCTCATTGAGCGTGTGCGCCGCCAGCCCCAAACGGGCGCTGCTGCGCCAGGGGTTATCGGCGGAAAGACCGCTGTTCCGGTCGTCGCCTGTATCGGAAATGTAATAGGTTTTTCCCGCTTCCGACGGCTGCACCGTATCCGGCCTGGCCAGGATCGCCTGCCGCCGCTGCTCCGCTGTTTCATCATAGGAGCTGTGCTGTCCGTTATACAGCACGGCGGCATTATCTGCCGGAGTGGTGGCGTCCAGCTGCCTGCGCAGCGCCACCAGATCCCGGATGTCGCATACCCCGTCGGCATTGGCGTCGAAGAATGAGACCGCCGAAATGCCCAGCAGCACCCGCTGCATCTCCGTCAGATCGGCATCATCCAAGCGACCGTCGCCGTTCACATCGCCGTCCGCCAGCCGGGTATATTGCGCCGTCAGCACCATCCCCGGTGAAAGCGCCGTCTCGGCGCTGAGCATATGTCCTTCGCTGTCGCTCCAGCCGTCGAAACGGTATCCGTCCCGCTGGGTGACCGGCAGCGCCGCCACGGTGGGCTGCTCCGGATACAGCACGGTATAGGCCCCGGCGGGCAGCGTCAGCGTGGAATTCCCCCAATCGCTGTAACGATATTCCGCCCCCTGCAAGGTGGACAGGGTCTCATCCCGCTGCATAAAAGCACCGATGCGGATTTCACCGCTGAAGGTGGAAAAATCCGGCTTAAACAGCACTGTATGGCGTCCGGGGGTAAGTCCCGAGACCAGCACCGTGGGATTGTGATGGTTGAATTCCTTTGTTACATAAGCCCCGCCGTCAATGCTGATCTGGAATTTGGCGTCCGGTCCGTATTGATTGGTGATGATCGACAGCTCCGTGCCGTCGAACGTATAGGCAAATACCGCTCCGGCGGCGCTTGCTTTAATGAAACCGTTGTAATCGTACAAGCCGTACAGACCGCTGTCAAAGCGGAAGCCGCTGCCGCCCCGTGTCTCCGATTGCGCCAGCAGCGCCTCGGTGGGCTGCGTCAGCTGCCGGTTCCCGTCAAAGAGAGCGGCGCTCTGCACCGGCGGCAGGTCGTCATAGCGCTCCACCGCCTGGCGATATTCCGTGTGCTGCAACACATTTTTCAGGTATTCCTCCACACACAGATAGTATTCCCGATAGCCCTTGTCGGTGGGATGTACTCCATCGAGGAAGTATTGGCTCCATACGCTGCTGTAATTGGCAGGCAGCCGACTCATCAGCGCACACCCCACGGCGATGGAGGAAATGTTGTATTTTTCCGCAATGGCCTCGTGCGCCTGCGCCTGCAGGTGCAGCTTGCCCTGCACGGCGTCCGCCGCATTGTTTCGGTCGGTGACGAACACCGTCACGATGTCGCATAAGGGCAGTGCCTGCTTGATCTCCCGCACCACGGTTTCAAACTGAGAGGCCGCCTGGGCATAGGTGGAGCCGAAATAGGAATCGTTGATGGAATATTCGATGAATACCAGATCCGGCTTGTGGGCGATCACATCCCGCTGCACCCGGAAGGAGCCCAGATAGGTGCCGCTCTCGCCGACCGCCCGGTTGATGTTATGCACGGTTGCCTCCGGATAGTTGGTCTCCAGCCATGCGCCCACCTGCGCCCGCCAGGAGGTCCGATCCGGCTGGCTGGCTCCGTAGCCCGCTGTGACCGAACCGCCGAAATACACCACATTCAGCTCTTTATCCTCGGTCAGCCGCTTATAGGTATGGGTCAGGGGTTTCCGGTATCGGATATAATCCGCATAGGCGGTATAGGCATAGTCTGTGATCGGTGTTTCCGGAGCACTGGCGTGTGCCTGTGCCACATATGCGGTGCTGCCGTCTGCAGAGATCGCCGTCGGCAGCGCCGTAGGTGCCCGGCTGATCGGTAAAGGCCACCGTTTCCCCGTTCAGCCCTCTGGAATTGATGAGCCACAGATTCTGCTGACCGGTGGGGTAGACCGCCGCTGCGGATGCATTGGCGATCAGCTCCGCCGAACCGTATTGGGCGCCGTCTGCGACGTTGACTGCGGGAATCGACCCGCCGGTATACAGCTTCACGGCGCTTTCTTTGCTGTCCGTATGGACTGTCACCTCGGAGAGCGGGTGGTTTCCCGTCTGTATGCGGGTGACGGTGGGAACGCCTCCGGAGCCGCCGACGGTGATATTCTTAAAATCGGCGGCAGCGATGGTGATCCATTCCTGACCGCCCGCCGCCTTGCCGGTGATGATGCGGGGGGTGGTATATCCGGTTGTGCCCGCATAGCTATATGTCACGCTTTCTCCGATTTCCAGATCGTACCCATTGGTCACGATAGAAGCGTTGGCGGCATCCTGATGCAAAACAAGATTACGCAGAATCAGATTGCCCTTCAGCCGCATATCGCCGCCGCCATAGGCCAGAACCGCTGCGGCGGTTTCGCCTTCAATCGTCCGGGAACCCACATAGG
>CAKUAQ010000091.1 GCA_934636435.1 uncultured Eubacteriales bacterium
CATCTGCCCCGCCGCATCGCCCGCCGGATGGCGTGGAATACCCTGCGCACAAAAAAGCTGCGCTTTGCCGCCGTGGTAGGGCTGTCGGTGATTGCCTTCCTGCTGGTGGGGCTATCCGACACTTTCTCCGGCTACCAGCCGGAGGAGGCATTGTTCCGTGCGCTCTATGAGGAACAGAGCGCCGCCACAGCGCTGCGCAAAGAGCGACAGCTGGATTACGGCGAGGGAGCCGACTGGTACCACGACGGATTTCGTCTGAGTGAGGATGAGGTGGCAACGCTGCGCGAAAAGACCGGTCGCTCGGTCAAGGGTGTGTATGCGCTGCCTCAGGCAATGAATATCGAGCAGAACTACGGCTCCACGGAAGTCACCAACAAGAATTACAGTCAATATGTGGCGGAACTGGCGGGTTTCATGGAATTAAGTGCCGATGAGCTGCCTGCCTTTGGGCTGGAGCTGCTGGCAGGACGGCTGCCGGACGGGGATCGGGACGAGATCGCCCTGAGTCGTTATGTGCTGGATTCCTTCATCGCCGCCGGGTATCTGGAATATACCGGCCCCCACTACACAGCGCTGCACGAGGACGGCAGCAAGACGGAATACACCTTTGATGAATGGATAGCAGCCCACTATACGGATATGCCCCTCATAAGCTATCAGGTCGGCACCGATGCCGCTCTGGCAATGACCCCGGCAATCTCCATCACCGGCGCCGCAGATCTGATCGGCAAGACGCTCTTTATCGGCGACCGTAATTATACTGTCACCGGAATCGTGGAGACCCACTTCAACACTGAGCGTTACACCGATACCCGGATGCTGGATGTCACCTCCAGCGGCGAAAACGACCTCAAGGAATGGATGCGCTACAACCAGCTGAATACGGAGCGGCAATACGGGCTATCCACGCTGGCATTCGTCGGCAGCGGAAAAATTCAGGACATCGCCGGTCGGTTCCCCTCCACCGTCACCATACACGATGGAAAGGTACGGCTGGAAAATGAATATCTGAACTCCGTTACCGCTACGATCGCCCGTCTGGACGGTCTGGGCGAGGCTGCTAAGGGCGTCTATTGCATCGGGACGGTGGACAAAAACGGGCAGCCCTGTGCCGGGCTGCCGGAGGCTCTGGCGGAGCGGGAGGTTCTCGCTCCCGACGAGCTGCACAACCCTGTAGGCAAGGATACGAAAACCGTCGCCGCCATCCAGTCCGGCGAGGCGTTTCACGATCTGCAGTGCAGCGTCACCTTTACCGACGGACGCACCGCCTGGTCCTCCTCCGGTTACAAGATCACCGGATTTCTGAACTTATGGAAATACTACGGAACAGATATCTATGGGACAGACGATCTGTTGGTGGTATCCGACCGCACCTTTGAGCGGCTGTCCGAGGGACGGGGCGGCTTATACGCCTATGCCATTGTATCGCTGCCCCGGGAAAAGGCAGCGCTGCGGCAATTTCTGACTACCTGTTCCGCTGCCACCGACGATATCCGCTATGCGGTCATCAAAGACACCACCCTTCAGATGGACGCCCTCGCCGGTTCGCTGACAACCGCCACCCGGCTGTTGCGGTATGTGGGGCTGGCACTGACGGTATTCGCCGCCCTGCTGATGTTCCAGTTTATATCTGTGAGCATCGCCGGGCGTAAGCGACAGATCGGCATTATGCGGGCGCTGGGCGCCGGTCAGGGAGATGTATTCCGTATTTTCCTGTACGAAAGCCTGCTGACGGCTGCTCTCAATGCGCTGCTGGCATGTCTGCTGGTGTTTGTCGCTGCTGCCGCTGCAAACCGGGTGCTGGCGGCGCAATATGGGCTGCTGTTCTCCCTGCTCCAGCCCGGTATACGGCAGGTATCGCTGCTGGTGCTGTTGAGCTTTGGCGTGGCGCTGGTGTCCTGCTATATTCCGATCCGGCGCATTGCCCGGCAAAAGCCGGTAGACGCCATCCGTCAATAATATTACGCAAAAAGCATGTGGCAAGGCGCAAGCCTTGTCACATGCTTTTTCACTCTGCAAATACCAATGGTATTCCCATCTGTTCAATGGCTCGGCAGGCATCCGCCACCCGATCCGGGCGGTAGTCCTGTACCCGATGACCGTCAAAACCGACACTCAGACACACACCGCTTTCTCGCACCAGCGTCTGCTGGCGTTCGTCCTGCATGAACACTTTGACATAGGCGTGCTCCCGATACTGATGAATGGAGTCATAGGACACATTCATTTCCCAGAAAATCCCCTGCTCCGCCATACGGCGCAGAAACTCTGCCGGGTTCTCATTCCGCTGCTCCATATATGCAAACAGGTCCGTATGAGCGATCCCCACCCGAGGACAGCCGCACCGAGTAGCGAATGCAAACAAGTCTGGAGCATAGGTATCGGCACAGTCGATATGCTCCACCAGACAATAGTCAAAGTGGGAGATGTCCACCTCCTGCGGCAGCATCAGGTAGGGCTGGCTGATCGTCGCCACCTCAAGCCCACAGAGCATTTGCAGTCGTTCGGCATACTTTTCTTTCAGCAGAGTCATATGGGCCAGATACCGGTCTGCCGCACGCTGATAATCCACGAGAAATGCCGCCCGGTCGTGAAACTCGGTGGACGGGCGATACCCCGCCACTCCATACTGATGGTCGGAGATGCCAAACATTTCTATACCGCCGGCGATTGCCGCGTTGAGAATGCTTTCCGGCGTATTCTCACCGCAAAATGAGTAGTAAGTATGGGAATGCAGATCCTGAATCACGGATTTCTCTCCTTTTCTCCGTCAAGACGAAAACGGGGGCCCTCCTCGCCGATCACTCCGGTGGGCGCAAAGCCCAGCTTTGCCAATACCCGCTGCGAGGCAGCATTATCCGGCGCCGTCTCCGCCTCGATTCCTTTCACACCGGGCTGCTCCAACGCCCAACGACACAGCGCCCCTGCCGCCTCGGTGGCGTAGCCATGTCCCCAGCATGGCGGCTCCAATCCATAGCCGATCTCCGGTCTGCCGTCGGGCAACAGCCCCTTAAAGCCGGCGTCTCCGATCATCGCTCCGGTTTCCCGGAGATAGATTCCCCAAGCGGTATACCAAAGCTGCTGCTCCGGGTGCTGCCGACACCCATCCGCCATATCCGTGTAGGATTTCGTCAGCTCCGGATCCACACCTCGATAGCGTTCCGCCAGCTCATCCAGTTCTTCCGTCGCCAACGGATGGAGCGTCAGCCGCTGCGTTTCCAACTGCATTATCTCATCCCCTCTTGGGCTTATTATATGGGAGAAGAAGCAGCTTTGTCAACCAAAATATGTAAAGAAAAAGCACTTGCCACAGAGGACAAGTGCTTTTTCGCCGCAGCGGTTACGTTCAGAACAGGTCGTTTTCTTCCTGCCGGTTCTGATTCTGGTTCTGCTGCTGATTCTGGCTCTGATTCTGCTGCTGGTTCTGACCCTGCTGCTTATCCTGCGCCTGTTGATTTTTCTTGTTCTGCTTGTTCTCCATGACACATACCTCCTTGGTTCAGCAATGTTGGAAAAGAAGTGTGGCTCTTTTCCACGGTCAGTAGTGTGTCACCGGTTGCCGTATTTATACGCTGTTTTCCGATTTTTACCGATTTTCGGACAACGCGCTGTCCGACCGATATCCCACACAGTCTATCGCTTGCCAATTGAAAAAGCGCCCGCCGATTTTAACTAACACTTAAAATCGGCGGGCGCTACGCGATGATGGCTTTTTATTTACCCCGGATGGCATCAATGGGGCGCTTCGCGGCAATCCGCCGCACCGGGAAGAAGCTCGCCAGCGCCGCCACCAGCAGGCTCACCGCCAGCAGCAGAGCAATCTGCCGCACACCAAAGCCCAGCACCGTGACCAGCACATTCAGCTGGGTACGAATTGTGCGGTTGATGACCGCTGTCACAACGCCTACGCCGACGGAGGACAGCACAAAATTGATCATAGCAATAATAAAGCTCTCGGCAAAGAAAATGCGGAACACATCGTTGCTACGCGAACCGATGGCACGCAAAATGCCGATTTCCTGCCGCTTATAGCTGATGCTCACAGCGATGAAATTCGCCAGCATTAACGCCGCAAACAGGGCAAAAAACAATCCTGCCCACACAAAGCCCTTGGAAACAGACAGCAAAATGTTGTGTACTGTATCCAGT
>CAKUAQ010000092.1 GCA_934636435.1 uncultured Eubacteriales bacterium
GAGTACAATACATCTTGGACGGAGAAATAAAAAGGTATGAGCAAGTGCACAACACAGGACATGGCCTATCGGCAATCCCTGATGAAATATGCCGAAAAGTACGGTGTCGGTCGAGCAAGCCGCAAATACAACAAAAGTCGCTCCTACATCTGCTTTTGGAAACAGCGCCGGGATGGAACGGCAGCCTCCCTCGCCGGCCAATCCAGACGCCCCCACAGCCATCCCAACCAGCATATCGAGGATGAATTTGAAGCGCATGCGGGCTATGCGCCATCGAAACCCGGAGCTTGGCATGCTTGAATTGTGGCATCGGCCGAAAAAGCGCAGGTATACCCGCTGCCCGGAAAGCCTGTTCCGGTACACCGCCATCGACGAGGTCACCCGGCTGCGTTTTCTGGCCGCCTATCCGGAGCAGTCTACCTGCTCCTCGGCAGATTTTTTGCGCAAGATGGCAAAGTGGTATGCGCACCGCGGTATCCGCGTGGAATGCGTCCAAACGGATAACGGCTTCGAGTTTACCAACCGTTTTTCAAGCAGCAAGCGGGACAAACAGACGCTGTTTGAACGGACTGCCGCAGAGCTGGGAATCCGGCACAAGCGGATCCGCCCCTACACACCCCGGCACAACGGCAAGGCCGAACGCAGTCACCGTGAGGACCAAAAGCGGTTCTATTCCTCCCATTTGTTTTATTCTTTGGACGACTTTGCAAAGCAGCTCACCGTCCATCTTCGCCGTTCGAATAACTTGCCCATGAGATCTTTCCGCCGGCTCTCACCAAATGAGTTCGCTGTACAATATGTTTGACAATCCTACAGTTGAAAAAATCGTCGATTTTCCCATCCGGCCATTCATGAACGGTGCGGGGGACGGTTGCGGGGGCGGTATCGCTCGATCCAGCCCTCGATCTCCGGGGTGCAGGGGATGTTGGCGGTGCGGTACAGGCGGCAGCGGGTGGGGAAATAGCCGATCTCGTATTCCCCCCGGCGGACGGGCAGCCGGTATTTCTGTCGGGCGGACAGGCTGGCGGGGGCGTCCTGCGCCCCCCGCAGCTCCAGCTTTTCGATGGATTCCCACCGCAGGAACGGCCGATAGCCGAAGCAGTACCCCACCGTGATCCCCTCGTCGGTGAACCGGTACCACACCGGGAATACGACGGCATAGCCGCCGGCGATGACTCCGGCGGCGATCAGCAGGCCAATGGCCAGCCCCCGGCTGCTGTCCAGTGTATATATGCCCATAAGACCCAGAACGATCGCCATGGCGATCATCAGGCACCAGTGGATGCTGACGCGGGTTTTCCGCATGGGAGATACCTCCGATCGTGAAAAGAATGGTTAGACAAAACCGTCGGGATACAGCCGTTCCCGAAACAAAATATTCTCCCGCTTAGGTTTTTTCATCGAACGGTATTGTTCCGTTCTTAGACCGGCTATACGCAATCTTTC
Organism: uncultured Eubacteriales bacterium; assembly: GCA_934636435.1. GTDB lineage: Bacteria > Bacillota > Clostridia > Oscillospirales > Acutalibacteraceae > UBA5905. The sequence continues at coordinate 1,447 of CAKUAQ010000092.1, forward strand.
TGCCCCGGCCGAAAAAACGATTATGCTTGGATTGGCTTGTCTGACGGTCAGAACACCCGGCGGATGCCGGGGATTTTTTTGCCCACCCAGGAAACCGCCAGCGACACAGGGACGGCGATGAGGAATGCCAGCAGCACGTCCGCGAACCCCGTGATTCCCAGCGCGTTCAGCACCGTCCGCGCCACCGCCAGCACGACCGCATGGACGGCATACACGCCCAGACTGTTGTCCGCCACGAAATACACGGCCCGGAGGAATGCGCCCGGCTTCTCTCCGGTGCATCCGGCATACCGACTTTTCACCAGACAGAAGACCGCCACGGAGACCGCCAGCGTGTGCAGCGACAGATTATTGTAGAACAGGTAGGTTTTCCCCAGGCACGCCGACAGCAGCATGGTGCCGAATACCGTGACCCCCAGCCCGGCCAGTCCCGTGCCCACCAGCCACCCGGTCTTTTTGACCGGCACCGTGTGGAGATACCACCCCAGAATATAGTAGGAGGTATAGCCCGCCACATACTGAAATCCCAGATTGTCAAACAGCTTGACGGAGCCGATCCGGCTGTCGAACAGACCGGCCACCTCCAGGATCCGGGGGATCAGATAGGCAAAGATAAACGCCAGCAGCAGGAAATACCGCACATACCGGAGATTTTCCCGCTTGACCCACAGACGCAGCAGCGGGGTGATGGCGTACAGGCCGAGGATCATGGGGATGAACCAGAGATGGTAGTGCCCGTTGATCAGTGCCCCCAGCAGGGAGGAAACGGAGATCTTCTGGTGCTTCAGCAGCGGGATCACCAGCTTGAACAGCACCCCGTAGGCTACGCTCCAGAATACGTAGAATATCCCCAGCCGGACGAAACGGTTCAGGAGCTTTTTGCCGCCGGTTTCCCGGCTTTCGTCCAGCATCAGCGCCCCCGATACCATCACGAATACCGGCACGGCGAACCGGGACAGGGAATCGAAGAGGTGCCCGGCATAAAAATCGGCGGTCCCGAACGGATAGGTGGCATAGGCGGAGCTGCTGTGCAGCAGCACCACCGCCAGACAGGCGAGACACCGCAGCACGTCCAGATAGACGATGCGGCTTTTTCTTTGGCGATCCATGGCGTTCTCCTTTGGCTCTGTTGTGCGTCCTGCGACGTGCGTCGCAGGGAAGCTGATCCCAGTGTAACACAGGGCGGCGGAGATTTCAAGAAATTTTGTCGAGCTTCCGGACGGACGCCGCCCGGTTTCGGCATCGGGAGCGCGGCAGCCTTGCCAAAATGGGGGCTTTGTGGTATACTCGACCGTATGTTGTGGTTACCGTGATTTGGGATAAGGAGTTGTGACGAAGTTGAACTATGCGCTGGCAATATTCGACATGGACGGGACGATCCTCAATACGCTGGAGGACCTGACGCTGGCCACCAATGCGGCCATGGCGGCACAGGGAATGCCGCTCCATACGGAGGATGAGGTGCGCCGGATGGTGGGCAACGGCATCCGACGGCTGGTGGAGCGGGCGGTGCCGCCCGGAACGCCCCCGGCCGCGGTGGAGGATACACTGACGGCGTTCAATGAATTTTATGCGGCCCATTGCGCCGACCACACCGGCCCCTATCCGGGGATACCGGAGCTGCTGATGACCCTGCGGCAGGCGGGGGTGCGCACCGCCGTGGTGTCCAATAAGGCGGATTATGGGGTGCAGGCGCTGTGTCGGCGCTATTTCCCCGGGCAGTTCGATGTGGCGGTGGGGCAGCGGGACGGCATCCGGATGAAGCCGGCGCCGGATGCGGTGCGGGCGGTGCTGGAGACACTGGAGATTCCGCCGGAGCGGGCGGTATTTGTCGGGGATTCCGATGTGGATGTGCAGACGGCGCAGAATGCCGGCCTGCCCTGTCTGGGGGTGGATTGGGGCTATCGGGAGCGGCGTGTGCTGGAGCAGGCGGGGGCCGCCGCTGTTCTGTCCGACGCCGTCGCGCTGCGGCAGGCGATCCTGGGCTGAGCCGCACCTGCCCGGCGCGGTTTCGGCCGGGTCTGCGGCGGGTCTTGCACGGGCCGGGGAGAATTTGTGCAAATAGCACTACATAGGGACGCGTTTTTCAGAATAAGTCAAAAATCGCATTTGCTTAGGGAAAAAGCTATTGAAAAGGACGAAACCCTGTGCTATAATCCTTACAGAGTGTGTCTCCTTGTCGTGTGCGACGGTGGTTTTCGGTCGCTCCGAGGATGAGTCACCGGTTTTTTTCTCCGCCGGTTCAGGCGGATCGGCAAAATTTCGACGGAAAGGAAGCCAAGTTATGAAGAAGAGACTCTTTGCCTTGCTCCTGGCGTTGGTGATGCTGTGCATGGCCATGCCGTTGGGCGTGTTGGCCGAGAATCCTCCCGAGGAGTCGGACAATCAATTCCCCTATGACGGTGAAGCCGGGGATAACGATGTTTCTTTCGGCGACTTGAGTGGCTGTAAGAACAACAATCATGCCTGGGGCGAGTGGAAAGTGACGGTAGATGCCACCTGCACCGCTCCCGGTGAGCGGACGCGTACCTGCTCTCAGTGCAAAAAGGTCGAGACTGAGACGATCCCGGCCGCTCACAAGCTGACCAAGACCGAGGCGAAAGCCGCCACCTGCGAAGAGGCGGGCAACGACGCGTATTACACCTGCTCTGTCTGCGGCAAGCATTTCAGAGACGAGAA
>CAKUAQ010000093.1 GCA_934636435.1 uncultured Eubacteriales bacterium
CAATTGGTTCAAAGTATCTTTTCGGCAGAGCAGGTGTTAAGTTGATCTCATCTGCCGGTATGCAGGGCGGTCCCATCAGTTCCATTAACCGAAACATACTTTTATCGGGGGCAGTCTCATAGGGCGACTTGTTGCCGAGCAAATTCCGGCGAATACTGTTTATGTTGTTCATCAGAGGGGTAATATCCTCTTTCGTATACGGGTTCAGCGTTTTGCCCTTCGGCAGAACATAGCGGACAAATTTGTGGCTTTTCTCTTTTTTTACCTCAAAAACCGCAACTTCACTTTGACAATTTAGCGCCGCTTTGTGTACAGTATACCGCCATGACTGTACAATAAAACGGACAATGCATGACGGGAATTGACATTTTTTTCGCATGGGTGTATACTGAGGACACTGAAAATTCCACGGAGGGCATCGGCATGAACGGCTTTTACGTACCCACTAAGATCTACACCGGCGAATCGGCCTTTGAAAATTTGAAAAAATACCCAATCCGCACCATCTGCATCATCTGCGACCCCTTCGTGGCATCCTCCGGCATGATCAAGAAGCCGCTGGATGTGCTGGAATCCATGGGGGCTGCCTGCCATGTATTTTCGGACATCACCCCTGACCCCAGCACCCATCTGGTGGGACAGGGCGTCAGCTGGATACTGGAGAAGAAGCCGGATACCATCCTGGCCATGGGCGGTGGCTCAGCCATTGATGCGGCGAAGGCCATCGGGTATATGTACCAGCAGATCGCCAAGGTTGACCGCCCGCTGTGCATCGTGGCGCCCACCACCAGCGGCACCGGCAGCGAGGTGACGAACTTTGCGGTGATCACCGATTCCGACACCCACATCAAATATCCGCTGCTGGACGATAAGCTGCTGCCCCGCATCGCCATTCTGGACCCCACGTTGGTGCGCAGCGTGCCGCCCCGGGTGACGGCGGATACCGGCATGGACGTGCTGACCCACGCCATCGAGGCCAATGTGTCCACCAGCGCGACGGACTTTTCCGATGCGCTGGCAGAGAAGTCTATCCGGCTGGTGCGGGATTATCTGCCCCGTGCCTATCGGCAGGGGGAGGATATGGAGGCCCGGGAGCATATGCACAATGCTTCCTGCCTGGCGGGGGTGGCGTTCAACCACGCCTCACTGGGGATCAACCACTCCATCGCCCATGTGCTGGGTGCCCGGTTCGGCATTCCCCACGGGCGCGCCAACGCCATTGTGCTGCCCTATGTGATCGAGTTCAACGCCCATATGTATGAGAAGCATTTTCAGACGGATAACCGGGCGGCGAAGATCTATGCCCACATCGGCACCATCATCAACCCCGGCACCTATGTGGGGCCGCAGGCGGTGCGCAATCTGACCATCGCCATCAGCCGTATGAACAAGGAGTTTGATATCCCCGCCACCCTCAAGGAGGCGGGCGTGGACGAGGCGAAATTTCTGGGTATGGTCACGGAAATGGCGGAGATCGCCATTCAGGATAAGTGCACCGCCACCAACCCGCGCACCATCTCCAAGCCCCAGATGGCGGAATTGATGAAGCGGATCTATTACGGGCACGCATAAACCGCAGGAAAGCAGCAGAAAAGCGCGGACGCCGGATGTCCGCGCTTCTGCCTGTCAAAGAACGATCGAAACGCCCTCGTTTCCGGTATAATAAGGGAAACGGGGGCGTTATACGTGGAGCAATGGAGGAAAGACGGGCGGCGCGGATCCGTAGGCACAGGTGCCGAAGAACCCTCTGCTGCGTAAGATCGAGAAGATTGAAAAGGTCATGGACTGTGAATGGCTGTATGAACGGCTGTCGCCGTATTACCGCCATAACAGCGGCAGGTCGGGGACGGATCCGGTCGTGCTGATCAAGATGGTGCTCCCTCAGCACCCGTTCGGCATTCCGTCTCTGCGGCAAACCCACCGGGAAATCCATACCGCCGGTTCTGGGCTTCCATCCGTTCACGTTGCTCTTGACGTCGTCCATGGCGATGCTGTTCGCGATGGTCACATTGTCTTCGGCAAAGCCCGCAAAGCCGCCGGTGGACCAGCCATTGCTGGTCACATTTCCCTTTGCAACACAATCGGTAAACTCAGACGCATAAGCATTTCCTGCAAAGCCGCCAGCGGTGTTGTAACCGTTCACCTTGACATCGGCCGTGCAATTCTCAAAATGGATATAGTTGCTATCCCCCACAAGACCGGCTGCATTTTTGGTGGAGCTGACCGTGCCGGAGACTGTGCAGTTTTTGATGACTGAATAATCCGTACCATACATGGTGTTGATGCGACCAATGAGCAGACCGGCACCGTAATAGGGTTCCGAATTCGGATCGCCATCACCTGCCAGCACCGTGCCGAAAAGCGGGCGTTGAATATTCTCTGCGGGTGTGGTACAATAAACGGAGCCGTCGGGTGCGCGAGGAGGTTCGCCCCGGCAGCCGAGGTATGCAGGAATACGATCGAATGCCACCGCTTGCCTCCGTCAAGCGGTGGGAATGATGGGATAAACAAGCGGGACGGCCGGGAACGGCCGCAGCCCGATTTTGTCTGACCGCAAGTATACACGGAAGGGAGACGAGCCGCCATGGCACAGCCGCTGTATGAAACCGAGGACGAGCGTCGGGAGCGGGCGCTGTTGGTCAGCATAGATACCGGAGAATTTGACGCCGCCGTATCGTTGGAGGAGCTGGCAGAGCTGGCCGCCACCGCCGGGGCCGAGGTGGTGGACACCGCCATTCAGAAAAAGGAGACCCCGGACAAGGCCACCTGCCTCGGCTCCGGGCGGGCGGAGGAGCTGGCGCGGCAATGCGCCGCCGAGGACATCGACCTGGTGATCGTCGACCGGGAGCTGACCCCCACCCAGCAGCGGAATCTGGAGGATATTTTCCCCTGCCGGGTCATCGACCGCACCACGTTGATCCTGGACATCTTTGCCGGGCGGGCGCAATCGGCGGAGGGACGGCTGCAGGTGGAGCTGGCGCAGCTGCAATACCGCCTGCCCCGGCTGAGCGGGCAGGGAACGGCGCTGTCCCGGCTGGGGGGCGGCATCGGCACCCGCGGCCCCGGTGAAAGCAAGCTGGAGAGCGACAGACGCCACATCCGCCGCCGCATCACGGCGCTGCGGGAGCAGCTGGAAAAGCTGGACAACCAGCGCACCCTGCGGCGACAGCGCCGCCGCAAGGACAGCATTCCCACCGTGGCGCTGGTGGGATATACCAACGCCGGCAAATCCACCCTGCTCAACGCCCTCACCAATGCCGGGGTGCTGGCGGAAGATAAACTGTTCGCCACCCTCGACCCCACCGCCCGGGCGCTGCGGCTGCCGGACGGACGGCAGGTGATGCTGGTGGATACGGTGGGATTTGTGCGGCGGCTGCCCCACCAGCTGGTGCAGGCTTTCCGCTCCACGCTGGAGGAAGCTGTGGAGGCGGATGTGATCCTCAATATCTGCGATGCCTCCAGCCCCTATGCGGCAGAGCATCTGCAGGTGACCGGGCAGCTGCTGGAGGAACTGGGCTGCGGCGAGCACCCCATTTTGCAGGTGATGAACAAGTGGGACCGGGTCATCGCCGCCCCGGCGGAAGAAACAGACCTCCGGGTGTGCATCAGTGCCCGCACCGGGCTGGGGCTGCCCCGGCTGCTGGAACGGGTGGCGGCACTGCTGCCCCCGGATCGGCGGCGGGTGACGCTGCTGCTGCCCTTTTCCCAGGGAGCGCTGGCAGAGCAATGCCGCCGGGAGGGACAGGTGGAGCAGGAGGAATACGTGCCGGAGGGGCTGCGCATGACCGTGACGCTGGGGGCGCGCCTGCTGGCGGAAACTGCCCCGTACGTGACGGAATCCGCCGAAAACCCGGATGCAGGCTGATACGATCCGTACAATTTAGCGTTTCCGATACAGAACGTATTAAAAATGCCGTCGGAGCAACTGCTCCGACGGCATTTTTTCAGCCTGTCAAAGAACCCATGCTTTCAAGGAGCGAGAGCATGGGTTTTCTTCGAAAATCGGGGGAACAGGGAGAAAAAGCAAGCGAAAATGGAGTGCTCCTCACTCCAATTTGCCAGCTTTTTCAGGTTCATGGCAGCCAA
>CAKUAQ010000094.1 GCA_934636435.1 uncultured Eubacteriales bacterium
TATATCCGCTATAAGAGAAACCACCGACTTTGACAGGTCGGTGGTTTCTCTTATAGCGGCGCAGGCTGTGTAATGCGAATGCGGTACCGCGCCCTGTTCTACTGGCGGCCGCCGCACGGACTCAACCCCATAGTGCGACCCTGCCTATTCACACGGAATTATACCTTAAAGAAAACTTGTTCCTTCCCATTCCTTATCGGCTGCAACACCCAGCAGCGCCGCCACTGTCGGGGCAACGTCCTTGATGTTGACCGGCGGCAGCTCTCCCCGACCGGCAAAGCAGGAACCCGATGCCAATACCGGAATGGTCATATCCTCCGGAATGTCGGCTCCATGGATACGGTCGTGCCCGCCATGATCTGCTGTCACGATCACCTGATATTCCTCCGGTAGCACGGTACAGACCTTTTCAATCAACTCCCAGCATTTTTTCACAGAATACAGATATTCGTCGGTCATCCAGCCGTATTTGTGCCCCGCCTCGTCCGGAAATCCCAAATACAAAAACGTAAAATCCGGCTGATACTGCGGCAAATAGTCGATTGCGGCTGCGGCGCATTGCTCGCTCGCCGTTTCAAAGCCGAGACTGATCCCCGAATCGTAATGCGCATGGATCAGCGATCCGGGACGTGTCAAGTCCCGCAGCTCCTCCCAGTTGTAAAAGAATACACAGCTTTTTCCGGCTCCGCTCAGCTGTTCACACAAGCCCCGCACCGGGCGCACCTGCTCGGTATAGGTATTGCCGAGAATCCCGTGCCGTGAGGGATCCACGCTGCAAAACAACGACACATGGCAAGGCAATGTAATGGATGGCATAACGGTGGAAGCCTTCATCGTCCATGCGCCGTCCGCCTGCATTTTCCGGAAGTAGGGATGCGCACACTGCTCCACCGCATCCGGCCGCATCCCGTCGCAAAGAATCAGCAGCACTTTTGTGTTCATTTGGAACAACTCCTTTGACAAATTCCCCACCCCACGTCTGCTCATACGTTCAAGCAAACAATCGACAGCACCCCCTCCGGCTGCACCGCATTGAGCCGTTCCCGATAGACCGTGAGAGAAATCACTGCCGTCAGCGCACTGCTGTCTGCCGGCTTCTCGCTATGACCGATTCCTTACGGAAAAAGCCTTCCCCGGCTTCCGAAATATACCTAAGCACAAAGTCAAACCGGTCCACGGCGGTACAAAGATAAAAATCCTGCTCCGGGAACACTTTCCGCTGATCTACATCAAAGAATTTCTTTCCGCTACTCTTTTTCAGCTTTTCAACCTCCTCCGTTATGCCAATAACGCTTTTTTCCAATATACTTTTTATGTATCGGGCGCAGAGCGTATCCTCTGCTGTTTCTTCAACTCCCTCAAGACCCATGCATACCAGCGATACTGTTGTTGCTTCTGCGGCCTGTATATACGCCGCTGTCGCTCCTGCATTTACCAAACTGCATCCCAAAACCTCCGTCGCTCGGATCGCATTCGCAACCCCCTGCGTTCCGGCGCTGGTTGTGTGGATGATTGTTTTTCCTGCCACATCAATTGCACGGTTTTCGTACGGCGAATTACCGCAATCGAATCCGGGGAGAATCCTCCCATGTCTTTCACCTGCCAAAACATACTGTGGATAACTTTGTTTGAGAGCATACGCCTTTTCTATATCGCCGACCGGTATAATTTTCTCAGCCCCCGCGGAGAAAAAATACGCTTCTACCGAAAAGGCTCGAAACACATCTATAATCACTGTTAAGCCCTTCGCCTGTTTTGCTCCCTCAATACCCTGATACAACTTTATATCCATTTATTCTTTCTCCTGCAAACGTTCCAGAAACTCCAGACACGCAAAATTATGCCGCGCAAATGCCTGCATCAACAGCTCATCCTCATACAGACAATGAGTTTCCAGTGTCAGAGGACCATCATAGCCCACCTCTGCCAGTGCCGTCATCACACTCTTCCAGTCGATATTGCCGTTATCCGGCGTTAAATGCAAATCATAAAACTTGAAATTGTTGTGAATATGCGTCACCTTCAGCCGTTCTCCCATCTGGCGGATGGCTTCTGCCTGGTCTATGTCCATCAGATTGGCGTGACCGGTATCCCAGCATATCCCCACCCGGTCACTTTTAAGGCTGTCCACCAATGCACACAGATCGCCGGAATTATTGGGATAGAACGGCATAATCGGGATAATGTCCTTAAAGATGGGCAAGTTTTCCAGTGCGATCCCGGTGCCGTATTTTTCCGCTATTTCAAGATACCCGGATATGCGCCGCACATTTTCTTCCAGCGTTTCGGCGGCGCTATACCCCGCATTCACCGCCGAACGGGGATGGTACACATTCCACGGCGCACCGATAGCACCGGCAACCCGAACGGAATGGTCAATGGCGTTTTCCAGCTCATCGTCCGTGATCTCGGCAGAGATGCGCAAATCGTAATACGGCAGATGGGTCTGCACGCAGGACAAACCGTTTTGCTCCAAAATGCGCAGAATATTCTCCGGTGCCGCTGCCCAAGCCTCCGGAGAACGGTCATCCATATCGTTAAAATTGACAGACACAGCCCGAAATCCTGCCTGCGCCGCATAGCGGCACTTCTTTTCAAAGCTGCCGTTATACGAAATCTGAATCGCTTTTTTCATATCCAATCCCCCTCGAGCCGCCTAAATTCGGAACAAACCGTATAGCGACCGGCAGCGCAACCGACGATCACTTCCAGATAATAGCTGTCCGCCCCATCCGGCAATATCGCCGTCACGGTCTCCCCGTCCACGGTCGCCTCGACCGTTTGCCATTCATTCAGCATCCAGCTTTTTTCGGAATACCGCATCGGCTCTGTCAGGTAATAGACCCGCACCGATTTGACCGGATCGGCACCGACCAACCTCCATGTCCGCACATTGTCACTGCATTCTCCCTCGATGATATCCAGATAATCTGCTTTCCCCCATGCGTAGTCGGCGAACCAATACGGCTCCAGCACCCACCACGCATGCGCATGCGAATGGCTCCAGTCGTTCTTAATACACAGACGGGCGCCCCTTCCGTGAGTCGCAGCGTAGGAAAGACTGTTCGGTAACAGACTGAAGCATTGGTCATTATTCCAGCACAGCCACAGAACCGGACAGGTAATATTCTGTACGGTTGCGGTAGGGCTCTGGTAGTTCTCCGGAGAGATTCTGTGATATGCCTGCATAATACCTGCAAGGGAATGCTCCAGATAGGCACTGCCGTAAATATTCACGGCAAACGCAAAACCGCTCCCCTGCCCGATGGCGATGGAGGAAATCACCGAACCCCAGGAAATGCCGCAGATGCCGATACGGTCTGCCTGCACACGGGAATCGTTTTTCAAAACCGTTTGCGCCATCAAAACCACAGAGACGGCGTGATACAGCCACTGATCCTCCAAGGGAGTATCCGGGGCCTCGCACACACGAACCCCGGCTATCGCCGCCGAGGGTATGGAAGCGTATGCATCGGAGGCATCAAACCGAGTATATGTTTCCGGTGGCTCCCCCTCAAATCCTCCGGCAAGCCCTTTGTATGCATCTGCCGGGAAATATCCCTCGGTATCCATGGCAATGGCCGCGTAGCCTTTTGCAACCCAGCGACGCACCCATTCGTAATAGGCGTGTCCGCCGCCGCCATGCACCAGCACCACAGCTGGAACCGGTGCACACTCTGCCCCATTGGGTACGCCTAAATAGGCAAATACCCGAGACGGCTTGCCGTGATACGCCATTCCCTCATAGAACAGCGCCTGAATCTTTCCATCGTCCGGCTGCGTATGCGGATCGTATTCCGGTGCAAACTCAACAGACGGCTTCCGACGGAGCGCTTGATCAAACACCATTTCTTGAACCTCCCTGATTGAACCCATAGCATCATTGTGCTGTACGCAGGCGTTCATTGACCCGGGCGACCGTCGGTATGGAATTGGCGGCGCCCAGCTGCTCGGTGGAGACCGCCGC
>CAKUAQ010000095.1 GCA_934636435.1 uncultured Eubacteriales bacterium
GCATATTACAATATACAGCTTTGTCTACCCAATCCGCCGGAACAGCGGCGCCGCCGCGGTGATCACCGCCGAAACGACCATATACACCAACGAAGGGATCACGTAGCCGCTTAGCCCCTTCAGCGCCCAAAAAGCACCAAGCAGCAATCCGACTACGGCGGCTACGGTTCCCGCCGCCTGTGCCATACGGCATTTTGTTTGCAAGCTATGACATACGGACAGAGCCATCGCCGTACCCAAAATATGCCCGTTAGAGGCCAGCAGTGCCGGCGAATCCTCACTTTTCTCGGACATGAGCCGTTCAGCGATGCGTCCGGCCGGTGTGGGCAATAGTTCAACATAGTATTCGTCCAAATCAAAATCCCGACACAGGCTCTCCGCCGTGATATTCGGATCGCAGGAGCGCAGCAGAAGCCTCACCTTTGCCCGACACAGCTGTTGTAAAGCTCCCTGAATCTCTTCGTCCGGCTGATAACTGACCACGAACATAGCGGATAGTTCTCCGGCGGTGGACAAATACACCAGCTGTCGTCCGTCCCGTGCATATCGCGCCTCGTAATCCATGGAGGGCACATCCACCCCGTGATTTTGCAGCAAACGGCGATTTCCCACTAAAAAGCGGCGACCGTTGACCCAGCCGGACAGCCCCATCCCCTGCTCATAAACAAGGCTGTCCACATCCGACAGCAGCTCCAGCTTATTTTCGATAATGCGGCGGAAAATACAGGATAGCGGCCCGCCGGCCCGGATGGATAAAGAGGCCGCATCGACGATTGCTTCGTCAATATGCATTCCGGAAAATGTCTTGATGCCATGCAGCAGCATGCTCTCATCCGGATACAGATCTGCCACATCCAGCGTAATGCCATCCGGAGAACCGAATATCCGTACCGCCTCATATCCCACCAGAAAGCCGCCTTTTTGCAGCATCCGGTTGCTGCATCGCCGCAAAGACAATTGTGTAACCAGCCCCACAGGGACAGCGGACAGGCAAAGCAGATACCCGCAAGCCTCCAGCCAGGCAAAGGCTCCTTTCAGCCAGCCGGCTAATAGCCATGCCGTCGGGACAGCCAATGACAGCAGCACCGTCAGCGAAGTGCGCCACCGGGCACTGCGGTCACCGATATCTTCCTCAGCGGAATGCTCCAGATATCCGGACAGAAATGCCGTCGGGTGGAAATATGCCACCTGCGTTTCACCATCCACGGCCACACGCCGACCGATTTCCTGTAATTCGCCTGCATCCCGGACCAACGCTGCAGCGTATTTTTCGCCCGGATAGGCAATAAAAGCGAAATTCCGCTCAATTCGCACCGATTCTATATAACGAGCGGCGGCGACAGCCAGCGCTGTCAATCCAGCCAACGAAGGAAACACCGGCAACGCCGCGCCGGAATGGAAGAACCGAGAAACCGTACTCCCCACGCCGAACAGCAAAGCCACCGTCATTCCGGAATCGCTGTTTGCCCGCAGAGATGCTAATCCCGTCACGCCATGTGCCACAGCAGGATAATTCAGCACCGCCAGCAGTACGAGCACAAATGCCTGCACTGTCAAGTAACCCATATCGGGAATCAGCGCAATATCCGCAACCGTCAGAAAGGCCAACACCAGCGCCACAGTTTCCAGTAATGCCGACAGTAAGAAACTGAGCCCGGCCATGCGGCGGCGGTATTGCAGTTCCAGCCGCACCGCCTTCGCGTCCTCATAGCTGGTAAAATCTTCGATTTCCTCCGGTTCTTCCTCCGGGAGCTCCGGCTCCTCGTCCGGTTCATTGGTTTCCTCCTCGCCGGCCAGTACAAAATCCCGAATTTTCTCCTCCCGCGTTTGTCGTAAGCGCTCTTCCGGGTTGTCATCCGACAGTTCCTCGGCATCCTCGACCGTTTCTACCCGCACCAGTTCCTCCAGAGACAATTGATCGGGCATCGTAGCCGCCGGTTTCGCTTCGTCTGTCGGGGCATCCGTTGTCGGCAACGTTTCCGATGGGATATCCGGTGCTTCGGTTGTCTCCGGGGTGGCATCCACTGCGGGGATCACCCGCGTGGGTGTCAGATCCTCCCGCACCGGCTGCGCCGCTGCATCTGATTGCCGCATCTCTGCCTGTACCGGAGAAAATTCCTCCGCCCCGGCAAAAGGATCCGATCCCGCCGCTGCAACCGCACCTGTCAGCAATTCCGCACTTACGGCTGTTGGCTCAGGGATCGTCCGATGCAGTCTCGAATGTGTACCCAGCGGGTCCAATCCCCAATCCGCCCATTCTTCCACCGCTACTTCCGGCTTTCTGCGGCGGCACTCTTTTCGACGGCGCTGCTTACGGGGGCGAGATTTTTCTTCAGGCAACTCCTGGGGTGCGGGATACAAAGGCGGCGCTGTATCGCCCGGTTCCTCGGCTTCCTCTGCCGAATCAACCGGTAACTGTGCCGTTTCCGACTCCGTTGCATCCTGCACTGCTGTACCCGCCGATACGTCTACGGAAAGCGCGGTCTGTTCGATCGTATCGGTGTGTTTTCCCGTTGCCTGCTCCTGCACCAATATATCCACCAAAGCATCCAGATCAATGGGGGTTTCCGGCATATCACTCACCACTCCTTTTTCCAGAATTCACATACACTAACCATTCACTGTGGGTATATGTCGCCGTTGACGGGCAACTTCATACAGAACGATACCGCACGCCACCGATGCGTTCAGCGAATTGATATGTCCGGCCATGGGCAGAGACAGGATAAAATCGCAATGCTGCTTCACAAGGCGGCTGATACCGCGCCCCTCAGAGCCGACCACCAATGCCATCGCACCGGTCAGATCGGTAGCACACCAATCGGATCCGTCCATATCCAGCCCATAGATCCACAGCCCCGCTTCTTTCAGCTGCTTGAGGGTATCCGCCAGATTTGTAACCCGCGCCACCGGTACATATTCAACCGCACCGGCAGAGGACTTATAGACTGTGCCGGTCAATCCTACCGAGCGGCGTCGGGGAATGATCACTCCATGGGCGCCCGCCGCTTCGGCGGTGCGCAGAATCGCCCCCAGATTGTGAGGGTCCTCCAATTCGTCACACACGATAACAAACGGCGGTTCATTCTTTTCCCGGGCAATCGCCAGAATGTCCTCCACATCCACGTATTCCTTGCAGGCAGCCAGCGCAATCACCCCTTGGTGATTGGATGCCATGGCATCCAGCTTGCGACTATCCGCCTCTTTGACCGGAATTCCTTTTTCCCGGCAACGCGCTAAGATTGCCCCCAGACTACCCGTCCGCTCCCGTGCATCGCTGCGCGCGATCCACACACTGTCCAACGGGCGCCCTGCTTTGAGTGCCTCCATCACGGCGTTGCGTCCGGCAATCACATCGGACACCGGCTGCTTTTGTTCCTGCTCCATATATTCATTCTCCCATATTTTGCGTATTCACATCCTTATCCTACCATATGTACGAAAAAAATACAAGATTTACACAAAAAAATTCTAAAAAACGAGCCGGACATAATTTCGTATAACTACTTGACAAAAACGATTGCACTCTGTATAATGGACACAGTTTCCGGGTGGATAAATTCGTTTTTCACTCGTTTTGCTCGCTGGTTTAGCTCAGTTGTGTAGAGTTGCTCTGCCAACCGCCGCTTTTCCGCTCATTCCATTCGCTGGTTTAGCTCAGTTGGTAGAGCAGCTGATTTGTAATCAGCAGGTCGGGGGTTCAAGTCCGTCAACCAGCTCCATAAAGCCCAAAAACCGCCTTAGAGCTTGCATAAACAGGCTTTGCGGCGGTTTTTCCGTTTATTTCGGTTATATGT
>CAKUAQ010000096.1 GCA_934636435.1 uncultured Eubacteriales bacterium
ATGGGGGTGTTTGCCACCCGCTCCCCCTATCGACCCAATCCCATCGGCCTGTCCTCGGTGCGGCTGGAACGGATCGTGCCGGACACGCCGGAGGGAACGGTGCTGCTCGTCCGCGGCGCCGATCTGATGGACGGCACGCCTATCTTGGATATCAAGCCTTATCTCGCCTACACCGACAGCCATCCGGACGCCGCCGGCGGGTTTGTGAGCGGTCTGCCGGACAGCCCGCTGACCGTGGACTGTGCGCCGGAGCGGCTGACCCTTCTTCCGGCTACCAAGCAGAAAGCGCTGCTGGAGATCCTGCGCCTCGATCCGCGCCCCCATTATCAGCAGGATCCCGACCGGATCTACGGCATGGCTTTCGCCGGGTTTGAGATCCGCTTCCGGGTACGGAATACGGTTCTCACCGTGATGGATATCGTGCCGAAAAAATAATGCTTGACAAATGGTGATTTTTGTCGTATCCTGTCAGATGTTGACCGACGGAACGGTCTCAACTGAATATGGCTACGAACAAGGGGTGCTGCCGTCCGGCGGCTGAGAGAACGCGTGAGCGTTCAACCCTATGACCTGATCCGGATAATACCGGCGGAGGGATGTTTCCAGACGGCGCGGCACGATGCGCCGCCGTTTATCGGACCTTCGCTGTGGCGGAGGTCTTTTTCCTTGCTTCGCGGCCCTCGTGAAGGAGGAGCTATCCCATGAAAGAAAATTCCAAGGTGCTGCGTCTCGTCGAGAGCGGTCTGCTGCTGGCAATCGCCACCGTGCTGAGCATGATCAAGTTGCTGGAGATGCCCTACGGCGGCAGTGTGACCGCGTGCAGCGCTCTGCCCATCCTGCTCATTGCCTATCGCCATGGCACCGGCTGGGGGCTGTTCAGCAGCCTCGTATACAGCCTGCTGCAGTTGGCGCTGGGGGCCGGCGCTCTGTCCTATTGCACCACCCCCCTGTCGGTGGTGGCGGTGATTCTGCTGGACTATGTGCTGGCCTTCGCCGTATACGGGCTGGGCGGCGTATTCCGCAAGGAGGGACGTTCCCAAGGGCAGGCACTGGTGCTGGGGGCTCTGCTGGTGCAGGGGCTGCGGTTCGTGTGTCACGTGATCTCCGGCTGCACCGTGTGGGCCGGCCTGTCCATCCCTACCAATGCAGCGCTCCTCTATTCCATCGGTTATAACGCCACCTATATGCTGCCGGAGCTGCTGGTGACGATGCTGGGTGCCTGGTACTTCTCCCGGGCGGTGGATGTAAACGGCCAGCGCCCCGCCCGTGCCGCTGCCAATCAGGGCTCTCCGGTGCTGGGGGTGCTGTATCCCCTGACGCTGACCGCTACGGTGATCACCGATATTCTGCTGATCTTCGCCCATCTGCAAAACGCCGACGACGGCAGCTTTACCTTTGCCGGGCTGAGCGAGGTCAACTGGACGGCGGCCGCCATCGTCACGGGTGTCGGACTGCTGGCGACACTGGTGCTGTATCTGCTGGGACGCAAGCAGAAGGCTGCCGTGCCTGAGAGCACCCATAATTAATTTTGCCTTACCTCATTGTTTTCCTCTTATATGCCGCCGCTTCGGATTCTTCCGGGGCGGCGGTCCCTTTTTCATATCCTGCACACAATGCGGTTGACACCCTCAAGGCCACGCTGCAGGATGCGGCCGGGCGTGGGCTGTCGGAG
The DNA here is from genome assembly GCA_934636435.1 of uncultured Eubacteriales bacterium. Classification (GTDB taxonomy): domain Bacteria; phylum Bacillota; class Clostridia; order Oscillospirales; family Acutalibacteraceae; genus UBA5905. The sequence continues at coordinate 1,673 of CAKUAQ010000096.1, forward strand.
ACTGGCGATTCCGGAAACTTACAGTTTTGTCACATTCCTGCAACATCCTTGACGCTGGAACGATTGGTATGGTATACTGCTTATTGATATTTCGATGAAAGGGGGAACTCCATGCGCCGTACTCTGCGGCGATGGCTGCAAAGCTATCCGCACATTCTGTGGTTTCTGCTGTTTCTGCCCCTGGGCGGGATGTATTTTCTGTCCCAGCATTTGGGACTGAGCTATCATGTGGTGCATACGGCGCTGGACGACCGGATCCCGTTTCTGCCGATCTTCATTGTGCCCTATATCCTGTGGTATCTGTATATTCCTCTGCCGATGGTCTATATGTGCTTCCGCGATCCCGTCGTGTTCCGTCGACAGGTGGCCACCCTGTTTTCCGGGGCGCTGCTGGCCACAGTCTTTTTTCTCGTCTATCCCACCTGTATTGGTTTCCGGCCGGATGCATCCGGCGACGGCGTGTTTCTGTGGCTGTGCCGGATCATCTACCGCAACGATGACCCTGTGAACGTGCTGCCCAGTCTCCATTGCTATGAGGCCACCGCCATCCATCTGGCAACCTTCCGGGGGGATTTCGGGCGGCGGCATCCGTGGCTGCGGGGCGGCTCCGCCGCGCTGCTGGGGCTGATCTGTTTCTCCACACTGTTCGTCAAGCAGCATTCCGTGCTGGATGCTGCGGTCGGTTGCCTGTTCGCTGTGCCGGTGTACGGCGTCGTGCGCCTGATTGAAAGAAAGAGAGGAATCCCATCTTGATTATTCGACCCTTTAATCCTGTGTTTTTCGGCCTGCTGGCGGTCATCGTGCTATCGCTGGCGGGGATCCGGCGGTTCGGCAAGACCCATACGCTCCGGCAACGGCAACGGCTGCTGATCGGCCTGAGCGCCGCCAATCTGGTGCTGTTTTTCATCTATAAGGGCTGCCTGTCGGTGGATCGGGAGTTTCTCGTCCTATCCGGGCTGGAGCGATTCAACTGGTTCAGCGAGCTGCCGCTGCATCTGTGCAACATCAATCTGTTTCTCATCCCCCTCGGGGTGCTGACCCGGCGGCGGTCTCTGCTGGGCTTTTCCTTCTATGTGGCGCCGCTGGGCGCGGCCATGGCGTTGCTGTTTCCGGAAGCCTCCTTCACCGGGTTTTCCCTGTTCACCCCCCGGATTCTGGGCTTTTATCTGACCCATGCACTGCTCATCGTCTGCGGGCTGGCGCTGGCGCTGCTGGATTTCTACCGTCCCGTCCCACGGGACTATCCAGGCGTCGTCGGCACCTTTGTGCTGCTGGCACTGGGGGCGCATCTGGTGAATATTCTGCTGCGTGCCACCGTTTGCCCGGGCGCCAACTATTTTTTCACCTTCGGTGCCGATGTCAGCATCCTCAATCTGTTCTGGCGATTCATTCCCCGCCCGTTTTTCTATGAGCTGCCCTCTTTGCTGATCCTGCTGGGATATATGGGGCTGGTGCAGTTGGTGTTTTGGGTGCTGGAAACATCCACCCGCCGGAAAAATAAAGAGCAGGATGAAATCACCGTGTGATCTCTTCCTGTCAAAGAACCACCCAAACGCCCTCGTTTCCGGTATAATAAAGGAAACGGGGGCGTTATACGTGGAGCAATGGAGGAAAGACGGTCGGGCAGAAATGGTAACGGCGGATAACCCTCTGCTGCGTAAGATCGAGAAGATCAAGGACTGCGAATGGCTGTATGAACGGCTGTCGCCGTATTACCGCCATAACAGCGGCCGGCCGGAAAACGATCCGGTCGCGCTGATCCGGATGGTGCTCCTTCAGCACCCGTTCGGTATTCCGTTTCTGCGGAAACCTATCGGGAAATTCAGGTGAATTTGGCCTACCGCCGGTTTTTGGGGTATGGCCTGCTGGCTGAGATTTCGCACTTGGCGACGGTGAGCTATGCCTTTTGCAGGCGGTTCCCGGACAAGCCGAGTGGTGGGATTTTCGGGCACATTTTCAACAAAGTGCGCAATCACCGCATGGTCGACCCGCGCACGATTTTCATGGACGGCGTGGCGCGGGACAAAGTA
>CAKUAQ010000097.1 GCA_934636435.1 uncultured Eubacteriales bacterium
ATGTCGGACAGTTCTTTGCCGTCCAGCAGCACGCTGCCGCTGGTGGGGGTATCCAGCGCCGCCAGAATGTTCAGCAGGGTGGTCTTGCCGCTGCCGGACTCGCCCATAATGGCGACGTATTCTCCTGCCTCCACGCTGAAATTCACGTTTTTCAGCGCCTCCACCTTGTTGCCGCCGAATCGGGTGGAATACACCTTGCGGACACCTTTGACCTCCAAAATACTCATGCTCGTACCCTTCCTTTCTTGCGGAATTGCGGTTCTCGGAGTCACGCCGCCCGGACGCACCGCAAAACCGCCCTCCCTTGTGGGAATGACTCTATTATAGATGAAGCGGAAAACGAAGCCAATCGAATCGGCTTACATTTTCCGCCCCGGTTCTTACATTACTGTAAGAATTGCCGTTATTCCGCTTTCAGGTCGTATTGCTCCAGCTCCAGATAGACCGCCGTTCCCATCCCCACTTGCGATTCTGCCCGGATGCCGATGCCCAGCCCCCGGCAGACCCGGCGGCACAGGTACAGTCCGATGCCGGTGGCCTTTTTGTCGCTGCGGCCGTTATAGCCGGTGTAGCCCCGGTCGAAGATGCGGGGCAGATCCTCCGGGGCGATGCCGATGCCGGTATCCCGGATGCACAGGGTGGTGGGACCGGTCAGAGAGACGGTGACGCTGCCCTGCCGGGTGTATTTGAGGGCGTTGGACAGCAGCTGCTCCAGCACGAATGCCAGCCATTTTTCATCGGTGACAACGGTCAGGTCGGTGGGGGTGAAATCCAGCCGCAGCCGGCGGTCGATAAACTCGTGGGAGAACCGCTTGAAGCAGCCTCGCAGGAGGGGGTCCAGTGGCTGACGGCGGAATACATAATCGGTGTCCGTGGAATCCAGCCGCAGATAGGTCAGCACCATCTCCACATACTGTTCGATACGGAACAGCTCGCCGGACAGACGGCGGGACAGGGGGGAATCCTCTGTCTGCAGGGTCAGCCGCATGGCGGCAATGGGGGTCTTGATCTGGTGCGCCCAGACGGTGAAGTATTCCACCGTGTTCTGATAGCGCACGGCGGCATCGGTTTCCCGCCCCGCCACCTCCCGCTGGAGCTGGCGGACAAGCTGCCGGTAATCCTCGTCTGTGGCGGTCAGTGGGGCGGGAAATGTCTCGAGGGCGGCTGTGACGGGACTGAGGATCAGCTCCTGCAGGCGGGTGTGCACCTTATGCACCCGCACCGTCTCCAGCACCAGCGCCCCCAGCCCCAGCACCCCGCACAGCAGCAGGGGATACAGCACCGCCTTCAGCGGCAGTCGGTAGAGGTAAAAGGTCAGCAGGAAGATCCCGCCGCAAAGGAAATACAACAGGATACCACCCCGGTGCTGCCGCCATACGGCTCTCCATAGTTTCATTGTGCCCTCCTTGCGGTCTGGCCGAAAAAACGGTTGTGTTCTAACCCAGCAGATACCCGACACCGAATTTCGTGGTGATGAAATTCTCCAGCCCGACGGCATCCAGCTTTTTGCGCAGCCGGTTCACGTTGACGGTCAGGGTGTTTTCGTCGATGAACTGCTCCGATTCCCAGAGCCGCTCCATCAGCTGCTCCCGGCTCACCACCCGGCCCTTGTTTTCCATCAGGCACAGAAGAATGCGATATTCGTTCTTGGTGAGCGGGACGGATGCGCTGTTGTAGGTGAGGGAATTGTCCCCGGTGTTGAGGAACGCGCCCCGATGCTCCAGCACCGGGGCCGCTCCGACGAAATCATAGGTGCGCCGCAACAGGGCCTGCACCTTCGCCATCAGTACGTTAGCGTCAAACGGCTTGGCGATGAAATCGTCTGCGCCCAGATTCATGGCCATGACGATATTCATGTTGTCGGCGGCGGAGGACAGGAAGATGATGGGCACCTGCGACAGCCGTCGGATCTCGGTGCACCAATGATAGCCGTTGAAAAAAGGCAGCGTAATGTCCATCAGGACCAAATGGGGCTGGAAGGCGGTAAAGGCAGCGGTGATATTCCTGAAATCCTCCGGCACCTCCACGGTGAAGCCCCAGCTTTCCGCCTGCTCCCGGATGGCACGGGAGATTCCCGGATCGTCCTCGACGATCATGAGCTTATACATATGTGTTCCTCCGGCAATGCGCTCAGATGAGCGGTCGTTTGATGAATATTTCCGGCATTAAAGCCGGGCGAACAGCTGAGCACCTCGGGTTCTGAGCCAGCGATATACCCACAGCGCCAGTCCGGCGGTGAGGAGCGATGCCAGCCCCAGGAACAGCGGCGCGGGCAACAAGCCGCTCAGCAGCAGATACCCCACCCCCAGCACGATCGCATACACCCAGCCGCCCAGCAGCGCCACCATGACGCTCATGCTTTGCTTGATGGGGACGATCTCGCTGGTCCATTGCAGATGGGGGTTTTTCAGTCCGATGAACAGGTCGAAAGCGGTGAACAGGCACATCACCAGCAGCACCAGCATGCCGGTCAGCAGCCCGGTGAGCAGCGAGGGGCGCAGCACGATCCAGACGCCGGCGATGCCCGGCAGCAGCGGCAGCCCGGTGAGGGTGAGCTGTACCGAAAGCTTGGCCTTCAGCACCTGCCAGGGGTCGATGGGCAGGGATTGGAGCAGCCACAGGCTTTTCCCCTCCAAAGAGACGGAAGGAGCCGCCATATCGTTCATGGTCGCCAGCAAGCACAGGACGGCGCCCAGCAGCACCGTCGCCTGGTCGGCGCTGCCCATCAGCTCCACCAGCACCTCCCGTACCACACTGCCCTTGATCAGCAGCGCCACCGAGGCGATGGGCAGCATCAGCAGCCCCATACCGCAGTTGAGCATATAGTTGGGGCTGGAAAAGAACCGCCCGAATTCCTTGCGCCGCAGGGCGGCGGTAGGGGGTTGTACCCGCAGGGGGCCTTTTTTCTCCTTGATCCGCTCCACCTTGTTAGCGGCGGTGACCAGTTTCAGGAAACTGCGCGCCAGCACCCACAGGGTCAGCCCCAGCAGCCCGCCGATTATGGCGGCCCACAAAAGAATCGCCAGCGGAGTGCCGGTGCCGGTCAATCCCAGCTGATACAGAAGCCACGCCGAGCCCTGAATTTTCTCCCCATAGACGGCGGCATTCTCCACCAGCGCCGCAATGAGGTCGTTGGCTTTGAAATACACCATATAATATACGCCAAAGAACACCAGCGACACCAGCACGGTGATGAAGCTCTTGTTTTTGAGCTTTTGGGCAATCTTCGCCACCACATAGCCCAGCACGCAGGACAGCAGCAGGTCGGCGGCAGAAACCAGCACCAGCAGCATCAGCCCGCCCAGAACGGAGCCGACGGAGAGGGGGCAGACGATCCAATAAATGAGGATGGCGGGCAGCAGCACCGAGCCGCTGTACATCAGCCCCATCAAATAGACCCCCAGCAGCCGGGCGGCAAGGATATACCGCACCGGAATGGGCATGGACAACAGCAGGTCATTGTCCTTGGCCTGATATAGCCCGGAGAAGGTGTTGAACACGCTGCCGAACACACCCCAAAACAGGGAAATCAAGGCAAAGATCAGATAATACAGCCAGCCCAGACCGGCCTCAGC
>CAKUAQ010000098.1 GCA_934636435.1 uncultured Eubacteriales bacterium
TGGATGGGCAGCGTCACCGCCAGCCGCTGCGCCTCCCGGCTGAGCGCCTGCCCGTATTCCTCCGACAGCACCGTTTGCGTCACCCGGTATTGGGCCAGCTGCACGGCCTCCTCCGTCGGAGTATGGGAAATGACCAGAATAGGACGCTCGATGCCCGCCTGCCGCAGCTGGATGGCCTCCTCCAGATTGGATACGCCGAACCAATCGGCGCCGTCCTGTTGCAGCGCGCGGGCAATCTCCACCGCCCCGTGTCCGTAGGCATCCGCTTTGACGATGCCCATGATACGACAGCCGGGGGTAAGCACCCCGCGGATCGCCGCCAGATTATCCCGCAGCCGATTCAGATCCACCTCGGCCCAGGTACGATGTAAAAAAGAGTTCACGTGCCGTTCCTCTCCCGCATTCAATCTATTGATGTATTATACCGCTTTTCGCCCCGGCGGTCAACCGATCACGCAAAATCTTTTTGCGCCGCCGGGAGAGTTCGTGTCGAATGCCGACGGATCAGGGCGAAGCCTCTGTTTTCACCCGTTCCCGCCCCACGACGCCGTTTCGTCTCAGGCATTCGGCTCCTTTGCCTTTCGGGTGATGCGGAAGGTCGTTTCCGTCATGGTGATCATCAGAGCAAAGAAAATGAGCAAATACACCGGCAGGATCGAAAAGGAAACCGCATTGCCGAGCAGTCCGAACAGCGGCGGGATGAAGGTCGATCCCACGTAGGCGCTGGCCATTTGGATGCCGATGATCGCGCCCGAATTCTCCGCACCGAAATTGTAGGGGGTGGAATGGATGATGCAGGGATAGATGGGCGCGCAGCCGAGACCGATAACCAGAAAAGAGACAAAGGCGACAACATAGGATTCTCCGGGGATGAGCAGCGCCACGATCCCGCAGGCCAGCACGCCGGTGCCCAGCCGGATCATCCTGCGGTCGCCCAGCTTATCCGTGATAAAGCCGCTGATAAACCGTCCGGCGGTGATGCCGATATAGAACAGGGCGGCGAACCCGGCGGCGCGTTCCGCCGGGATTCCCTTCGCCTCCACGAAATAAGTGCTGGCCCAGTGCATAGCGGTGGCCTCCGCGGCACAGTAAGCGAAAAAACCGAGCAACAGGAACGGGACCCCTCGGATCTTGAGCGCATCCCGCAGACCGACGGTTTTGTCCGTTTCTTCGGCTTCTGTCCGGTTGATCTTCCACACGGGCAGGGTGACAAGCAGCAGCACCGCGATGGCCAGCTGGATCGACCCCACGATCCGGTAACCGCTGTTCCATGTCCCGTTTGTCAACGCATGTCTCATGATAAACGGACTGACGATCGTCCCGACGCCCCAGAAACAGTGGAGCCAGCTCATATGCTTAGCCTTGTAGTGCAGCGCGATATAGTTGTTGAGCGCCGCGTCGATCGCTCCCGCGCCCAGCCCGTAGGGAACGGCAAAGACGAGCAGCAACCAAAACCGGTTGGAAAAGGAAAACCCGAACAGAGCGATCACGGTCAGAAAAACACTTGCAACCGTCACGATTCTGGTGCCGAATCTACGGGTCATTTTATCCGACAGGAGACTGGAGACGATCGTTCCGCCCGAGATGATCATGGATACGATGCCCATAAAGGACACCGGTACGCCAAGCTCACTGTGCATGACCGGCCAACCCGCGCCCAGCAACGAATCGGGCAATCCGAGACTGATAAACGCCAGATAGATCAACGCCAGCAAAAATGAATACATGGTATTTTCTCCTCGAATTCCAGATGATTGCCCCCATTATACCACTGCATCCGCGATTGTGCAAAGGGAAATACACGAGCGCACCGCCAATTCAACCAAAATGACAGCGCGGCTTCTGTCGGAAACGAAACCGCCCGGCAAAACACCTGCACGATTTTTCTCAACCGAAAAGACGGAGTGAGCGCACCCCCATCGTTCTGTCGATCCGGCCGCACGCGTTTCGGTTGTGCCGCCGTGCCGATATTTCATCGGAAACCGGAGCCGTCTATTTCAGCGAGCCAAGGGCAATGCGCCTGTTCAGTTCCCACAAAGCCGTTCGGTTGCTGTCCCACTGAAGCACCGCGTGGGCATCCTCATAGGTCAGCCAGGCGCTTTCCGTATGCTCGGGAGATACCCGCAGGGACGTGCTTTCGACCCTCACCGCAAAAGCATATTCCGGAATCACAAGGCAATCCCTGCCCCACATGGTTTCCCCGTCCTTGAAACAACAGGCGGGTATGCTGCAACAGGTGTCCAGCTTAAAATAATCTTCCGTCACAGAAATACCGGCTTCTTCAAATGCCTCCCGTTTTGCCGATTCGAGGATTGAGGAATCTTCACTTTCTCCGCCGCCCGCTATAAATTGCCAAACCCCCACATCCCGCCGCCGAAACACACAGAACCGCGCTGCGCCGCCTTCTATGTAATACGGAATGACTAAGACCTGATACCTGGCCCGCGCCATCGCTCATCCTCTCCCCGAATTTCGATTGGTTTCCATTTACCGAATGACTGCGCTCCGCTATAACCCATACCCCCACAGCAGGTTAAGATAGAGCACACAGTCGACGATATGTGTAGTATCGACAAATGTCTCCGGACGGTTTTCACCAGTAAACCGTTGTTTTTTCGCACCGCTTATGCGGCGGTACGCTCAACACGCACCATGCGCTGCCGACGCTTTCGAGAAACGATTTCAGAGTGGGGATCATCCTCAAATACGCTTGTCGGCCATACGTCGATATTGCCGCAGTTTTCCTGTATCTCACCGACAAGAGCAATCCGAAAAAGCGCCGGTTTTTGCCCCAAAGCAAGAATCCCCCTGTGCGGCAACTCGCCGCACCAGTTCTTCTTAGTTCCGATTCCATCAAAAGCAAAAGGACACCGCCAATGCGATGTCCTTTTGCTTTTGGTGGAGCAGGGGTGCTCAAGGATGAACACCCCTCCAAAGCTCCGGTTTCGCCTTCAAAGGCCGTTTCTATATCATCCAGCGGGATATTGTCAATGCTCAACGGCTTCTTGCTGGCGTTGATGATAAGGGTGAAGTGGTCGTCATACAGGAAGATGGGATGAACAAAGATATTGATGATGGCTCGGCGCTTATTCACATCGTCGGCGGGCATCTCGCAGACATAGTCCAGAAAGGCCAAAATCTGCGCCTCCGTCAGCGTGATCTTCTTGTTTTCCTCAATAGCGAGCTGCGCCTCCAGCTCCGCCTTTTCCGCCATGCGCTT
>CAKUAQ010000099.1 GCA_934636435.1 uncultured Eubacteriales bacterium
GACGAGCAAGCCTTCTATGTACCCGCTTTGCATAGACAAATGCAAAACGGTCTACACTATTGCACGGGAGGGGTTTGATGACGGAAACCGGAGCTACGAACCATAATACGAATGAGCGAAAAAAGCAGGCTGTCGTTGAACAGCTTTGGCTGACTTATTATAATGATACGTTGTTCGCTAAAGGAATCATTACCGAGGAACAGCGTAACCGAATGCGGCTGATGATCCGACAGCGCACCGAAGCTAAAACCCACGAACGGTTGGGGCGGTAATCCTATTTCGATTACCGCCCACTTTATTTTTATCTGCCGCACAAAGGGGTTGAAAAATTCGTTCGATTATGATATTCTATACATAGATGATGATTTTACGAACTTTTATCAGGAGGCATTATGGATATCCATGCAGTCAGACAATCACTCCGCACCAAAAGCGTGTACGATATTCCCATGCGGGTGACCTATTATGCCCGTGTTTCTTCCGAATCGGATGAGCAGTTAAATTCCTTAGGCAACCAGATTCGATACTATGAGGATTTCATCAAAAAGAATCAGGCGTGGACATTTGTACCCGGATACATCGACGAGGGGCTGTCCGGCATTTCCACAAAACACAGGGAAAACTTCAATCGGATGGTAGACGATGCCGAATCCGGCAAGTTTGATTTGATCATCACGAAAGAGATCTCCCGTTTCGCCCGCAACACGCTGGACTCCATTCAATACACCCGGCAGCTTTTGCACGCAGGTGTGGGCGTGTTCTTCCAAAACGATAACATCAATACCTTTGACGAGGACTCAGAGCTGCGCCTATCCATCATGTCCTCCATCGCACAGGACGAGCTGCGCAAGCTCTCCTCCCGTGTCAAATTTGGACATCAGCAGGCGATCAAGCAAAATGTGGTGTTGGGTAACAGCCGTATTTTTGGTTATATCAAGGATAACGGGCGGTTGGCGATCGACGAAAAGCAAGCGGCGATGGTACAGGAGCTGTTTGAGCTATACGCCACCAATGAATACTCCATGAAGCAGATCGAAACGCTATTCTGGGAAAAAGGCTACCGCAATCTGAACGGTAAGAAGATCGCCCATTCAACCATGGCAAATATGATCGCCAACCCAAAGTACAAAGGGTATTATGTGGGTCACAAGGTCACCGTAGTCGATATGTTCACCAAAAAGCAAAAATTCCTCCCCCCGGAAGAATGGGTCATGTTTAAGGACGAGACCGGGGAGATCGTACCGGCCATCGTGTCCGAAGCGCTGTGGGATCGGGCAAATGCCGTCCTGCGTAAACGCAGCGAGGATGTGAAAAACCGACAGGGAATCTGCAATCACGCCAATCTCCTGACCGGCAAGCTTTTTTGCGCCCACTGCGGCACCCCCTATTACCGCAGGGACTCCGTGGATCGGCAGGGAAACAAAAATTCCAAGTGGGTCTGTTCCGGAAAGATCAACAATGGGAAAGACAGCTGTGATTCCATTCCGATATATGAACGAGAGCTGATCCCATTACTCTTTGAGGTGTTCCGCAACACGAAAGACGCATCCACAGCCATGCTGGAAGAATACGAGCAGATGTATCGGGCCATGACCAGTGACGGCAACCTTGAGCGAAAAATTGAAACGGTTCAAGCGTCGATCGAGCTGGCTAAGAAAAAGAAAAGCAAGCTGTTGGAGCTGGTGGCACTGGACAGCATAACGCCGGCTGATTTTAAGTCGATGACCGCCGGGTGCAACGCAGACATCGAAGCTGCCGAGCAGGAGCTGGCTGAGCTCCGGGAGCAGCAGGAATCCAGTGAAAAATTCTGCACCAATATGGAGCGCATTCGCAAAGTGCTGCGGGACGCAGAACGTGACTGCGCCAACGGAGAGATCACAAAGGAATTTGTGGACACGTTTATTGACAAGATTCTGGTGACACCCCAAGGCAACGGCACGGTACAGCTGTCTATCAAGATCTTCACCGGAGAAAGCTGCGAAAAGTATCTGGAAAAGCTAAAAGGGCGGGCTGTTTCCGCAGGTCGTACGGGTCACACGTTCAAGAAGATGATTCAGGCTTACGAGCAGAACAACCTGAAATAAGCGATCATCCGTCCTATGACCCAAACGCACCGGGAGCCGAGGAAAAAATCCTCGGCTCCCGGTATTTTATCTATATGTAACTCGTCCGCTTCTCGGCACGTACATTCCGCTGAACTGCACGAACCGCTTGCTTTCCGAACCGTCCGCCGTTTCCGGACATACGCGGATCCTGTGGATCCGCACGTACGATCTTCTTTCGCCGTTTACACAGGAGTCACGGTGACTTTAGCACTGTGGCTACCATTGGGATCCTCTCCCAGCTTACCCGCAGCCCGCTTTTCGAAGAACTTGGTGGCCACCTGTCCGAACATGGCGTAGGTCAGCACGTCTTCCTCCTGAGTATACCACGGCTCGACCTCCTTGCGGATGGTGTCCAGCTCCGGGCTGAGCAGATCCGCCGGCCGGCAGGTGATTGGTTTCTCATCACCGATGATCTTTTTCTGGAATTCCGGATCCACCGGCACCGCCGTGCGGCCATATTCGCCGCGAATCAGACCACGGAACTCCTTGGTCACCATCTTATAGCGTTCGCCGCTCATTACGTTGAACACCGCCTGGGTGCCCACAATCTGGGAGGAAGGCGTTACCAGCGGCGGATACCCCGCGTCCTTGCGCACCCGGGGAACCTCCTCCAGCACTGCCTGCAGCTTATCAGAGGCACCCATTTTTTCCAGCTGGCTGACCAGATTCGACAGCATACCGCCGGGAACCTGATACATCAAAGCGTTGGTATCCACCTCCAGCAGCTTCGGCTTCAGCAGTCCGGAATCCAGATACTTTTTCCGCAAGGTCTTGAAGTAGGTAGTAATCTCGTTGAGCGCCGCCAAATCCAATCCGGTGTCGTACTCCGTCCCCTTAAGC
>CAKUAQ010000100.1 GCA_934636435.1 uncultured Eubacteriales bacterium
GCCGAATGCATTGTTCGTTTCGCGAGGGTCTGTCAGCTCACCGGAGCAGCAGAACGCTGCCGGAATTTTCCTGCTGATACAGGCGGATGTAGTCCACCGCATAGATGGACGGCAGACTGTCCTCGTGATTCTCGATGATATTGTTCTCGTCGCCGCCGTTGAACTCGCCGGAGGTGGTGAAGAGATGGTTGTTGAACAGGATATTCACGGTATCGTCGAAGCTGCTTGCATAGCCCATCTCCCGCAGCGCCTCCATGGAGAAGGAGGCAAACTCCGCGCCGTCCACATAGAATTTCATGGCGCTCTCGGTCCACAGGAAGCCGTACACGTGGTATTCATTGACCAGATCGGCGGTATCGTCGAACGTATAGTCGCCGGTGGCCAGCTGCCGGTGGTCGTTTGAATCGGCCTTGTTGGTCTCGTGGATGGTGATACGGTTTTTATCCGTAAAGCCGAAGGGCTCGATCACGTCGATCTCCATATTGTAGTCGTCCAGACCGGTCTCTCCCTCGACCTGCGCCGCATGGGGGCTGCGCAGCCACAGGGACGGCCAGCATCCTTTCTTATAGGGGACCTTGGCCTTGACCTCCAGATAGCCGTACTTAAAGCTCATCCGGTTTTCCGTGGAGATGGAGGTGGTGGTGATATACTGGCTGCCGTTGTATCCGGCCGGATCGGGATTTTTTAAGGCGGTCATTTTCAGCCCGCCGTCGCCGACGGACCGCACCGTGCCGTCGTCAAAGCAGCCCAGCTCGTCGGTGCCGGTCATCCGGTTGCCCGCCGGGTCGGTGCGCCACTTGGCCGTGTCGATGGTGCGGCCGCGGAATTCGTCATTCCACACCAGACCGTAGCCGGCGGGGACATAGGCGCTGTCGGGGCCGACGAAGGCATCGACCTTTCCCTTCAGGTCGACCAGATCCCGAATATCCGATGTGCCGTCGCAGTTGGCATCAAACACAGCGGCTGCGGCCACCCCCAGCAGATGCTTTTGCAGGAAAGCCAGATCGGCGGTGTCGCACACATTGTCGCAGTTGAGATCTCCCAGACGCTGGGACACCAGCTTCAGCCGGGGATAGCTGTCCTTCACGGGGGTGAAAGCGCTGTTCTCCCAATCGAGATCGGCCATGGTCGTTCTTGCCTGCTCGCCGCGGATCTCCAGCAGCGCGCTCGGCTCCCTCAGGATATGGGAGTTAGTGCTGTCCTTGGCGTTGCCGTAGGAGTCGATCACCAGACGGGGGAAAGCGAAGCACCGCTCGATGCGGTAAAGTCCCTCACCGCCGGCGATGGCCAGACCGGCGCAGTTTTTCCAGGTTGCCCCCTTGACATCGGCCAGAACGCCGCAATCCACAAAGGTGTAGTGGCTCTTGTTTTTGTTGTGCAGACAGCCTACCAGACCGCCGACATAGCCGCCCGCGGCGGTCGACCACACGGTGACGTTGTCGTCGACGAAGCAGCCCTCCACCGTCAGAGTTCTATCCGTTGCATCTGTACCGTATACAAATCCGATTAGTCCGCCGGCAAAGCTGTGGGTGGTCTTGATGTAGGAATCGGACAGGGTCACATTCTTGATGGTGATATCGTAGGACCAGATATCCGCATAGGAGATCAGTCCGGCGGCGCCTTCTCCGTCATAATAGAGCCCGTAGATCGTATAGCCGTCCCCGTCCAGATTGCCGCCGAAACGGGCGCTGCTGTCCGAGGAATACCAGGAATTGGGGGCGTGCGTTTTCCAGTCCGGGTCGGCGACGTTGTTCAGATAGATATCCGCCGCCAGCTTGTAGTATTTGCCCATGGTGTTGCTGGAGTTGCCGCCGCCCAGGTCGATGATGTCGTGCTTGACGAGATAGGCCAGCTGGTTGGCGGTCTCGATGAGGTACGGATCCTCCGCAGTACCTGTGCCGCCGGCATAGCCCTTGGCGACCGCGCCTTCCCACACCGCGCCGACCTTGCCGTTCACATCCACCTCTGCGGCCTTATACACCGGGTAGCCATCCGCCGTCGGCATCCATACCGTATCCCAGTCCAGATTCGGCATAGCCGTCCTGGCCGCGTCGCCCCGGATGGTCTCCGGGGCGGACACCAGATGGGAGGTGTCTGCACTCCCGGACAGGGTGAGACCCTGCCAGTCATCGGCGCAGGCGAAGGAATCCAGTACGGACATGGACATGGAACCGCTCCAGCCGAGGTTTATACCGATGAGACCGTATTTCAAATGGCCGCCATCCTTGGCTTTCGCCAGCATGGCGCAATCGGTGAACGAATAAGGGGTCTCTTTTCCGGTTGACGAAAAGCCGACGAAACCGCCACAATAGGGAGCGGTGCTGCCCACATCGGTGGCATGCACGACCACGGTATCCGTCACATAGCACCGGTCGAAGGTAAAGCCATGGTTGTTATTTCCGTAGGCGCGGGCGGCGATCGCCCCGGCCATGCTGCTGGCGCAGATATAGGAATCCGCAATGGTCAGATTTTTGAAGTACCGGTCGGCCTCATAGGCGTCGATCACCGGGAACAGACCGGCATACCCGGCATCGGCGGCGAAATACAGCCCCCGGATGGTATGCCCGGCTCCGTCCAGACTGCCGACAAAGCGGCTGCTGGTGCCGGTATACCAGGTCTTGAGTCCGTCCTGTTCATACCACCGGGAATCGGACACATCGTTGAGATAGATGTCCGCGGTCAGCTTGTAGAATTTGTTGCGGGTGGCGTTGACGATGTTATCGGAATACCCCAGCACATCCACGCCGACCAGCCGCGCCAGCTGCTCCGGTGTGGCGATCTGATAGGGATCCTCCGCCGTGCCCGTGCCGCCGGCATAGCCGTCGGCGGTGGTGCCGTCCCATACATCCACCGTGTCCGCTGCCGTCGGGAGGGTCATGACCGCCGCCGTTGACAGCACCAATGCAAAAGTCAGGAGAACAGCCAATG
>CAKUAQ010000101.1 GCA_934636435.1 uncultured Eubacteriales bacterium
GCACCAATGCAAAAGTCAGGAGAAACGCCAATGCTTTTCGAGCTTTCGGAAGAATGCTTAGTTTCATTGCTATGACTCCTTTTCTCTATATTTTCACTGAACCGTCAGGGATCGCAAGGAACGATTATTTGGTATACAGCTTGCTGACGCCGTCGTTTTTCTGATACAGGCGCAGCCAGTCGATGTCGTATTCCACGGGCAGATCCGCCGGATAGATATCGCAGCCGTCATAGGGCTTATAGTCGCTGGACTGGGTGAAGAGATGGTTGTTGAGGATCAGATGCAGCTGCATCTCGAAGCCGCCCATCCCCGAATCGCCGCCGTCGAAATTCTTGGTCAGATCGTAGGTGTAATACTTGATGCCGTCCACATACATGCTCATCTCGGTCGGTGTCCACTCGAAGCCGTAGATGTGGTATTCATCCTTCAGATCCGGCGAATTGAATACGTATTTCTCGTTCTCGTCCGCCCACATGGTGTGATTGCCGTCATCATACCACTTATGGACGTTGGGCGCCAGGGTGTCGGTGCTGGAGAATACCTCGAAGATGTCCACCTCGACGCTGTAATCGGAGGAGGTCCTGGGGCCCAGAGAGCCGTAGCTGGAGGTCCAGAAGGACGGCCACGCGCCGCGCACAAAGGGCACGCGGGCACGCATCTCCACATAGCCGTAGCGCCAGCTCATGGTGTCGATGGTCGTCACCGACCAGGGCGCGGCATATTCGACGCCGGCGCGCTTGGCATCCCAGTAGCGGGTGGCAAACATCTTCAGCTGGCCATCCTCCACCCGCGCGGTGCGGTCGGTGTTATCCAGCATCATTTCCGCCGTGGCGCTCATCTTGGTAGCCCGGCACCAGAGGTCGGTGTCCAGCGCGGTGCCCTCGAATTCATCGCCCCACACATAGCTGTATCCCAGCCGCGTCGCCGTGAAATCCGACTGCACCGAGAATTCGTTGGCCGTGCCCTTTTTGTAGGGGAGGCGGGCGAAGGCCTGCGCCGCCGCCTTTACCATGGCGTCGTGGCCGCCGCCGATGACCAGCTTCTTGCCGGAGAGCTTGACGAAATATTCGCCCTCGGCGGCCTTGTATGTATGGCGCTTTGTCTTGCCGATGAGAATTTCCTTATCCTTCGCCGCCGTATCGTCGGTGACGATGCTCAGGCTGACGCCGGCATTCTTGCCGAAATACTGCTGCACCAGCTTGGCGGCCGAGGCGGCCTGCGCGTTGTCCTTCGGCACGACGATGGTATAGCCCGCCGGCCCGTCCCAGGAAACGGCCGTGTATTTGAGGCTGGAGGCGGCCGAGGAGCCGGAGGAATCCGAGCCCGAGGCGGTCGGCACATACCGGTCGGTGTGATAGCCGGAGCCGCTCTGGCTGCCTCCTGCGTTGGAATTGTTGTCCGTATTGCCTTTTGAGATTGTTCCGGGATCGCTGCTCGGGTTATCGTCCGTCGGTCCGTCGGACTCGGAAGAGCTGTCCGAGCTGTTGTCGCTCACCTGCGAAGAAGTGGGGTCCTTGTCCGGCTGCGGCGTTTCTTTGTCATTCTTACACCCGGCAAAGCTGAACAGAAGAATCGCACACAGCATCAGTATCGCGCACTTTTTCCTCGGATACATAGTATCCTGCCTCCTTCTTGCAATCATTTTTTGTCGTATCGCAAAGCTAAGACCGTCTACCAGAATGGGCACGTACGGCAATATGCAAAAAGCATAAAATAGTCGGGCTTGATTTGCGAGATAATTATAGCATATATCCAAGAACGAAACAATGTGAAAAAAACGTGAAATAATGTGAAAAATTAAAATTTTACGTGTATATCTTACAATAAGTCTATCAAAAATTTGCCATAATTTTACTTATATCCCAACTCGTGATGGGTGGAGCGGACGTTTTGAACATATATCTTGCATTTTGGATTCGTTTTGGTATAATAAATCCATCAGGCGTGTCAGGAGGGTCGGTTTATGAACAACGAGCGCATCAATTCATTCCCGTTTAATCCCACGGATTTTCCGTTCAATATCGAGATCTCCGGCATCACCAATTGCGATGAGCAGTATATCGTACACCGGGAAAAGAGCTACTGCTATATTCTGGAATATATATACGGCGGCTCCGGTACGCTTTTCTGCAACGGCCGCAAGTTTACCGTCCGGGCGGGGGATGTGTATCTGCTGCCCAAGGGCAGCGACCATCGCTATTATCCCGATCAGTCCTGGGATAAGATCTGGTTCAATCTGGACGGCACGCTGGTGTCCAGTCTGATCTATTCCTACGGGCTGAACGATGTGATCGTTTTCAAGAATTTCGGTAAGAAGGAGTATTTCGATACTCTCTACGATATCACCAACAGCCGCCGCCCTACGGAGGACATCATGTTCGATGCGTCTGTGCAGTTCCATCGAATCGTGCAGGAGCTGTACCGATCCCGGCAAACCTTTTCCTTCGACGGCCTTTTTAACCGGATTAAGAAAATGCTGGACGACAACATCTACCAGAAAGAGCTTTCTCTGGCGGAGATTGCCCGGCAGCTGTGCATCTCACAGGCGCAGGTCATCAATATCTTCAAGCGCACCTATAATATGACCCCGCACCAGTATTTTACAAAGCGGCGCATTGAGATCGCGGCCTCTCTGCTGCTGGAATCCAAGCTGCAGATCAAGGAGATCGCCGAATTGCTCAATTATTCCGATCAGCCGTATTTCTCCAACGCCTTCAAAAAATACATGGGCATCTCTCCGGAAAAATACCGCCGCATGAATGTGAGCCACGATCTCTCCCACTCCAATGTCAATAATAAATACATGACCGAGCAGGACGATAACCTGCCGTTTCTGCTCAAGGTGGAGCGCCACTGACATCCGCCGCATCCGCACAGGGCAAAAAAGAGGAAGTCCGACCCCGCCGGGGTCGGACTTCCTT
>CAKUAQ010000102.1 GCA_934636435.1 uncultured Eubacteriales bacterium
GGCCAATATGGTGCCGTTTCTGTCCAATCTGCAAAACTATGTCAAGATCATTCTGGAAAAATACGATGCCCGACGGCTGATCAAGGCGTCGCGGGAGATCATCGACGAGGCGATGGATCCCAGCACGGAATCCTCCGTGCTGATGGATTCGGCGGAGCAGAAGATCTACGACATCCGGCAGGGAAGGCAGACCGGCGGCCTGATGCACATCCGGGATGTGCTGGCGAGCAACTATGAGACCTTCAAAAAGCTCACCTCTGAGGAGCGTAGTCAGTATGTGGGGATCCCCACCGGGATTTCCACGTTGGACGCAGTGACCAGCGGCCTGAACCGGTCCGATCTGATCATCGTGGGCGCTCGTCCCGGCATGGGTAAGACCAGCTTTGCTCTGAATGTGGCGCGCAATGTGGCAGTGGTACAAAAGCGCACGGTGGCATTCTTCAATCTGGAGATGTCCCGGGAGCAGATGGTGAACCGCCTGCTGTCCTCCGAGGCACGGGTCTCCAGTAAGAAGCTGCGGGTGGGTAATCTGACAGCGGAGGAATGGGGGCGTATTTCGGCAGCCTCCAGCACACTGTGTCAGGTGCCGATTTATCTGGACGATACCGCCAGCATCACCGTCACGGAGATGAAGGCGCGTCTGCGTCGGGTGAAGGATCTGGGCTTTGTGGTGGTGGACTATCTGCAGCTGATGCATACCGCCCGGCGGATCGACAACCGGGTGCAGGAGGTCAGCGAGATCACCCGTAGTCTTAAGATCATGGCCAAGGAGCTGAATGTGCCGGTGATGGTCTGTGCACAGCTGTCCCGCGGTACTGAGAAAAACGGCACCAGCCATAAGCCGAATCTGGCGGATCTGCGGGAATCCGGCTCGATTGAGCAGGACGCCGATCAGGTGTTGTTCCTGTATCGCAGCAATTATTATAAAAATGACCGCAGCGCGCCGCAGCAGGAGGATGGCACGCCGCAGCCGGACACCTCCGAGATCATCGTGGCGAAGAATCGTCACGGGGAGCTGGCGGATGTGCCGGTGTCCTGGAGCGGCGAGTTTACGCAGTTTACGGCGCTGGATACCAGCGGGCGGACAGAATAACGATGGATAGTTTTGATGAAAAGGTGCTCGCCTTTACAGGCTCAAACCAACTGATTTTACCATCGGAACGGGTGCTGGTGGCAGTGTCCGGCGGCGCCGATTCTATGGCACTGCTGTCGGTGCTGTACCGGTGGCGGCAAGCGGGGCTTACGCTGGCGGCTGTGCATATTCATCACGGCATCCGTGGAGCGGAGGCCGACTGGGACGCGGCGTTTGTCGCCGAGAGGTGCCGGGCGTGGAAGGTCCCGCTGTTTTTAGTGCACGCCGATGTACCGGAGATCGCCGCCCGGGAGCGGTTGGGTCTGGAGGAGACCGGACGGTTGGTACGGTATGCGGTGTTTGCGCATATGGCGCAGGTGTGGCAGGCGGATGCGGTTGCGACGGCGCACACTGCCTCCGACCAGGCAGAGACTGTGTTGATGCATCTGTTGCGGGGCTGTGGGATCGCCGGACTGGCCGGGATTCCGGCAGCACGGGGAAAACTGGTGCGTCCGTTGCTGTCCTGCACCCGTGCGGAAATTGAAGCCTACTGCCGGCGTCTGGGGATCCCTTACGTGACCGATAGCACCAATGCCGATGTGCGGTATACCCGCAATGCGGTGCGGCATGAATTGTTGCCCGCCATGCGGCGGCTGAACCCGGCGGCGGAGCAGGCGCTGCTGCGGATCGCGGATTCCGCAGCCGAGGATGAGGCGTATCTGTCTCGGCTGGCGCAGGAGGCGCTTGAGCGCGCCCGTCTGCCGGAGGGGCTTGACGGACGACAGATTGCGGACGCTCCGCCCTCCATCGGTTACCGGATGCTGCAACAGACGCTGGCGGCGGTGGGATGCCGTTCGATGGAACGACGGCATTTCGAGGAGTTTCATCGGCTGCTCATACAGGGGGATGGCGCGGTCTGTCTGCCCGGTGGCTGGCGGCTGGCGGTGGCTGGCGGCTGTGTGCGCATTGATCGTCCGACGGATGCGCCGTCTATGCCGCCGGACACACAGCCGATACCGGCTCTGCCGTATGACGGCACGTGGGACGGCCGCCCGTTTTGTGTGCGTTTGGTGAACGCTCCGGACATGGAAACGGCAAAAAATGTTCATAGAATGTTCTTCAAATTCGCTGTGGATTATGATAGAATACAAAACGATCTGAGTGTTCGGGTGGTGCGGCCGGGAGATCGGCTGCACCCGGCCGGGCGAGGGGTTGGAAAATCTGTGCGGCACCTGATGCAGGAGAGCGGATTGTCACCGGCACAGCGGGAGCGGTTTCCGTTGCTGTGCGATGGGGCGGGTGTTTTGCTGCTGCCCGGGATGACCTGCGCCGAGCGGGCGCGGTTGACCGAGGCTACCAAACATTTTCTCGTATGGGAATGGAC
>CAKUAQ010000103.1 GCA_934636435.1 uncultured Eubacteriales bacterium
CAGGAGCGGATACAGTCGTTAGTCGTTAGTCAGCAGGTGTTAGGAGAACGGAGCGGAGACTGTGCGGGGGGTAAGATAGGCGCACAGACCTCACCCGTTCTCCTATTGACTAACGACTAATGACTAACGACTAATTGACTAATGTCTAAACAGCTCACCGCTGAAAGCGTCCGGCCCCGTTCCCGCGTATGCGGGGACGGGGCCGGATGCTTTCGTCAGTTTTTCTTCATGAAGGACTGACAATCGGTGCATTGATCCATCTTCGGGTCAGACTCATGGGTACCGACCTGAATGCTGTCCAGGCTGCAATAATCCTCGCAGTTGCAGTGGTTGGAGCAGGAGGTCACAGTGCAGTGAATGCTCTTGTTTGCGTGGTCCATGGCGGCAGTCTCCTTTCTGACGGATTGACGCGGAATGCTCCGCAGCCTTGCCGCACGGCAGGGAAATCGTTCGCCGCGCAGCATTGTCAGTATGTCCGCCGCCGCCGCTCTTTATGCGGTGCACAGGTCTGAAATTTTGCCGAAGGTATACCCCATTTCCTCCCATTTGGTCAACAGCTCGTCGAGAATGGCAGCGTTGGTGGCGGAGGTGCTGTGCAGCAGCACGATAGCGCCGGGATGGATGCGGGGCAGCAGTTTGTCGAATGCCTGCTGCGCCGTGGGCTGCCGGTCGGCATACCAGTCCACATAAGCAAGACTCCAGAAAAAGGTGTGGTAACCCATGTCGCATGCCATTTCCAGATTTTTTTCGCTGTATTTGCCCTGGGGCGGGCGATAATACTTGGACATCGTCTGCCCGGTGAGCTGCTGGTATGCTTCCTCCACCGCGTGCAGCTCTTTTTCAAAGGAGGCGCGGTCGGCGATGGCGGACATATCCGGGTGGTGCCAGGTATGGTTACCTACCGTGTGCCCCTCCGCCACCATCCGCTGCACCAGCTCCGGCGCGGTTTCTAGAAAATGCCCCACCACGAAAAATGCGCCCGGTGCGTTGTGCTTTTTCAGCGCATCGAGGATGGGGGCGGTGTTGCCGTTCTCATAGCCGCAGTCAAAGGTCAGATAGATGGTCTTTTGGTTGGTATCCCCCAGGAAGTAGGCGTTATGCGCCGCCAACGCCTCCCGGGAGGCATTGCCGGTGGGCGGCTGCCCCGCCTCGTGGAAGCCCAGCCCCCAGTTGCCGCCGGCGGCGGCCGCCACCGCCGCCCGCCGCTGGCCGTAGGCGCTGACGCCGATGGCGCCGCCCAGCACCGCCACCGCCGCCGCCAGCGCCAGCACCGCCTGCTTACGTCGTATGATCCAATACATACAAATCACCCCTCCGGTACCTTATGGTATGGAGGGGGACAAAGGGTTTATGCCTGTTTTTCGGCGCTGCGGCGATAATTCAGCGGGGTCGTTCCGGTGTAGCGACGGAAAATCTTGGTGAAATAGCTCACGTCGTTGTATCCGCAGGCCAGCGCCACCTGCGTGACCGGCTCGTCGCCGGACAGCAGCAGCCCCCGCGCCATTTCCACCCGGTAGAGGTTCAGATAGTCGATGGGGGTGTGGCCGGTGGAGGTGTGGAACAGGGTGCAGAAATATTTCCGGTTCATGCCCGCTGCCCGCGCCAGATCGTCCAGAGATATCCGGCCGGCATAGTTGTCCTCGATATAGGTCAGCGCATCGCGCAGCGCCGATTGCCGGTGGATGCGGCGGTGAGCGGTGTTTTCCAGCGGGCCGTACAGGTGATCCCGCACCACCAGCCCCAGCCATTGGCACAGATACCCCTGCACAAACAGCTCGTATCCCGGCTGCCGCCGCTGCATGGCGGCGAACAGCCCGTCCAGCAGCGTGTCCAGCTCCTCCGCCCCCCGGGGCATCCGGCTGGCGATGGCCAGCTTGTGACCGAGAATATTCTCCACCACCGCCGATGCGCTGCGGGTGCCCTTGATGAATCGGTGCAGGTCAAACACCAGACACGCATATTCGCAGTCCTCCGGCTCGCCGCTGTGGCACACCCCGTCGTTGACGATCACCGTGTCCCCCGCCTCGGCGGTGAAGACCGTGCCGTCCAGATTCATGTGCAGCCGTCCCCGCTGCACCCGCACGATCTCGTATTCCGGGTGCCAGTGGAACATCATGTGATAGCGGGGATGCTGGGCGTTCACCGCGTAATAGGCGATGGGGAAGTCGAAAGCGCCGTGCCGGATGGTTTCTTTGCAGCTGGTGTATTTCATGCTCTTCGATCCGCCTTTCGGGACAAAAAAGTGAATATCGTCCTGTTTTTCATCCATTATAGCACTTGCTTGCGGCGAAACACAAGTGCTATAATGAGAATATGGGGAAAATAATCCCACTAAATGCAGAAAGGATGATCAGCGTATGGCAAACAAAAAACTCATCGGCGACTATCCGGCGATCGGCATTCGTCCCATCGTGGACGGGCGGCGCGGCCCCA
>CAKUAQ010000104.1 GCA_934636435.1 uncultured Eubacteriales bacterium
GCTCCGCCCTGAGCGATGAGCAGCTCCGGGCTACCTTCACGGATGGTGCCGGTCAGGAGGGCGAGGGTCTGTTCGCCGCCAGCGTGGTGGATTTCGGCAGCACACCCATCTCCGGCGGGAACCTCATCGGCTATCAGCTCCAGACGGCCGACGGCGAGGGCCTCAACTCTCAGGAGTGGTTCAATAATGAGGATTACCTGGCCACGTGGGGCGGCAAGCTCATTTCCACTTTCGATAAGAATAAAACCTACACTTATAAGCTCTACCTGACCACCACCGCCGCAGGCAGCGACGCGGGCTACTACTTCGGCACCAATACCAAGCTGAAGATCAACGGCACGCTTTATAGCTACCGGCTCGTTAACGTGGATCCGGACTACGATTCCAGCGGCAGAATATACAGCCTACACCGACCTGACCATGGCGCCGCAGACATCCGACACGTCGCCCGATTATAAGATCACCGAGGGCGCAAATGGCACTTGGACGCAGAACAGCGGCGGTACGCTGAGATTTGCCGCCAACGGCGATCTCTCCAAGTTCACCGGCGTTCAGGTGGATGGCAAGCTCCTCACCGCGGATCAGTACACCGCCGCCTCCGGCTCCACCGTCGTGACGCTGAAGGCCTCCTATCTGACCACACTTTCCGCCGGTAAGCATACCCTGACCGTTGTTTACACCGACGGCGATTGCAGCACGGAATTTGAGCTCCAGTCCGCCGGCAATACCGATCCCGGCAACAACGATAAGCCCGGTAACAACACCGCCCCGGCAGCAACACCGATTCCCCAGAGACCGGCGATAACAGCAGCATCGTCCTTTGGCTCTCTCTGCTGTTTGTTGGCGGCGTGCTGGCCGGCGTGCCCGTGGTGCTCAGAAAGGAAAGAGAGCGCCGCTGATCCCCAGCCCTAGCCAATCAAAACCTCCGGCTAAGCCGGAGGTTTTGATTTAGATCGACGAAAAAACCTCTGGGTTTTTCCGACAAAAGCATCTGAATTTTTCGCGTCTGCGGACGCGAACTCTGCGAGGCTTTTTGATACGCTGGATTTTTAACTCTATTCTTGGAAAGTTTTCACTCCTGCGGGCGCGGCGGGATGGGCCGGAAGTCCGGCTTCGCCGGCAGCCACCCATCTGCCCCGCCCGTGCCGCGCCTGATGCGGGGCGGCGGCGGGATCGCATCGTCCAGCTCTCCGGCATAGTAGGCCCTGTTGTTCTCCACCAGCTGCTCCAGGGTTACCGGGCGGTAAAAATTCACATCCACGCCGGCGTTGAGCACCTTGGGCAGCTCCCGGAGCATCTGGTACTCCTCCCCCCGGCCGTGGTGCAGGTGGCCGTGGATCATATACCCCCTCTTGCGGTATATAATGGGGTAGTGGCACAGCAGGATGTGGCTCTCCCCGTCGTCGATCTCGTTGAAGTCCGTCACCGTTTCAAAGCATTCATACAGCCGCCCGGCGTCGGCAAATCCCGTGTCGTGGTTGCCCCGGATGAGGTGCTTGCGGCCCCGGAGCCGCCGCAGCGCATCCAGCGGCACGTGGCCGCCGTTGTAGCCCACGTCCCCCACCACATATACTGTGTCTCCATCCGCTACGGTCTCGTTCCAGCCGCGGATAAGGGCCTCGTCCATTTCCTCCACAGTGTCAAAGGGCCGTCCGGGCAGCATGGGCGCATAGTGAAAGTGCAGGTCGGCGGTGTAATAGATCATAGCGTTCCCTCCTGTAGGCGGTACTGCCGTTATTGTACCATCTGCGGCAGCAGCAAGTCAAAGGATTCAAAAAAATCGCCAAAATATTTCTGAAAAAGGTATTGACAACAGCAGAAAATGCGATTATAATGCGCTTAATTTCAGATGACAAACCTGTGAGGAAGAAAAGTAGCGCAGCACAGGGCATCCCAAGAGAGCTCCGGGTGGTGAGATCGGAGTGATGCGCGGCGGCGTGAATGGCCTTCCGAGGGCGGCTTGAACAGGACACGTTCCTAAGTAGGGTCCGACGGGAACCCTC
>CAKUAQ010000105.1 GCA_934636435.1 uncultured Eubacteriales bacterium
GTTTCGGACAGCTGCATGCGAATCAGCCGATAATACCGATTGCCGGCATAGGCACATTCGGCGAACAGGATATGCGTTCCGCTGATGTTTGCCGGAGTGAGCCATACCTCATTCTCGTCGATGGCGCTTTTCTCCACGATCTCCTGAATATCCATCACCCGAACCGCATTCCGCAGCGGAACGGCGATCGTCTCGCCGGGACTCCCCTTCACCGTCAGCTCCACCTCCGGCTTAAGGGCTTTGCGGTATTTTACGGTGACCTTGCCGCAGGAGGTATGCCCGAGCGCACAGCGCACCAGCATCGTGGAAAATCCGGGAAGTACAGAATAGTCGGAAACACCGCTCACTTCGACGATCTCCGATACCGGCACCGACAAATTCAGCGTTACGTCAGCGGCTGTTGCCAGTTCAAAGCAATACTCCACCCGGCCGGCCGTTTTGTGATAGTCCGCCCGGAAGTATTCGGTGTCGACCGATGCCCGATCCCATGCAGCCGGATACCGGGGCGACAGAGAAACCCGTCCGTTGGGATAATCCGGTTCATACCCGTGCATCCCACAGATCACCGCCCGTGCCATCAACGACGCCGCCTCCGAACCGGTGGACGCCGGCATCGGCTCGTCATATGCCCCTTTCAGTGAGGCACCGACCAGCAGATCGTAGCCTTCCTCCGCAAAGCCCGCCTTGAAGAACGCATACGCCAGCTGGAAGTTTTCACCGCCTGTCAGCTTACGCACCGACCACACGCTGGGAACCCAATTGGACATCCAAACCATCCGCCCGCCCAGCGGCTGCCGGACGTTTTCCAGCCCCCATTTGCTGTACCACAGACAGGAGGCGCTGTGAAGCGCATCCGTCAGCCCGGTATCCACCGGCAGGAAACAGTTATACAGCCACGCCGATGTATGTAAGCGCTCATAAAAGCCATTCTCCCGCATCATCGCCGGGTAGCCGTCATGTTTGAGCCAAAGACGCTCCCAAAACCCCTTTTCAATGCGCTTTTGGGCTGCCCTGTGAAAATCCCGCTCCTGCATATCGCCGTATTGTGCGGCAAGCTCCGCCGCTGCGGTATGGGAACGATAGGCATAGCAGGTCTCTTCGCAGGAGCCGCCGCCGTTATACCACACGCTATCGGTGGGCCAGCTGTTGATATAGCTTTCATAAAGGCCGTCACCGTCCGGGTCGAAGCAGTCATCCTGCCAGCGGGTATGCAGCTTCAGCGCCTTATACAGCACCTTCCCCAGCCGCTTATCCCCGGACATTCGCCAGGCAAAGATCATCTGGTCAAAGAACTGCGTCTGCATATTGTACATATGCTGATATTTCCCGATATGCCCTTTACCATAAAATCGGGAACTGTGGCTGGCAATCGTTTCCAAGTGGTTCTTATTGTAGGTGAACCGTTGTTTTTTGTCGCTCTTTGACTGTCGGGCGGCAAAATACCTCAGTTCAGCCAGACAGCGATCCTGCCAGCCACCCAGCGCATTCCCGAAACGATTGCACCAGCCAAGTAGCGGCTCGGTGTAGGCAGTATTCCCATGATCGGTCAGCGGAAACTTCCAGGCTCCGTCAATTTCAGCTGCCAAACAATTGAAAGCCGTATCCACTAATGCATCCGGCGTTGTGCTGTAAAACCGGGAGCACAGCGCATGGCTGCGGGCGATCACACTCGAAAAAGCATATTTCCCCTCATCATTAAGAAAAACCGAGATAAAGGCCGGCGTTTCGGAAATGGCAAAGCTACCGCGGACACCGGTACCGTCCGTATCCAACTCCGCCGACTCCGGCACACGAAGATACACCGTTTCCCCCAGCGCCCGGATCATTACCTCATTCCCATCGCCCCGAATCCCGGCCGGCTCCGACGGACGAGTCAGAAACGGCTCTTTCAGCTCAGGCGTTATGCTGACAGACAGGTTCCAGCCTTCTTCTTTACTGGCTCCCGCCTGCATGGGAAACC